>JBDLPW010000064.1:0-14254 GCA_039800905.1 Actinomycetota bacterium | reverse complement strand
CGTACGTCCAGCCCTTGCGGCGATAGACGACGGATGGCAATCCGGTCTCCGAATCGATGTACAGGAAGAACGAGTGGCCGACGAGTTCCATGTGGTCAACGGCCTCTTCCACGGTCATGTGAGTGGCGTCAAATACCTTGGACCGAATGACAATCGGGTTTTCGTGACCTTCCTCTTCCGATTCGAGTTGGTCGATGACGGGTTCGAGGAATTTCGTTGCTGTCGCCTCGCTCAGTCCCATCATGTGGTGTCCTCCGCCACGGTGGATTTTGCGGCGATCTTTGGCACGACGGACGCGCTCGATCAGCTTGTCGATGGCGACGTCGAACGCCGCGTACTTGTCGCCCGCTCCGGATTCGGCTCGAATGATGACCCCGTGCCCGCGCAGCGTCAGTTCGATGTGATCGTCACCGTGATTGCCATTGCGGTCGAGGTGACGCGAGACGCGAACTTCGAGCGACTCGGTGCGAGGGTCGATGTGGGCGATGCGATCCGATTTCTCCGACACAAAATCTCGGAATCGGTCGCTAATGGTGATGTTGCGGCCCGTGATCGTGATGTCCATGACACCCTCCTTGTCCGGTGGCCACTCGCCTCACCGGAGGCGAGGGTCACGCCTACTTGTGTGGCTGTAACACTAGACCCGTTCACGCGGTTTCGGTAGTGAAGACACACGATTCGGAACAATTGCCAACACCAGCACCAAAGCGACGTCGTTTCCAACGGCACGAAGAGCTCGAATCGATGCGCGAATCGTCGAGCCGGTGGTGACGACATCATCGACCACAACGATTGGGTGATTGACGCGGGAAGCGCTCATCAACCGCTCGCGCACGCGATCTGTGGCGCCGAGTCCGCGTTGGGACCTACCGTCAAGAAGTCGAAGCGCTCGAGCGGTTCGCATTCCAGCCGCTCCTGCGATCGATGCGGCCAAACCGTAACCGCGGCGACGCAATCCGTCACGGGACGAGGGGACCGGAACAACGACGGCTCCGCGCGGTGCTGCCTCCGCTAATTCGCGAATGTCTTCCCGAATGTCGTCCACTATGCCGCGCGCTCTGTAATTCTTGGCAGCGCGGATGACCTGACGTAATTCACCTGCATATGCACCGAGTGCGAGAACAGGAACACCGTCAATGACCGTTTTTATTCGTCCACCCAGTGCCCGCGTGCGACAACCAACGCACAGGTAAGTCCCGCCGGATCCACAGACGACGCAACGCGCATCGATAACGAGATGCCACCACATGAACCGATTGTCGAGCTCGCTGTCAGCCGTTCCGGGCCGAAACCCAGATCGGTGGATAAGGCCGCTTAGTGCTGTGTTGCGAGCAAGTCGACCGTGACACCGATCGCCTGCCAGCCTCCGGCGCGCGGCTGCCAGAGTTCACCGTCGGAGCTGCGCACGACGAGTTCCGCGCGGCCGTTTCCGCCGACGATGCTCACGGGCTTGAGCGGTTGCCCCATTGTTGTGGTCACCCCACCGATCGAGGCCAACTCGACGTACGAGACGGTTGCAGTCTGCGAGATTACCGCGACATTCGTTGCGTCCGCCCACGCAAGGTCCACCAACACCTTGCCCTGGATGGGGAGGCGGTGGAAACCGCCGATCTCGGACAAGTGACCCTTGCCGTCGCGCCCGATTGACGCGACGTAAAGCCTCGGTCCGGAAGTCGTGTTGACCCCGATCGCCAACCGCGCGTCGTCTCGAGAAACTTCGAGCGACACGATTCGTCCAGAGTCACCCCACGGTCCCGTGAAGGTCTTAGCCTGTCCGCTCGTGTGGACTTGAATAACCGAGGTGTCACCCGGAGACACCCACCACACCGCGTTGCTGCCGTCGATTTGCGGTTGCACCGCTGATTTTGTCTTCGAGACGCGAATCTGGGAATCGCCCACGAAGTACACGCCCTTGCTCGTGCCTACCGCAGCGACACCGGTGTCGTGATAGGAAACCGACGTGGGCTTGAGCGCCATGATCGCGTCTCCCAATCGCCCGATCGGCTCGACGGTGCTTCCGAAGATGTACCCGAAACTGCCGTCAACTGCTGCGAGCGGGTTGTCGTTGACGAGCGGCTCCACCGTCGCGTTCGGCTCGACTCCCCCGGACATAGCGAGGATCGAGCGGTCGACTGTCAACGAAACGCTCGACACACCTGAGATTGCATCGAGGCTTGCTGTCAACTGTGCGAGCATCGCGCGTTGGTCGTTGGGGGTTGAATCCAGAACATCCGCGCTGACGTCCACCATCGCACGGCCGTCGACAACATCGACCGGTGTTGCCACGAGAGTCGACGCGTCGGGGAACGCGGTTGTCGCGTACGGCAGGAACTCGCTCGGTCCGGCGACGACGGCACGGGCAACGTCGGTCACAGGGTCGCCCGCGCGGGGGAAATAACGCACGTCGGGGACGTACTGCGTCCTCGTCGCGTTGTAGAAATAGACCGTGAACGCCTGATAGGTCGAGGCGAACGTTGCCTGACTGACGAATACCGCGTCGGGGGCGCTGGAGATTCGCCACTCACCGTTCACCTGTTCCATGCCGAACTCGAATGACTGCGACGTGCCCGATTCCTCCACGGAATAGAACCCGCCGCCGGTGATTCGAGCCGATACGTCCGTTGTGAAGCGAGCGGTCGCGTTACCGACGACCGAGATCGATGAGGTCTGGCCACGAACCACGGACTCCTGCTGTGGATTCCACGCTGCAGCGAAGTCGTCGGTGAGGAAGGAGCGCGCCACACGGTAGTCGTCCTGTGCGGCCGCGCCGGCGGCAATGAACCCGTCGATGATCTCCTGCTGGGTGGCGCCCGCAGCCGGCCCCGCCGGAAGGTACTGAACAAGCGTGTCGTCGGCGGTGTCGAGTGGACCACCAACCTGAACCGGACCGCTCGTTGGCAGGTTGGTGCAGCCTGCGAGAAGCAGTGCGACGAGAATGATTCCCCACTTACGCATCATCCACCTCCGCTTCGGGTGGCAGTCCAACGGGCGAGGTCGGGTTGTGTGCTCCGTCACGCGGAATGGTCAACCGGAAACAGGCGCCCTCCCCCGGCGCGGCCCACACGTCAATGGTTCCACCGTGCAGGTGAGCGTCCTCGAGGGCGATGGCGAGTCCGAGTCCGGTACCCCCCGTTCGTCGCTCGCGGGCCGGGTCGGCGCGCCAGAAACGGTCGAACACACGGGCGGACTGCTCGGCGGTCATTCCGATTCCGTGGTCGCGCACAGCGATTCCAACGGCGGTCGACGACGAGTCAACCCACACATCGATTGGGTTTCCTTCGCCGTGGTCGATCGCGTTCGCGAGGAAGTTCTGCAGAATTCGACGGACGCGTCGCTGGTCCATCTCGACCGGACTGTGCCCTCCGGGCGCGTGCAAACGAATCTCTGAACCCCGATCGCGCGCCAGAACTTGTACCGCGTCGATGCTCGACGCCACGATACTCGCGGGGGCGGTTGGCTCGATTTCCAATTCGGCCGCACCCGCATCGAATCGCGAGAGTTCCAGCAGCTCACTCAGTGTGATTTCAAACTTTTCCAACTGCTGGTGCAGGATTTCGGCGGCCCGTGCGGTATCCGCATCAAATTCGTCGCGCTTCGCAAAGATCATGTTGCCCGCCAATTTGATCGAGGTCAGCGGCGTGCGCAGTTCGTGGCTAACGTCAGACACGAACTGCTGTTGCAGGGTCGACAGAGTCGCGAGCCTCGTAATCTGGCCTTCGATAGCTTCCGCCATTCGGTTGAACGATTCTGCGAGAGTTGCGGACACGTCCTCACCGTCGACCTCGATTCGTTCACCGAGATTGCCCTGCGCGAATCGTTCTGCGGTCTGAGCGGTGGTCACGATCGGGCGGATCGCGCGGGTCGTAACCGTCCACACGATGAAACCGGTGACGAGGATGAAGAACACCCCGCCGAGCACGAGGGCGCTTTGCACGAACCGAAGGTTGTCCTGCACGTCCGACAGGTCATACACAAGCACCAGGTCGTACCGACCCGCGGTCGGCACATCGATGTTCGCGCCGGCGACAATTCCGGGCTGACCGTCCGTCAATTCGACCGATTGATAGTGCACCGACGTTCGGTCGGCAAGAATCGCGTCGCGCAGCTCGGCGCTCACCGAATCAATGGGGAAACCGATCGACGCGGTGCTCGCGAGCACGTTTTCCGTCGACTGCCCCGATTCGCGCAGAATCGCGAACCCGACCATTCCGGGAGAATTCGTCGTCGACCGAACGGTGGTTTGCGCCGCCGAATTCGCCTTCTCGATGTCGATATTGCCGTCGACATCGCGTGCGCCATCGAACACGGCTTGGACGTTGCCCGCCACGGCGCCAGCTTCGGCGATCAACTCGGTTCGACGCGACTCAAACAGGTTGCGCTGAATCGTGTACGACAGAACACCACCAATCAGGCCGACGGCAATCGCCGACAGTGCGACCGACGCCGCCATCATACGAAGTCGCAGTGAGGTTCGCAGGCTCGTTTGAACGAGTCGAACGAGTCGACGCACCGGATTCATCGCGAGCGCGTTTCACCTGCGCGATAACCGACTCCACGAACCGTGACGATGATTTTGGGATCGTCGACGTCGAGCTCGATCTTGGAGCGAAGGCGCTGCACATGAACGTTGACGAGTCGGGTGTCCGCCTTGTACTGATAGCCCCACACCTTCTCCAGCAACGCTTCACGGGTGAAGACTTCAGCAGGGTTCGCCGCGAGAGTGTGCAACAACTCGAATTCGAGAGGTGTCAGCGAGATGGCGCGGCCGTCACGCGAAACACCGTGACCGCGCAGATCGATCGTGATGTCCCCTACGTCGAGCGTGTCCACCGTCGCGGGAACCGGTCGACGCATACACGCACGGATGCGCGCAACAAGGACCTTCTCGTTGAACGGCTTCTCCACGTAGTCGTCGGCGCCCGCCTCAAGACCGGCGACGATGTCCTGTGATTCCGTGCGGGCGGTCAACATCACGATCGGCGTTCCCGACGTCTCGCGAATTGCTCGACACACCGAGATCCCGTCGAGACCGGGCAGGTTGAGGTCGAGCAAGACGAGGTTCGGTTGATATTCGTCGAATGTGGTCAACGCTTCGGGGCCGCTTGTCGCCACGCGCGTGTCGAACCCTTCGGCACGGAGGAACAACTGCACGACCTCACCGATTCCGGGGTCATCGTCGACGACGAGAATCTTCGGGTTCATTGCACCTCCGTTCGGCACTAGTTGACCGTCTCATTCTGCCGAATGATGGCGAGAGCTTCATCTCGCACCTGTTCCATCAGCTCAGCGGTGCCCGCCTCGACATTGAGGCGCGCGAGCGGTTCAGTGTTCGACGCGCGAACGTTGAACCACCAGAAATTCCGAACCTCTCCGGGCTCGGGCGGCAGCGCATCGTCATCGAGCGAACCGCCCGACACGGTGAGTCCATCGAGGGTGTCGAAACCGCCACGGCCGGCGAACGCATCGCGCAGTCGATCGAGTGCGCCGGAGACATCGTCAACGCGCGAATTGATCTCACCACTTTGCACGTAGGGCGAATACTTGGCGGCGAATTCGGACAGCGGCTTCGATTGCGTCCCAAATTCCGCAAGCACGTGCATCGCCGCGAGCATTCCGTTGTCGGCACTCCAATAATCACGGAAGTAGTAGTGAGCGGAGTGCTCGCCTCCGAACACCGCGCCGGTCTCGCGCATGACCTTCTTGATCAACGAGTGACCGACGGTGGTTCGAACGGGCCGAGCGCCCGCCGCGCGAATCGTCTCGGGCACGATGAGCGACGTGATGAGGTTGTGCAGAACCGTGATCGACAATTCGCCCTTTGACTTCACCCGTGCGATTTCCCGGACCGCGACGATGGCGGTCACGGCGGAGGGAGAGACAGGCTGGCCACGTTCGTCGACGACGAAACACCGATCAGCGTCACCGTCGAACGCGAGTCCGACATCCGCCCCGTGCGCAACTACGGCTTTCTGCAGGTCCACGATGTTGTCCGGATTGAGCGGATTTGCCTCGTGATTGGGGAATGTGCCGTCCAGCTCGAAGTACATCGGGATGATCTCAAGAGGCAGACCGGCCAGTCCAGCCGCCTCGCCGAGCACGGCGGGAACCGTCATGCCACCCATACCGTTGCCTGCGTCGACGACAATTTTCAATGGTCGAATGCTCGCCAGGTCAACGAGGCCGCGCAGATATGTCGCATAGTCGCTCATCACGTCTCTGGTGGACGCGGTGCCAGGGATGTCAACCGTCGGAATACCGTCCGTGAGGTAGACCGCGGCACGGTCGCGAACCGCCGCCAGTCCCGAGTCGAGGCTGAGCGCCTCGGCGGATGCGCGCGAAAATTTGATGCCGTTGTAGGTGGCGGGGTTGTGAGACGCGGTGAACATAGCCGACGGCATGTTCCATGCGCCCGAAGCGTAGTACGTCATGTCCGTAGAGCAGAGACCGATGCTGACGACGGACGCTCCACGCGCAGTCGCCCCACGCGTAAATGCCTCCGCAAAGAGCGGCGAGGAGTCCCGCATATCGTGACCAACGACTACTGATTGTCCGGCTGCGTCGATCTCATCGATGAAGGCGGCTGCGAGGGCTTCGACGACGTCCTCGGTCAGTTCGCTGCCCACAAGGCCGCGAACGTCATACGTCTTGACGATGCGCGTCAAATCGATGGCCATAGCTAGCCTCCCTCGTTCCGTTCACGATACCGCACCAATTTCCACCCCTGCGGGGCGGAAAATGCGGCTTGGTGTGGAACACAGAGGTCCAGCGCAGTGGGATCTGGTGTTGGGCTCAACGGCCCGACCACGGCGACTTTGGAGTTGTAGTCCATCGTGAGCGTCGCGGACGCGTCACGCGAGCACCCCGGTTTTCTGCACGGCCGACTCATAGCCTGACTAGGTTACCGCGGGTGGCTACGCTGGACTCATGAGTTCTGACCGCGCTGGTTCCCGTCACGGACGCCCTCCGCGTTCAGACGTTCGTGGAATCGCGGCAGTCGATTCGGGCGGACGCAACGGCTTCTTCGTCGACGTCGCCAAAGACGTCATCAACTACTTGTGCGATGTTCAGTCAGCGAAGATGAACGAGGTACGAGTCGAGATGGCGCTGTTACCGTCTGGTGAACTCGCCGACGGGTTACCGCGCATGTGGACGGTGATACCGGCAGAAAATCGCGTCATTGTGTACCGATTGCCCATTGAACGCATGACGAAGTTGCACAAGGACGACGAGTGGCACCGCCGTAACAACATTGAATCCGCGGTGATCGAGGCGATTGCCGAACTCGTCGGTGACGATCCGTACGATTTCGCCCCGAATCGATATTTTCCGCACTCCTAGTGAGCGATGACCGTCACCGAACGGGCGCCAAGCGGTTCGGTCGGCAACTTCACCACAGCGACACCGCGTGCAGTTTCAGCGAGCAGGCTTGCGGCGAACGGTTCATCGCCCTCGACCCGGACGACTCCGCGACCGACAATCACCGCTTGGGTTGACATGGCCGGAATGTTGACCGTCGCTTCCTGACCCGATGCAACGATCGTGACTGAAATTGCCGAGTCACCTGGGTTCGAAATTGCGAGGGTCGAGTCCGATGCCGGCGAGTAACCCGTCGCGGGACCGATCGTCGCCGGTACGCCCGTCGCCCACGCGAAGTCCGTCACGGAACTGCTCGTCGAGTGTGACGAGAATCGGACGGACGCGAGGACGGGCTCGGGTGAGGTCACAAATACCGAGAAGTCTCCGGTTGCGAGTTCCTCGAGCGGGACTTCGAACACCGAACCGGCCTTCAGTTCCGCCTGAAGTTCGACGGGTGCTGACCCGTCGTGCATCACGATCGAAATGGACGCAACCGTGTCCGTGTCACCAGGCGCCAACAGTCGCAGGCTTGTTCCCAGATCACCTGTGTCGACGCCGCTGCGCAATGCTCCAATCTCGGCTTCAGACGGTTCGCGAACGACGGGAACCGCAACCGAGGTGGAGGGGCCTGAAACTCCGGTGATTCGGTCGAGGCCACTGGGCGTCAAACCGCGAATCGTCGAGACCTGAAGAGTCGACCAGACGGCAGCACCGTTGCTCGTCACATGAACTACGGGAGACGCTTCGTTGGGGACAAACCCCGCGAGCGAATACGACTTTTGCGAGTGTCCTGGGATGACAAGACCAGAAGCGGCCGGCGCGCTGATAGGACCGTCCGCCCCCCAGAATTCGAGATCGACGGTCGCAT
This sequence comes from Actinomycetota bacterium, assembly GCA_039800905.1. Classification (GTDB taxonomy): domain Bacteria; phylum Actinomycetota; class Actinomycetes; order Actinomycetales; family Microbacteriaceae; genus MWH-TA3. The sequence goes on along the minus strand of JBDLPW010000064.1, from coordinate 6,030 downwards.
CGACCGATCCCGCATTCGAAATCGTCACGACACCATCTCGGCCGGTCATCGTGCTGCCACCGACAAGCCACTGACTGTTCGTCGGGTCCCCGCACTCGGCCGCCAGGTAGCCGGCGACCGCATCGGTCTTGGCCGATGACGATTCCGTCGCAGCAACGGCGTCTGGCGTCGTGTCGTACGACACAACCGTGCCGTTCGTGGTGGTGTCGTTGGTTAGTTCGCCCGAAGCGGAACCGCCCGAAATCTTGACGGTCGTATTCGCCATCACGTACCAACCGGATCCGTCTCCTGCGGCTCCGAGGACGTCGCCTGCACAGACCAGGTTGCGCGAAACTGCAACCGGCTCGACAACGGTCGACACCGACGGCGCCGCGAGCGTAAGGCCGACGTTGCCCACAAGGACGACGGCGGCGCCGGCACCGAAGGCGACGGCGGTCGTGGCGGCGGCTACAACGGAACGAATGTTAGGCATCGGGCTCCTCCGTGTTGAGGACGAGCTCGTCGTCGCCGAGTCGGCGACGAGGAAGTGACGTGGGCACCGCCGCGCCCAGCGCGACGAGGAATGCCAGTCCAGCGACACCGAGATACAGCCAATTGCGACCCGGGTGTGTTTCCGTGGCATCAACCGAGTTGTCGACCGTCCAGAGAACCCCGTTGGAGGTCTGTCCCACCTGTTCGAGTCCCGTGTGAGATGCAATGGCCGACACTGCGGGGTTCGTCGGCGGTGCCTTGAGCAACACAAATCGAACGTTGAGATCGTCTGCGGCGGCGAGGACGTCGAACCCGCTTTCCACGATGAGGTTTCCGGCGAGGGTCGCAACCGCGGTCTCGGCGGAATCAAGCGCACGTCGCGTGGCGGCGGTGGCTGTCCAGTCCGTCAAGGTGTCGCCGCTGCCCCGTTGTAATTCCGCGACGATTGCGTTGTCGCGCGGGGTTATCACGATGGTGCCGGCGGCCGGCTTGTCGCGAGTTTCCGCTTCGACGTAGGCAGGAACCGTTCGGACGGGGGACGATGACACGAGCGAGCCCCCCAACCACGGTGCCGCGATCGCTGTGACGGACGCAACGGACAACGCCGTAATGAGAACAGGTACTGCAAACGGACGCAGAACGCGGAGTGACGTTCCCGCGATTGCACCGCCCGCGAGCAGGGCGAACCACAACGGGTCGAGCAGTGCACCAGGGGCCAGTGTGACGCTCTGGTCGGCGATGTGGGCAAGGTCGAGCGAGCCGACAACGGCGAGAATCCCGAGACCCACAACACCCGCGATTGTCATGACCGCGAGTCGCATTCCCGTGGTCAGTGATGCGATGACTGTGGCGATGAGCAACACGGCGACGACGCCCAGCACCACGAGACTCGAGACGGAACTGTTCACGAATGGAATGGTCGGTGTGGTCGGCCACAGGCGCCACAGGTCAACCGGCGGGTTAACCGACTCGACGGGGACACCGCGGTCTGCGAAGTACGACAACGGGTTGGTCGACAGCGCGTCCAGAATTCGCGGCCATTCCAGTGAGATTGCGGGGACGAGTGCGACGAGAATGGCGGGACGGCCAGAGATGGCGCGAACAACGGCGGCGAGAACGAGGACGGGGGCCAGAGCGGGCACCGACACCCAGATCACCGCAGTGAGCAGCGCGAACCATCCGGCGGAAACCGTTCCGCGACCGAGCAGTGCACGGATCGCAAGCGGGATGGCAATGTGTGCAAGAACCGCGCCAATGCGTCCCTCCGCCAGCGCGATGTGAAGAGACGGCAATAGGGTCCATCCCGTCGCAATGACGAACGCCGTCGACGATCGAACGGTGACGGAACCGGCACCGATCCACCCGGCCACGAACGACAGTGGGACTGCGAGCAACCACAACGCGACGATCGCGAGGTTCGGATCCCACCACGTCAAGGACGTCAAGGCGGCGATAAGAACGCCGAAACCGTCCGGCGCGCTGGCGATTCCGCCGGCGATGGGAGTCCAGGTTGCCCCAGCGATTGACCAGACACTTCCGATTGAGTCGGAAACCGGCAACAGACCCCCGCCGCTCAGTGCGGGTGCGCCGAGGTAGTCCTTACCGAGAACCAAACCAACGAGAATGGCGGCACCCGTCATCCACCAACCAAGCTGTCCAAACCCGAGTCGCGGTTCGGTGTCGAGCGCCTCAATCGCCGCACGCGCCGCGTCGCGCTCGAGTGCGCGTCGGCGCGTCATCTCGGTGCGGGTGACGAAGAGTCGCGCACGATCAATGGGCTGCGTCGTGATTCGTGCGATTGCACGGCGAGATGATGCGATTGCCGAGACTCGAAGAACGCCAGCGACGATTCCTGCGAACTCGGCGAACGGTGCTTGTTTCTTTCGAACTGAACGGGTCACACCGCGTGCACAAGCACCAAACAGAAGCGTGAAACCCCGAAAAAGAGCCAAAAGAGCCGGGATATAGGCGAGGACTCGGTGGGCGCGAGCTTTCGCCTCTTCACGCGCCTCGCGCGCGGTTGAAACTTCGCCGAGCACCGACTCCAACGATGAATCGCCGGTCTCGATGACCGCCTTCGGAACGACTTCAACACGGTGACCGGCGGCACGCGCGCGGTAACAGAAATCGAGTGCCCCGTCGACCAGTGCCAGCGCGGGGTCGAATCCCCCGAGCGCGTCCCACACGGATCGCCGAACGAGCATTCCCGCCTCGCCGACACCAAGAACGTCACTGCGGCGGTCGTACTGGCCTTGGTCAAGTTCGCGTTCGGCCAACTGCACCGCGAACCCCGAGCGCGAAATTGATTCACCCATCTCGCGCAATTCGATCGGTGCGTCAGCATCAAGCTGCTTCGGTCCGACCACCCCGACGGACGGGCTGGTGTCCATGACCGCCGACAATGCGGCCAACGCGCCGGGGCGTGGGACCGTGTCATCGCGCAGAATCCAGACGAGTTCCGATGCGCGACCGGCCAACGCGAGAGAAACCGCGTCGGACAGCGAAGTGCTCCCGGGAGCAGTGACGATTGCGACACCGTTCGTCTCGGAAATCTCGGTGCCCGAGCAGTTGGCGATGGCGATCGCACCGCCAGGGACGTGAGCGCGCGCGGCGTCAAGGACGGTGCGGAGTCGGTCGGGGTGTCGTCGTACGACTACGACGACCGCGACGTTGTCACGCGACACCTGGTGAAAACCTGTCGGTTATGCGCGGCGACGGAACTTGCGACGCTCGCGCTCGGACAGGCCACCCCAAATTCCGAAACGCTCGTCGTTCTCGAGGGCGAACTCGAGGCATTCATCGCGGACGGTGCACTGCGAGCAGATGCGCTTGGCGTCGCGGGTCGAACCGCCCTTCTCGGGGAAGAACGCTTCGGGATCGGTCTGCGAGCAGAGTGCGTCCGCCTGCCATGAGAGTGGGTTGTCGTCACCAACGACCTCGCCGGCGGTGCCGGGGACTCCACGGAGAATCGGGTCTTCGAACCAGTTACCCGGAACGTCGTTGGTGTAGGTAGTCATATCGAAGGTCCTCCGTTGGATGAAGTGCTTCGATAATTACACCGCTGTTATTCGCAATAGTCAAGTTGACGGCGACACTTTTTCAGGGTGGGCGTGTCGCGCCGAACTTCCCTTATTCCGCGCGGGTTGCGACGACGAGAATCCCTCGTCCCGACGCGTGAATCGGCACATCGGACGGTTCTAAGAACGCGGCGCGGCCGGGGGTCAAGTGCAGTTGCGAGTCTGACGCGAGGGTGACCACGCCGTCAATCACGAGAGCGATGGCGGGAGTCGACACCGACACGGTTACATCTCCCTCGACGGAGATGTCGATGAGCTGGCAGTCGTCGAACGACGCACGAAGTCGGGCGATCGGCCCATCGATGTCGGGCGTGATGAGCTCGGCCGGACGTTCATCCCAGTCGACGACGGACAGGAACTCGTCCGCGTCAATGTGTTTGGCAGTGCACCCACCGCGAAGCACGTTGTCACTTGATGCCATGACCTCCACGCCGACGCCGGAGAGGTACGCGTGAACGGTGCCTGCGGGAACGGCGAGCGCCTTCCCCGGTGAGAGAACGATGTGGTTGAGCAACAACGCAAGCGTTGCGCCGGGGTCGCTCGGGAAGGCGCGTGCGACCGTTTGTGCCGTGGCAATCGCATCATCGATGACCGCGGATCCGGAGTCGGGGATTGTCCCGAGTAGTGCGGCAGCGACAGACACCGCACTTGGGTCATGACGAACGATTCGTTCGACGACCTCTCGCAATCCGATGGTGTGTGCTTCTGCAAGTTCGGCGGCGCCGGCAACAGATTTGCTGACAAGGAATTCGAGCACAGCTGTTCGGTCCGATGGTGGGCGGAAACCGCTCAGCGCGGAAAATTCGGTGACGGCACGAATAATTTCCGGTTTGTGGTTGGCGTCCTTGTAATTGCGCGTCGGTGAATCCAAAGGGATACCTGCGAGGTCTTCACGAGTGAAACCGGCTCGGGCCGCCTCGCGAGTGGGGTGAACCTGAATCGACAACGGTGTTGCGACTGCGAGGATTTTGAGTAGGAACGGCAGCTCGGAGCTCCCCGTGTCCGCCTCCCACTGACCGAGCGTGCGACCGTCGTCGACACGGGTTGCGGGGCTTCCCTCGTGGTCGCCGAACCAAATCTCCGCCTCGGGGTTGCCGGACGGCGATACTCCGCGCAATTCCGCGAGCGCCGACGTTGAGCCCCATGCGTAGGGTCGCGGAGTGTTGGTTATCTCGAACACACGAACACCTCCGCCTCCCATCTAGGCTAGCCAGCATGAAGCGGATACTGGCGAGCGAAACACTGATTATCGCGGTGCTCACTGTACTTTTCGCTGGCGACTTCTATCGCAATCTATTTACCGTCGCCGGTTGGGTCGTCATCGCACTCGCCGCATCCGCGTGGGCTATCGCAATCCTCGTCACTCGGTCGGTGAATTGGCGCGTACTGCCGCGCACATTCATCCCAATTTTGGCCTGGATTGCGATTTCGCCGACGTGGTCGCCGTATGCACTGAGTTCTGTGGGATTGACGATGGGATTCCTTCTCACAGTCGGAATCGGCGTCGCCCTCACGGTCGTGCAGCCGCTTCAGCTGTTGTACCGCCGCGCGGCGAGCGCCCTGCGCACCATCCTCGGTGCGTCGATTGTGTTCGAGGTTGCCGTCGCACTGTCCGGCACTCCTCTCTATCCAGTTGGCATGAACGCCCCCGCCGGCACATCCATCGAACTGGCTTGGTGTCGCGGGTGGTTCTTTGAACCGACCGCCCGAATTCAGGGGATTGTCGGCAACGCAAACCTGCTGGGCGCACTGAGCGTTCTGTTGCTCGCGATCGCGCTCGTTCGACTTGCGGAACGCCCTCGCCGACCGATCATCATTTTCGATGTCGCGCTGTCCGCTTTCGTGTTCGCCCGCACGGGTTCGAGCACGGTCCTGCTCGCCTTCGTCGCGGTCGTCGCGGTGTGGACGTTGGCGTGGCTTGCTCGCCGCCCCGGTCAGATCGCGAAATGGACTATCGGTGCAGCCGTGGCGGCTGGACTCGGTGCGGTGGCTTACGCCCTCACGCACTGGCCGGCGTTTGCCAAACTGCTTGGGAAGTCCGCCGACATGACCCACCGTTTCGACATTTGGTCGGCCGTATCGGAGCGCATCGCGGTTCGCCCCATCACCGGGTTTGGTTTCGTCGGCTGGTGGCCGACGTGGGAGGGCTGGTTCTCCATTCACGCGATCCGGAACATTCGGGTCTCTCAGGCACACAACGTGTGGCTCGACCTCGCGATGCAGGTCGGGTTCATCGGTGTCGCGCTGTTCGCTGTTGCCCTCGCCGTGCTCGTGTGGCGCTGGTGGCGACGCAGTTCGCTTCCCAACGCCACCCACTCCGCGCTCATTTCGGTCGCGCTCGCCACGATCATCCTCGTACAGTCTTTGACGGAAAGCCGTGCGTTGTCGGAATGGGGAATCGCGTTGGTGACCGTTCTCGCCGTCTCGGCGAAGCGTTCCGTCGAGGATTAGGAACGCGCGCGAGCGCGCAGCCACACCTCAC
>JBDLPW010000063.1:0-6465 GCA_039800905.1 Actinomycetota bacterium | reverse complement strand
ATTCCAGTTTCACGAGCGGTTCCCGTGATGTGACCGTCTGACGACAATTCGAGCCCCGTCGGAAGCTCACCGGAATCAATCGTGTACGTCGGGGTTGGACTTCCGCCCGCATACATGGTGTCGTTATAGGGATCGTTCAACACAGCACGGCTCGAGATGCCGTATCCCGCTTCGGTCCAGTACGGCGCACGCGAGATCGTAATTGTCTTGGTCGTCGTGATGCTCGTGGTCGAGTTTGTCGCGGTGATCGTGAAGGTGAAAGTACCCGCCTCGGTCGGTGTTCCCGTGATCGCACCAGTGTCAACGTCGAGATTCAGACCGCTCGGGGTGTCTCCGCTCCACGTGTATTGGGGCGCGGGATACCCGCTCGCGGTAACCCCGTCCGAGTAAGCGATCGCGTACTGTCCGCTTGTCGCGATGGACGAGTCGGACCACGACGGGCTCTCGCGAACTTCAATAGTGCGGATGCTCGAATCGCCGTACGACGTCGGGTCAGGTGAGTACGCACGAACGACGAATCTGTAAGTTCCCGGCACCGTGGCATATCCAGTGATCAGCCCTGTGTCGGGGTTAATCGACAAGCCAGCTGGCAAGGAATCATGCACGGTGGCGGTCTCGGTGATCCCCGACGGGACAATTCCCCAACTCGTGACGCTTCCATAAAACGTGACGTACCCCTCGTACGCGCCGTTCTTCTGGACGGACGTTGGCAGATTCGCCGCGCTTCGGTAGGTGGGGGCGCTGTAGATGTGCAGTGTGAGGTTGGTCGTGTCTGCTGAACCCATCGAGTTCGTCGCGCGGACGACGAAGTGGAAGATCCCGTAGCCACTCGGTGTTCCCGTAATCGCGCCAGTGTCGGGGTTGAGGGTGAGCCCCTCGGGAAGTGCGCCGGAGTAGATGCTGTAGGTCGGAGTTGGGGTTCCGCTTGCGGCAACCTCCGACGAGTATTCGATTCCCAGCGAACCGTCCGCGGTAATCGAACCGTCACTGAAACTGGGGGTTGTTCCGAATTCGAGGTCAATTGTGGTGTCGAGTGTGATTCCGCCAACGGATGCTGACACTGTCGCGCTACCCGTCGTCCCGGACGTCACGGACGCCGTGTAGGTTCCGTCCGCGTGCTCGGTGATAGTTCCGACGGTTCCGCGCGTGCTCGTTATGACGACTGTCTTGCCCGTTCCCAGAAGACGACCGATCGCGTCTTTCGGAGTGACGGTAATCGTGGCTGATTGAGTGACGATGACAACGTTTGAGCGGTTAGTTGAGACCGTGGAGCTCGACGACGATACCGCTCCGGCATTGATGGTGATGCTGCTCGCTGTTGCCGCGGGGATAACAATTCCACCAGCGACGGTGACACTGTTTTCCAGGAATTTAGGCTGCAGTGTTCCCGATGAACAGTTCGACACGGTGACGGCGACGGACGTGGATGCGGTCGCGGAACTCGCTGCGGGGCTGAACATACAATCGGTCGCCGTTCCCAGGTTCACGAAGTCGTCCGCACCGAGACCCGAGATGTCGTTGTTGAATGAGATTCCGAATTCTTGTGTGGCCGACGTGGTCGGAGATGACGGCGACGTCCACGTTGCCTGCGCGTTGCTCGCGCCCATCGTCGCATCTTTGGTGATGTTCAGGCCAGTGAACGTTCCACCTGCACCGCCGTATTCGACCAGGTAGGCGTTCAAACCTGTGCAGGCGAGGTCATTCCACTGTCCACTTGAACCCCAGTTTGTCACCGCGCAGTCCTCGGTGCCACCCCAGTTGTTTGGCTCGCCACTTGACCAGCCCGCGTAACGGCCGCTGTACCAGCTGTTGACGCCCCAACCCGATGCCGTACTGGACGGTGTAGCCGAGTTGGTCGTTCCGTTCGAATTTGAGTATGTTCCAAACACGAAATCCGATTCACCGGTGATGGTTGCGCCAGACCACCTCCATTGACCTTCTACTGAGGCATCAGTTGCCCCGATCCAGATATTGCTCGCGCCTGTCTCGGATGCGACAAAGTCGTTCTCGGCTCGGTTTGTGATGTGAGCGAGATAGCCTGTTAGCCCGAACAAGGTCCGGGACGCCGCATCGGCCTTCGCCGCGGTCCACGACTTACCCGATGCGACGTATTCGTAATAGTGGCCGGTATTTGCGTCGTACGATTTGCCGGTTCCGGGTTGGACGGAGAGTCCGATACGAAGCGTCAAGCCACTCACGGATGAAGACGGCGTCCACGACACTGTCTGAAGCGTGTTGTTGATTTGCGTGTAGGTGCCCTTGAACCCAATTTTTGCCGCACTCCACGATGAGTAGCCGGTGATGAGAGTTCCACCCTTGGTTGAGTCTGCCGATAGCGTTCCGTTGTTCTGCTCGACACCAGCACCGTTGACATATTTGAGCGTGACCTGATAGGTCTGCGCCTGCTCGTCTGCGGAAAACCCAGAGAGTGATATTCCCAAGTTGTTGGATTGTCCAACGCGAACAGACGTCGCGCCAACGTTGATCGCGGCAGTCGAGGCCGCGTCGGCGGCAGGAGCTGCGAGGAATTCTGCGGTGAGAAAAGCGCCCGTCGCAAATAGGAAAATGGTTGCCGCGAGCGACGCCGACGTAGCCTTGAGAATGCCCGAACCGACGGAGGTCCGTGTGGACTCCGTGAGTTTCTGAAGCGCTCGAAGGGCACGCATCGGGGTGGGGTTCCGTCCTCGACTCTGGGAACGATTACGAACTCACAGAATACCGCGAAAACCTCTGAATTTCACGCCGATAGATGGCGTTCAGCCCGCTTACTAGCGGGGTAAATTCGCTTCGATCGCCTCGATAATTGCCGGGTCGTTCGGTTTGGTCGTCGGACGGAATCGCTTGATCTCGCCGCTGGGTAGAACGAGGAACTTTTCGAAGTTCCAGCGGATGTTGCCGGCCATACCGCGCTCGTCCTTCGTCTTCGTCAGTTCAGCGTATAGCGGAGCCCGCGAACGCCCGTTGACGCGCACGCGATCGTAAATCGGGAACGTCACGCCCCACGTCGTCGAGCAGTATTGCGCAATGGCGTCGTTGGAGCTCAGTTCCTGGAAGAACTGGTTCGACGGGAAGCCAAGGACGGTAAACCCGCGGTCAGCGTATTTTTTCTGGAGCGCTTCGAGTTCGGCGTATTGCGGTGCAAGACCGCAGCGCGATGCAACATTGACAATGAGGACAACCTTGCCTCGGTGCTCGGCGAGAGTCGTTGCGGTCCCGTCCGCGTTCACAACAGGAATGTCAAACAGTTCGGTCATTTCTTCTCCTCGGCGATAAGTGCCAGGTCGGCATCAACCCCGTGTCCGTCCCTCGCGGTTTGTGCGATGACAATTCCGATGAGGACGACCACGGCTCCAATGACTTGGCTGAAATTCAGCGTCTCACCTAACAATACGAATGCAAAGAGGAATGCGAACAAGATTTCGCTAGTAGCGACAATTCCTGCGCGCGTTGCCTTGAGGCGGCTGATGGCAAAAAGGCTGAGCGTGAACGAGAAGAAGGTCCCGACGACGATGTTGACGAGCATGAGAACCCACGCCGGGCCCCTCGCACCGAATGGATCTGCGGTCAACGGGATATCCGCGACGAGCACGCCGGGGTCGATCTGCCACCAGCCCGAACCGAACGCCCAGAACACGGTCGCGACGACCATCGTCCAGAAACCCACCGCCATCGGGTGCATTGCGCCAGTCTGGCGTTCTCCGAGAATGAAATAGGCAGTGAGGCTTGCGGATGCCAGCAGCGCCCACATGACACCGATGGGATCCAACGTCGTAGTCCACACTTCGGCGACGACGACTAGCCCTGCCAACACCATCGCGATGGAAATCCACAGTCGAGCCTTGACATGTTCTTTGAAGAAGAAGTAGGCGATGAGCGCGACCGCGAGCGTGGCCGTGTACTCGAGTAATAGTGCGATTCCCACGGGCAAGATGTGGACGGCGATTGCGTATGTCGCTTGTAAGGCCGCAACTGCGACTCCCATAGTGATGATGGGGAAGACTCGGCCGCGCGGCAGTCGCAGTGCCGAACGGTCAATGACGAGCATTGTCGCGCCCATGAGAAGTGCCGCACCAGCAACACGGAATTGTGTCACCTGGAACCCGGTCAGGCCAGTTCCGTCCATGAGGATCTTGATGACCACACCGTTGAGTCCGAACAGCAAAGCGCCGAGTGTCGACGCGAGGTACCCGATGGTCGTGTTTGAGGCGCGGTTCACAGCCAGTTGTCCACGAGTCGGTGCACGGCGTGCGGTTCGATGGCCGCGATTTCGGTGTCCGTCAACGGCGCTCCAGTCGCCGCCTCGAGCGAGTCATCGAGCTGTTCGACCGAACTCGCGCCGATCAGGGTGCTCGTCACGGCGGGGTGGCGCAACGTCCACGTGAGCGCCAACTGTGCGAGCGTTTGACCGCGGTCGTGGGCGATTGCGTCAAGAGCTCGGATGTGAGCGCGGTATTCCTCAGTGATGCGCGACTCGTCAATCCAGTGCGCGGTGCGCACACGTGAATCACCAGGAATACCGTCGAGGTAGCGGGTCGTCGCAAGCCCCTGCGCGAGTGGTGAGTACACAATTCCTCCAACGCCGAGTTCGACGAGAGCATCGAACAATCCTTCTTCAGGGCGTCGGTCGAAGAAGTTGTATCGCGGCTGGTGAATGAGCAACGGAACGCCCATGTCCGCGAGGATCGCGTACGCCTTGCGCGTGTTCTCTTCGTCGTAATTCGAAATACCCGCGTACAGCGCGCGACCCGAATTGACGGCGGTTGCGAGCGCCCCCATCGTCTCTTCGAGCGGGGTGTCGGGGTCGAATCGGTGCGAATAGAAAATGTCGACGTATTCCAGTCCAAGTCGATCCAGGCTCTGGTCAAGCGACGCGAGCAGGTACTTGCGCGAACCCCATTCACCGTATGGCCCTGCCCACATATCGAAACCGGCCTTGGACGAGATGATGAGTTCATCACGGTACGGGCGGAGGTCGCTCAAGAGGATTTCGCCAAACACGCGCTCGGCGGCTCCGGGCGGGGGACCGTAGTTGTTCGCGAGGTCAAAGTGTGTCACACCGCGGTCGAACGCGCGGAGGACGATTTCGCGCTGCACCGATCGGTCGCGGTCATCGCCAAAGTTGTTCCACAGCCCGAGTGAAACGCGGGGCAACAGCAAACCACTGCGACCGGAACGTCGATACGGAATCTGGTCGTAACGGTCGGGTGCTGCTTCATACGCCATAACGACAGCGTATCGGGTGCGCCTAGACTGACATCATGACGACGTTTTACCTGGCTGGCGGTTGCTTCTGGTGTCTCGATGCGGCGTACCGCGTTCTCCGTGGTGTGACCGAAGTCGTTTCGGGTTATGCGGGTGGTTCCGCCGAATTCCCCACATACGAAGACGTGTGCTCAGGGACGACAGGTCACGCGGAAGCGGTTGCCGTCACCTTTGACGAAGATGTCATCCCCGCAGACGTCATCCTCGACGCATTCTTCACCATGCACGACCCGCGTCAATTGAACCGCCAAGGCAATGACATCGGAACTCAATATCGCTCGGCGATGTACCCGACGGACGCGCACCAGCGCGAACTTTTCGAGGCGGCTTTCGACCGTGCGACGGAAACGTGGGACGGCGGGCTCGTCACCGAAATCACCGACTTCACGGTGTTCTATCCGGCCGAGGAATACCATCAAGACTTTTTCGCGAAGAACCCGACGCAGGGTTACTGCTTGGCAGTCGCAGTTCCCAAGGTGAACAAGGTTCGCTCGGGGTTCGCGCAGTACATCGAGGCGTAGTTCACAGCTGAGCTCTCGCGGCAATTCTCCACAGATTGCCGAGAAAGCGTCACGCGCGAGCCGTTTTCGCGCGATTCTCGTCACGAGCGTCGGTTCGACATCGACTCGGACCGGCGCTCGCCACTCGAGAACAGGAGACGCCAATGAGTGACACCATCAGCATCACCGGACTCATCGCAACGACGCCGAGACACGTCGTCACCGCGGAGGGCCTGCCCATCACGAGCTTCCGGCTCGCATCATCCCAACGACGATTCGACAAAGCGGCCGAAAAGTGGGTCGATGCGTCGACCAACTGGTACACAATCACCGCGTTCCGACAGCTCGCGATCAACGCCGTTCCGTCCGTTTCCAAGGGGGATCGAATCATCTTGACGGGTCGACTCAAGGTGCGCGACTGGCAGAACGACGACAGAACCGGAACAACCGTGGAAATCGAGGCCGAATCGATCGGCCACGACCTGTTTTGGGGGACGTCAGTGTTCAGCCGCGTCGCGGGAGTCGCCGATTCGGTAAGAGACGAAACGGAACCCGAACTCGCTACCACTGCCGTCGCGATGTGACGGTGAGGGCGACCCCACGGAATAGACTTGTGGGGTTGCCTAGCCGTCTTGTCGGGGAGAACAGTGAACCAATTTCGCGTGATCGTTACGTCGATCGCAGTCGCATCGACGCTCGTCAT
>JBDLPW010000062.1:0-9361 GCA_039800905.1 Actinomycetota bacterium | reverse complement strand
CCGGTTGTCCGCAAGCACGTCGAATTCCGTGAGGAGCGCTAACCATGGCGAAGAAGAGCAAGATCGCGCGTAACGAACAGCGCAAGGTAATCGTCGCCCGTTACGCGACCAAGCGTCTCGAACTCAAGAAGGCACTTGTCGACCCCAAGTCGACCCCCGAAGAACGCGAGGCCGCACGCCTCGGACTTCAGAAGCTTCCCCGCGACGCTTCGCCGATTCGTGTTCGTGGCCGCGACGCCATCGACGGTCGTCCCCGCGGTTTCCTCTCGAAATTTGGCATCTCTCGTGTCCGATTCCGTGAAATGGCACACCGGGGCGAATTGCCGGGCGTTAAGAAGTCTTCTTGGTAGTGTGAAGTGCGGTTGACGTAGGAAACTACTGACGCCACACCCCCTATCAAGTCACTACAGGAGGACTCGAATGAACCGATCCGAGCTCGTCGCAGCAATCGCTGCTAAGACCGGTCAGACCCAGACTGGCGTCAACGCTGTTCTGGACGCCCTTTTCACCACGGTTGCTGGCGAAGTTGCCAAGGGCCACAAGGTCACCATCCCCGGCTGGGTCGCATTCGACCGCACCAGCCGCGCCGCTCGCACGGGTCGCAACCCGCAGACCGGTGCCACCATCCAGATCGCCGCTTCCAAGAGCGTCAAGGTCTCGGCTGGTTCGAAGCTCAAGGCTGCTGTCAAGTAGTTCACGCTTTCACGAGAAGGGGCGGAAGAGATTCCGCCCTTTTTTGTTGCCCAATTTCGGTCGGTAGGCTCGGAGTGTGAGCAGGCAACGAATTCTGGCGGCGGCCGGACTTCTCGTTGTTGGGTTGCTCGGTCTGGGCTTCGCTCTTGAATTGGGTGGCGCAGCACATAAGGAACTCCTCGCCGATCCCGGCGCGCTCGTTCGGTGGGGGTTGCCGATCGCCAAGTTCCTCGTGTCGACCTCGATGGCCCTTGTCATCGGTGGGCTTGCGGTGCGACTCTTCGCGTTGCCGCCAGGCAAGCCCAGCGAACGCGTCCACGCACTAGTTTTCGGGGCATCAATCATGTGGACCGCATCCATGGTCGCCTACGCCTTCTGCACATTCCTCACCGTCTACGGCGCTCCCGCTTCACTCGACGCGGGATTTGAGGCGAGCATCCAGTACTTCTTCGGCGAAACGGAGCTGGGAAAACTGCTCCTCATCATCACCGCAATGACGGTCGTGGTTTCGCTGATGGTGGCGTTGGCGCGGTCGTGGTTCTGGATTGCCGCCGCATTCCTCGTCGCCGTCGCCATTGCCTGGCCGTTTGCCGAAATGAGCCACTCGGGCGGAACCGCAACCCACGGGATCGCCGTCAGCGCACTCGTGTTGCACCTCGTATTCATCTCGATGTGGACGGGTGGATTGGTTGCGACAATCGTGGCGATGATGGCCGGAGCCGACCGCGCAACAACGCTCCGTCGCTATTCGTCCATTGCGTTGTTGTCGATCGCCCTCGTTGCCGTCACCGGTGTCGCGAGCGCGGCTGTGCGCATCGGTTCGTGGGACAAGCTGGTCTCGGCCTACGGGATCATCGTGCTACTCAAGGTCGTCGTTACGGTCCTGCTCGCACTGCTGGGTGTCCGCTGGCGCACCGCGATCCTGCCAAAGATTCACACGGCGAAGGGGGTCATCGGCTTTGCCGCTTTCGAAACGGCGCTCCTCGTTTTCGTGGTCGGTCTGGCGACAGGGCTCGCACGCACAGCGCCTCCCGTTTCCACCGAACTCGTCGGCCAACTGACTCCTGCGGAAATACTGACCGGAAGCCCAGTGCCCGCGCCTTGGACGTGGGAGACCGCATTCGGGCTCTGGAAAATCGATCTCATCTGGGGTCTGTTCGCCGTCGTCACCACCATTTTCTACGTGTGGGGTGTCGCACGTCTCGCCGCACGCGGCGACAAATGGCCAATCTCACGCACAATCCACTGGGTGTGGGCGATGGGCATCCTCGTGTACGCGACGAGCGGCGGGGTTGCCGTCTACGGCGAATACCTGTTCAGCGCCCACATGATCGAACACATGTTGCTGACGATGCTGGTTCCGGTCGGAATTGTCCTCGCGGCGCCCGTGACACTCGTCGCCAGGGCGATCGAGGTTCGCAAGGACGGGTCGCGCGGAATGCGGGAATGGTTCCTCGGGATCGTGCACTCGAAGTGGGTCGGACTGGTCGGGCACCCGCTGGTTTCGACCGTCGTTTTCGCACTGTCCCTCATGGTGTTCTATTACTCTCCGCTGTTGTCGTGGGCGACGACGACTCACCTCGGACATCAGTGGATGGTTCTGCACTTCCTCACGTCCGGATACCTCTTTGTGCAGGCGCTCATTGGCGTCGATCCGTCCCCGCACCGAACCGCGTATCCCGTTCGCATGATTCTGCTGATGGCCACGATGGGCTTCCACGCATTCTTCGGGCTTTCGCTGATGACCGGCACAGGTCTTCTTCTGCCGGAATGGTTCGGGGCGATGGGTCGCACGTGGGGGGACACCCCGATCGTCGACCAGCAGGCGGGTGGTGGAATCGCGTGGGGAATCGGCGAGCTGCCGACGCTCATTCTCTCGGGGCTCGTCATTTTGTCGTGGATTCGATCGGACGAGCGCGAAGCGAAACGCTCCGATCGTCAAGCGGTGCGCGACGGGGACGCCGAACTCGAGGCGTACAACCGGATGCTGGGCAAAATCGCCGGGCGCGACTAGCGTTCGACCGTGTTCACGACGACGAGTCGCGGTGAGTCTGTGGACAGGTCGGCAAGAGTGCCAGACAGGACGTAGGACAACAGCTCCGAATATTTCGTGGTCTTCTCCGTTGCAAAGTCGACGAGCGATACACGAAGACGAACCTTCCCATTTCCTGTAACCGCCCACTCGCCGCCGGTGTGTGAAATCTCGAGGGTCGGATACGAATCGATCTCCCACGTCGGACCGGCGGCAATCTTCTCTGACGAGAATCCCGCGAACGGACACTCCTTGGGGACGAGGGTCTTCTGCGCGGCGCAACCGTCCAGATATGAATGCACGGCTTTGTCTACGGTGGTGAACAACGCATCGGAAGGCTCAAGCTGGATGGACTCTTGATAGTCGACCGCCATCGAATCGATGACGAGGGACTGCGGAGTCGTCGTAAACCAGTGCGAAGGAGCGTCAACGCTGGCGATGCTGGGGAAATAGGCGAGTCCGCCGTGCGTGCCCGTCACGCCGTTGATGGAAGCCCCAGCGTTTCCGGTGGAGTCAACAGTAACTGTGGCCACGGGACGCATCGCGAACGCCCACGACGAGATCGGCGACCATGTCGACTGTTTGGCGACAACAAAATCGACCGTTGTGTCGACGCCAGCGAGTTCGACACGCGCCGTGACGACCGCGTTGTCACCCGATGCAGTCGACGCGATGATCACGGGGTGATGCGGGCGGGAGTCCGAGTTGATCGGCATGCCCACGATGTAATGGGATTTGTCAGCCGGACCCCACACCATGTTCGCCACATCGGCACCTCGACCGTCATCGAGTGCGGTCAAATAACGCATGACAAAGGCTTCGGCCGAGAATATGGTCGCGTTGAGTATGAGGACAACAACGGCTGACAACAGCAGCCCCGCTACCCCCAGGATTCGCGGATCGCGAAACTTACGCCACATACCCATCAGCCTACGGTTGCCGTCAGTGGTGGCAGGTACTCTGGAAAACCCGACCGAGAGAGACACGATGAGCTTTGACCTCACGCCAGAACAGGCGCATGTCATGGACATCATCGACTCCACGCGCGAGCATGTCTTCGTCACGGGACGAGCTGGGACGGGAAAATCGACGCTCTTGCAAGAGTTTGTTCGCCAAACCGAAAAGTCGCTCGTCATCGGTGCTCCGACGGGGGTGGCGGCGCTCGCGGTCGGTGGCCAAACCATTCATTCACTATTCCGCCTGCCGATTGGGCTGGTGACACCGAACACCAAGATGTATCCGCTAACCGACGACGCGAGGACGTTGCTGCGAAAAATTGACACCCTTGTCATCGACGAGATTTCGATGGTTCGGTGTGACCTGCTTGACGCGATCGACCGTCGTCTTCGCGCGGTACGGGGGCGTCGCGGCGAACCGTTTGGTGGTGTTCAGGTCGTCATGTTTGGTGACCCGTATCAACTTCCGCCCGTGCTCAAGGAGGGCGTCGAAAAGCAGTACCTCGTCGATAACTATCCGTCGCCGTGGTTCTTCGATTCCAAGGTGTGGGTCGAAGCCGACCCGCGCGTCGTCGAACTCAACGACGTCATGCGCCAGTCCGAGGACGAATTCCGCGACATCCTCGACCGCATGCGAATGGGACAGATGACGGCGGATCACGGTGCTCGGTTGAACGAAATTGGCGCCCGCCGACCGCTCCCAGAGGGAGTCATTACCCTCGCCGCGACGAATCACACCGCGAACACCATCAATGCGCGTGAATTGGCCGCCCTGCCCGGCAAGGTCAAGATTGCAAAGGCCAACATCGACGGCGAATTCGGTGGTCAACTGCCCGCCGAAGACGAATTGGAACTCAAGCCCGGCGCTCGCGTCATGTTCCTGCGCAACGACTCGGCCTTGGACGGAGGGCGTTGGGTGAACGGAACACTGGGCACTGTCGTCAAGGTGGACGGCGTCGTCCACGTTGCGACCGACGATTTCCCGAACGAGACCGTCGAGGTCAAGCCCGTCGTCTGGGAGAAAATCCAATACACCTACGACCCCGACAAGAACATGGTCGAGGCTGATATTCAGGCGACCTTCGAGCAATTCCCGCTCCGGTTGGCGTGGGCGGTGACAATTCACAAATCACAAGGGCAGACGCTCGACAGCGCCATCCTTGATTTCGGCCGGGGCGCCTTTGCGGATGGTCAGGCGTACGTTGCGTTCTCGCGTATCCGTTCACTCGATGGCGTGTATTTGTCGCGCGACATCAAGGCGTCGGACATTCAGGTAAATCAGCGCGTGTTGTCCTTCATGCGAACAGCGCGCGACAACGACCGACTGATTGACTAGGCCTTGCGGCGACGAGCGGTAACCAGCGCAACTCCAGCAGCACCGATCAAGCCACCAGTAATTGCAATACCGCGTGCATCAACTCCGGTCGATGCTAGGTAACCTGTCCCGTCATCCCAGGCGCCAGCGTCCAGAGTCGATCCTCGGTGTTCGCCGCGCTGGTCGTTCGCGAGGTCAAGGTCGAGTTCGTCGGCAGCATCTGTGGCGCCCATGATGTCCATGGCGACGCTGCCTGCCCCCAAGGACATAGTCTTGGTCGCCCCACCGTTGTCAGCAGGTTCGTTAAGGAGCAGTTCTTCCTCAGTGACGGAGTTCAATGAACTCTCGTTGTCCAGAACTGTCGAGTCATTGGCTGTCGAAACGTTCCCGCCAAGGTCTTGCACCGTCGCATCAATAATTGACATCGTGTCGTTTGATTCGAGCGTCGAGAAGACATTTCCGAGGAGGACCGCGTCGGAGCCCGAATCGAAAACGATGCTTCCGTTGTCGTAATCGGACGAGTTCTCGTGGAAAGTGTTGAATGCAATCTTGGCGCTATCGCCGCTACCAACCGTGACTGCGCTGCCATAGGTGTTGGACGACGTGTAGTTCCACGCAAACGTATTGTTGTAAACGTTGATGTCGGGTGAGTCGAGATAAACCGGAGACTCGCCCGTCGTGTTGCCTTCAAAATAGTTGCCCGCAATGATCGCGGAACTGTCATCCCACGTCTGGTCCGAAGACCAACCTTCGATTGTGCTCGAGCCGTTGTATGAATCGTTGGTGAGGAACGTGGAATTCGTGATGGTCAAGTCGGAGTAACCCCAGACAGTTCCGAATTGTCCGCTGTTGTTTTCAAACACTGAATTGTCAATCGTGATTCCTGCATAGACAGAGGACAAATCGAAAGGATTATCCTGATCGATTGCTCCGACGATGGAGGTGTAGCTGTTGTTGTTCTCAAAATGGCTGTTGAGAATGGTGATGGATCCGCCGACGTTTCGGTTGAATCCGATGACAGGAACGGTTTTCTCGGAATCGATATCGCTGAGTTCGTCGTATCCCCAATCGAAAAACTGCGTAACGGTCAGATTGTCGATGACGAGATCAATATTGGCGTCGGTCGAGCTGGCGCCAACGATGAACCCGGCCGTTTGCTGGTCACCATCGATGGTGACATCTCCGAGTCCGACAAGGGTCAAGTCCGAATCGATCACAATAGGAACGTTGTCCGCGTTCGTTCCGCTGTCACCCATGTGCAGGGTTCCGTCGGTAATGCAAATCGTGGTGTTTCCATCATCAATCGCATTTCGAAGCGCTGCTTCTGTCGGATCAATCGTGACATCGCACGTGTAAGCCTCGGCGGGCGTGACGATTCCGAACGCCGAAACAACGGCACCGACACCGGCGACTACTCCTGCTTTGGCTGCAAGACGACGTGAAACCATGACAATCCTCCGTTGATTTGGATAACCTCAGTTTAGGTGCTTCCAACTGACCTTCCAAGGAGAATCATGAACCCTTTGTGGGAACTGGTTGAGTCTGCCTGCGTGAAGTACCCGGACTTGCCCTCTTTACATACATTGACGCGGTCCTATTCGTTCACCGAAGTGAAGACAATCGCCAAAAACATTGCCGCCGAGTTACGCGACAGGGGGTTGCGCCCGGGAGATCTCGTTGCCACGAAGATCTCGAATTCTGCTGATTGGTTATTCGTCCTCGCCTGCGCTCACGAGGGGCTGCTTTCCGTCTCGGTTTATTCACCCGAGCAGGCTTTCGAGCTAGGAGCGGCGTTGTTTGTACATCGCGATGGGGCCGATTCTGCCGGAATCGAATCTCTCGCGGTCGACGAACATTGGTTGCGCCACATGGAGTCAGGTTCGAACCACACACCCCCGCGCGATTTCGCCGGACCTGAATCACTCGCCCGACTTGTATTGACCAGCGGTACAACAGGAAAGGCAAAGGCGGCCGAATATTCAGTGGGGACATTCCAGACACGACTCGATAACGCCGAACGGGTCTGGAACCTGGGGTCTGGTAACCGAATCAACTTCGTTGGAGTTTCGACGATGGGAGGACTGTCGCAGGGAGTGTTGAGCTTGTGGGCGGGGGCGCCGTTTTTTGCGTTTGACGCGATTACAGACAAGGTGCCTGTGCTGATCACCGAATTCGACGTCACGTTATTGCTGGGTTCGACCGTCAACATCACCCAACTTGCGGATGCGGTGGCGACAGCTTTCGGTTCAATCGATTCGGTCACACAAATTTTGATCGGCGGCAGCACCCCGAATAACGCACTGTTGCATCGACTTGCTGAGGTGTTTCCTGCCGCGCTCGTAATGGTTTTATACGGATCGACCGAGGGTGGTGTCATCTCTGCTCGTCGAGCTGTTGTTGACGCTGATGCCCGCAATGTCGGAACACCGTTTCCTGGCGTGCAGGTTGATGTGCTCGATGCGTACGGAACTACCCTTCCTCGTAATGAAGTCGGTGAGATTCGCTATCGCTCACCCGAACTCATTCAACGGTATTACCGCGATCCGGCCGCGACAGTAGATGCATTGCGCGACGGGTATTTCTATCCAGGAGACCGCGGGTACATCTCGACGGACGGCGAACTCGTCATCACGGGTCGACTCGATGATGTGCTCAACATCGGGGGTGTCAAGGTCGATCCGTTAGAGATTGAGCGAATCGCATTCTCAGTGATGGGGGTCATCGATGCAGGGCTGATTGAACAACACGCTGCTGATGGGCGTTCTCAATTAGCGCTTGCGCTCGTGGCCGAGTCGGACTTAGCGATGCGTGAAGTTGACGCCCGTATCCGCGATCAGGCACCGGCAGCCGTTCCCGCGGTGTATGTTCGCGTGAACGACCTACCGCGAAATGCAATGGGAAAGTTGGACCGCCGCGCCCTCGCACAGCAGCTGAACGAGAAACACGCATGAGCCTGCGATTCTTGAGTGAATTGGGCGAATGGGCGGTTGCTGATTCGGGTGCAATCGCGGTGAAGACACCCGAGCACACTGTGACGGTGGGGGAACTAACGGCGCGCGTGAATGCCCTTTCACGCTCCCTTTTGTCGGCGCGTATCCCGAGTGAAGCGATTGTCGCGGTTTCGGCCGACGGCGTCGATGAAGTCATCGGACTACTCGCGGTGTGCGCCAACGGCAGCATTCCAGTTGTTGCGCCAAGTCAACCCGAATTCGAATCGACGGGCTCAACGTTCTTGGTCACTCGAAATCGAGAGTGGGCGCCTCAGTCGGCCATTCGCATTTCGGATGAGCGCGAACCGGGACCCCTCGAGATTCGTGAAGGGTCAAACTGCGTTGGTCTGCTCACGAGCGGAACGACAGGCCGCCCCAAGCTCGCCCTTCTCACCGACGACCGCATAGACGCTCGCCTCGAGGGGTACTTCGATTGGTGGCCGACGGAGAAATTCGCAACGCTCTTTCGGCTCAGCGCGGTTTCCGGTCTTTTCACCATGTTGGCCGCAATCCGATCGCGAACTGCGATGGTGTTCATCCCAGTTGTCGACCATCGCGTTGCCGAGTTTTGCGACGCGGCGAACGTGCGTCACGTCTACGGATCGCCCCACCACATCAGCATGCTCATTGAACTTGCCGAAAAGATGGGTCAGAAGCTTTCGTTCGAGACGGTTTCGACGGCAGGCGCTCCGCAATCCTCCCAGTTCCTCGCCGCAGTTCGCCAGGTTTGTTCAGGTCAGATTAGAAGCATTTACGGATCGACGGAAGCTGGCGGTATTGCGCTATCGGTCGAGCCGAGCAACTACGGTTTCCGTGGCTCGATCGGTCGCGGCGCTGAGGTTCAGATCGTCAATGGAAACAGCGATGTGGTCGGCATAGGGATCGAGGGAATAGTTCGACTTCGAGCGCCGGGGCTAATCGAGTCATATCGAGTCGACGGCCAGCGGGTTGCAGTCTCGGAGGATGGATGGTTCTATCCCGGCGATATCGGTCTGATCGATTCCGATGGCATGCTCGTTATTACGCGCCGGGACGGCGACATCGTGAACGTCGGTGGCGCCAAGGTCAACCCCATCGAATTTGAAGCGTTTGCAGAGTCCGTTGACGGCGTGAAAGATGCGGGTTGCGCGAGCGTAACGTTTCCCGATGGCTCCGCCCACCTCGTGCTCGCTGTCGTCGTAGCTGGAGATATGTCGTACCGCAAAGTTGTCGACGCGTTCAGTGCTCTGCCCGAAAGCAATCGCCCCAACATCGTGGTTGCCGTTCCGTCGATTCCGCGAAACCGAAATGGGAAGTTGATGCGAGATGATTTATCGGAACGCTTGACCCGGTCAATCAGCATCCAGCCAACCTCTTAGAACGGCGGCTTCGGGCC
>JBDLPW010000061.1:0-3503 GCA_039800905.1 Actinomycetota bacterium | reverse complement strand
CCGTCGGAAGCGGCACGGGGCCGACAACGGTTGCACCCGCACGGGTCACCGTTTCAACGATCTTGCGCGCCGAGGCGTCAATTCCGGCGTGGTCGTACGACTTCAACCGAATGCGGATTTTCTGTCCCGCCATGATCCACTCTTTCTTTCCATCACGAGCAAGGCCGCTCGTGAGCACTTTGTGCTTGCGCACCACTGTTCTTCTATCAACGAACCCGACCGTCACGCGTGGAAAACCACGCGAGCGGTAAGCCGTGTTGTCTGCCGGCGGACTAGGCGAATGCGGGAAACCGTAGCCTATTCACTTCCAGGCAGTGAGCAGCACGACAAAGTGCTGCATATACAACTTCCCTACTCTCTCACACGCCTCGCATTTGTGCAACTCGGGCGTGTCGCCGGTAGGGAACACTACTTCGTCTCTTGCTGTCCGTTCGCGTCGTGTGGTTCGATCCGCCCGACTGCTATGCCGTGTCGGACCGATTCTCCCTGCATGATGATGCTGATTGGTTTGAGACTGCTGATGAACAGCACCTTGCCGCGGAGTCCGGACCGGTGAAGCCGCAGCGTGCGCAACGCGATGCCGAGCATGAGCAATGCGGCGACACCAATCGGAAGAATCGTGCCGACGAGATTCACGATGTACTCCACGAGCGTTACCGCACCGTACGTGTTGAACGACGGCGAAGTGCGATCCCCGCAACGAGGAGTGTAGTAATCGAGACAAGCCACGGAGTTGGATTAAAGCCGGTCGCGGCGAGTTCTTGTGCTCGTGAATCGCCCCGGTGGTTCGCGCTACCACCACTCGCGGCCGCTGTGGAATCCGTTGTGATGTTAGCGGTGATCTCGGTCGGCGTTAGGGCTCGGTTGTAGATGCGAAGGTAGGTGATTGATCCGGCGAATTCCGGGTCACCCCAGAGCGAGCGCCCGATGTACGAATGGTTGCGCGTCGTCGTCTCGGGCAGGCCGCCGTACGGCGCACCTTGCGTGTAGACCGTGCCGTCGATGTTCGTCGGGATCTCGACACCGTTCTTGTAGAAGTGGAGCGTTGAGTCGATGTCGGAGTCGATGGTGATGGCCCAGTGCGCCGTTTCGTTGTCGACGATCGGATTGTCCTCGGTGATCAACGTCTTGACGCGAACGCCCGAGTTCCAAATTTCCACGAGAAAGTTCGAGTTGCCCGCGTGACGGGTGATGACGATGTTGTTCGACGCGCCGACGTCGCCGAAGTCGATGATGCGCTCCCAGCCGTCAACCGTGCCGAAGTTCGCAAGAAACTCGACGGTGATTCCGCCGCTGAAGTCGGTCGAGATCGGCCCCATGTCGATGTTGCTCGCGCCAGAATTGCCACCCCCGAAGTCCCATGCACCGGTCGTCGCGTTGTAGACGACGTTGCCGTTGACCACGCCGGTCAGCCCGGTCGGTGAAATGTCGTGCACCACCGTCGGGTTCGATGAGTCAAACGATGCGGTGTCGCGGGCATCGACATCGAGCACAAGGCCGTCCGTCGTATAAGCCTGCGCCGGTGCGACCGACGTCAGCGTCACGCATGCGGCGAGAGCCACACCAACGAGTACGCGCTTCTTCATGAGATTGTTCTTCCGTAGCGTTGAGGGGAATTACGCCGAGCGGCGGCGGAGGACAACTCCGCTAACGATGAGTGCGACAACACCAATGAGCCACGGAGTCACGTCGAAACCTGTTGCAGCGAGCTCGTGTGTGCGCGAGCCGGAGCCACCGGTTCCTCCAGATCCGTTGGAACCGCCCGAACCACTGCTCGCGGACATTGACTCGTTCTCGGTAACGTCGGCTTGAGACAACGCCCTGGTGTAGATGCGAATCATCTGAATTGTTCCTTCGAAATCCGGATCCGTCCAGTTCGATGCACCGACATAGTTATGGATTCGCGTAATCGTATTCGGCAGCCCAGGATACGCAGTTCCGGATGTCGACGGCGAGCCAATTTCCGAAACGCCGGCATTTCGCAATTGGGTTGCGACTTCCGTTCCGTCCATGTAGATCCGACACGTCGGTGTTGTGTCCATCGTGATGATCCAGTGGTGCATTGTTCGGCCAGCCAGTTGCCCATCCGTAGTATGACAACGCCCCAAATTGGTGCTGCCATCCCAAATCTCTATGGCAAGGTTTTGCGTGTCATCGAGCCGGCCGACCCAGACGTTGTCCGATTCGGGACCATTACCAAAGTCGAAGATCCGTTCCCAGTTGTTGACGTTCGCGCCGAATTCGCCGGTGAACTCGACCGTGAATCCGTTGCCCCAATCGTCGAATGCACCGCTCAAACCGACGTAATTCTGACCAAAGTCAGTGCCATCGAAAAAGAGCGCATCATTCGTGTTGTCGTAGGTGACTGAACCGTTGATGGTGCCGTTGCGGCCGTTCACCGAGATGTCGTTCCACTCGCCGGGATTGCTCGAGTTGTACGAGTCGGCTACGCGCGCATCCATGTAGAGATACAGGCCCTCGGTCGTGTATGCGTGTGCGGGAACCGCAGTTACGGTCGTGACGAGCGCGACGGTCGCCGCGATGAGCAAGGGGCGCATGGCGAAATCTCCTCGAGGGGGTGGTGGTGCAATTCTACGAGCAAACCGGTTGGGTACATCAGGGCAGACGAAACGGCCGGCGGTGAACCACCGCCGGCCGTTCGTTGAGGCAAATCGAATTAGCCGAGGCTGTCCCACTTGCTGTTGGTCGTTGCGTGATCGATGATCGTTTCTTCGTCAAGACCGTAGTTGTAGATGCGGAGGTACTGGATCTTGCCGTCGAGCGGAGCGTCACCGTATACCGCCCAGTTGCTCAATCCGATGAAGCTCGACGGGCGAGCGAGAGCGGGAGCCTCGATGTAGCCCGGCGCATCCCAGAACGCATCCCACGTGGAGCTTTCGACGCCATCAACGTAGAGGTAAAGGTTGGACTCGTCTGCCTTGAACGTGAAGGTGTGCAGTCCAGTCTTGCCCTTGAGCGGCTCGTCCGTCGTGTAGATCGATCCGAATTCGTAGTCACCGCGGTAGAGGTCGAGACGGAGGTTGTTCGAGTCACCGTCACGAGCGAGGAGAATATTGTCCGCACCGTAATAGTCGTACGAGACGTCTGCTGCGCTCGTCGTCGCGAAGTCGAAGATGCGCTCCCAGGAGTCAACCTTGCCGAGGTCAACGCGAGCCTCAACGGTGATACCGGCACCGAAATTGTGGCGGTCGAACGAGAGGCTGTATCCGCCGTTACCGGTGAACGCGATGGCCGACTTGTTCTTGAGCACGCGAACGCCCGAGCCCTCGAGCGTACCGTCCTGGTGGAAACCGCTGAGGTCGCGAAGGACCGAAATGTGCTTGTTCGAGGCGGAGTACGAGACGCGCGAGTCGACGCTGTAGACAAGCCCTTCGTTCGTCGTCAATGCCGAAGCGGGGGTTGCAAATCCGGTCGCGGCGACTGCGGCGATCGCAGCTCCGACGACGAGAGTTTTCATGTTAACCATGGTTCTCCAATTTCAT
>JBDLPW010000060.1:0-5670 GCA_039800905.1 Actinomycetota bacterium | reverse complement strand
GCGGCGACGCCGTCAGCGACGGAAATGCGGGGCAGGGGCACGCCTTCACGCTAGCAGGGCGGCGGTAGTCTGGTTCGGTGAAGATACTCGTTCTCGGTTCGGGCGCTCGCGAACACGCCATCATCAATTGTTTGTTGCGTGATTCGACCGCTCACGAGATCGTGGCGGCCCCCGGCAACGCCGGAATCGCGCAGGTTGTCGAGACCGTTGCGATGGATCCGACGGAGGGTTCCGTCGTCGCCGAATACGCCGTCGAACAAGGTTTTGACCTCGTCGTGATCGGACCGGAGGCGCCGCTTGTCGCCGGTGTCGCCGATGTTGTTCGCAAGGCCGGCATCCCCGTTTTCGGTCCCGACAAGGCCGCCGCGCAACTCGAAGGTTCCAAGGATTTCGCGAAGGAAATCATGGAGGCTGCAGACGTTCCGACCGGTCGCGCGCGAAGCGCGTCGACGATGGATGAGGTCGACGAAGCACTCCGAGAATTCGGTGCCCCTTACGTCGTCAAGGCGGACGGGCTCGCGGCTGGGAAAGGCGTCATCGTCACGGTCGACCGTGACGCGGCTCGTGAGCACGCGGAGTACTACATTCACCAGGGTTCTGTCCTGATCGAAGAGTTCCTCGAGGGCCAGGAAGTGTCGTTGTTCGTCCTGTCCGATGGCGCGGCCGTTGTCCCGCTGTCCCCGGCACAGGACTACAAGCGCGTGTTCGACGGCGACGAAGGCCCGAACACCGGCGGGATGGGTGCGTATTCGCCTCTGCCGTGGTTGCCGGAAGGATTCGTCGACGAGGTCGTTGAGACCGTTGCGCAGCCGACCATTCGCGAACTTGCTCGTCGCGGTACCCCGTTCGTCGGGTTGTTGTACTGCGGACTGATCGTGACGACCGACGGTATTCGCGTCATCGAGTTCAATGCCCGGTTCGGAGACCCCGAGACCCAGGTCGTGTTGGAGCGCCTGGACTCATCACTCGCGAACCTGCTACTCGCCACCGCTGAGGGTCGCCTCGCGACCGTTCCCGAACCGCAGTTCTCGAGCGACGTCGCCGTCACCGTCGTCCTCGCGTCCGAGGGATACCCGGAATCCCCCGAGACCGGCCGACCGATTTACGGACTCGACGAAGCTCTCGCGGAGCCAGGCGTCTCGATCGCTCACGCGGCTACCGCCGTGTCCGAAGGCGGGTTCGTTTCGACCGGCGGCCGCGTCCTCTCCGTCATCGCCAGTGGCCCGACATTCGCCGATGCCCGCAGGCGCGTCTATGCGGGACTCGAACACGTTCGCCTCGACGGCGCACACTTCCGCCGCGACATCGCTGAACGAGTCGCTCGATGACTCTCGCCGGTTGGCAACACGTTTATTCGGGCAAAGTCCGTGACCTGTACATCCCCGAATCGGAATCCGACCTCGAGACGTCGCCACTCATGCTTCTTGTCGCGAGCGATCGTGTCTCCGCTTTCGACCACGTCCTCGAACCGGGCATCCCGGGTAAGGGCGCCTTGCTGACGAGCTTGTCGAACTGGTGGTTTGACGAATTGAGCGAATTCCCCAATCACCTGACCGGAAATCACGCCCCCGCCGAGGTTGCCGACCGTGCGATGGTCGTCAAGACCCTCGACATGATTCCCATCGAATGCGTGGTGCGCGGATACCTTGTCGGCAGCGGCTGGGCGGAATACCAAGAGTCGGGAACCGTGTGCGGAATCCCGCTGCCCGCCGGCCTGTCGAACGGCGATCGACTGCCCGAGCCGATTTTCACCCCCGCATACAAGGCACCACTCGGTGAGCACGACGAGAACATTTCGTTTGAGCGCGTTGTGGAACTCGTTGGTGAGGTAACCGCACGCGAACTGCGCGACACGAGCCTGGCAATTTTCACACGAGCATCGGCCGTTGCCCAGGACCACAGGCTCATCCTCGCCGACACCAAGTTCGAATTCGGGCGCGACCGCGAGACCGGCGAACTGACGCTCTGCGACGAGGTGCTCACGAGCGATTCCTCTCGGTACTGGGACCTTGCGACGTACAACGCCGGTGGCCCGAACCGACTCGACTCGTTCGACAAGCAGATCGTGCGCAACTGGCTCAGTGCGAACTGGGACAAGACGGGGACACCGCCCGTGTTGCCCGCCGACATCGTCGAGCAGACCGCCGCACGATACCGTGAACTGATTTCCCGACTCGGGGAATAAAGTTCACGACCACGAGGATTAGAACGACATGACATCCATCGCAGCGGACACCCGCATGGGCGCTGTCACTCTTGACGTCGCCGACCTTGACCTTGTTACTCGTTTCTACCGCGACGGCGTGGGTCTGACCGTCCTCGCCGAAGAGCCCGGCGGACTAGTCACCCTCGGCCGCGGGGACACCATCGTCATGCACCTGCGTTACTCGCCGGGGCTCAAGCACGCTGGCCCGTCCGAGGCCGGACTGTTCCACACCGCGATCCTGTTCGAGGAGAAGCCGGCGCTCGCGACCGCGCTCATCCACACGGCGCAAGGTTTCCCCGGTTCGTTCACCGGCTCGGCGGACCACCTCGTATCCGAGGCGTTCTATTTCAACGACCCCGAAGGAAACGGCGTCGAGTTGTATTGGGACCGCGCACGCGACACCTGGTCGGTCGTCAACGGCGAGATTCAGATGGACACGCTGTACCTCGACCCCAACGCGTTCATCCAGCAGTACGCGACGGAACAGTCCGTCGCCGCGCACGGAACCGCCCCCGTCACCGTCGGTCACGTCCACCTGTCGGTCGGCGACACCGCCGTCGCTCGCGAGTTCTACGTCAACCAGGTCGGGTTCGACCAGACCTTCGACTGGAACAAGCAGGCACTGTTCGTCTCCGCCGGCGGCTACCACCACCACATGGCGATGAACATCTGGCGTTCGCGCGGTGCCGGGGTTCGCCAGCCGACCCTCGGACTTGGACTCGTCGAGGTCACCGTTCCCGATGCCGACGAACTCGGCACCGTGACCGAGCGCCTCGAACACTTCGGAAACATCATCCGAAACGACGGTCAGGCGATCGAGGTCGACGACCCGTGGGGAAACGTCGTCCGGATTCAAACGGCGGTCTAACTGTGCCCAGACGTTTTGTGACCGGTGCCGACTCTGAGTCGAGCTGGCCACTGACGTTTGAATTCCGATTCCCGCGGCTTGCCAGCGGTCTTGATTTCATCCCCGCGTTCATCATCGGGATGAAGAAAAAGATCACGGTGTCGAGGCTTCCCGACGCACCAACGCCGTGGGAAGGCGTCATTGACGGCTCGAACCCGCTGCGCGTTCTTATGGTCGGTGATTCGACCGCGGCGGGATGTGGTGCGAACGAGCGCGACGAGATGCTCGCGGCGCGAATCGCACACCACGCATCTGTTGCGACCGGTCGCGGCGCCACCTGGCGGGCGATCGGCCAGAACGGTCACCGCACCGACCAGTTCATCGCCGACTATTTGGACGCCGCTCTCGCGCACCCTGCCGACGTCATCTATGTCTCGCTCGGCGCGAACGACGCAATGACCGTGCGTAACCGCCGTGTTGTCGCTCGCAACATTATCCGCATCGCCAGTGCACTCCGCGCCGCGAACCCGAACGCCGTCATTGCGGTGTCGAGCCTTCCCGCGTTTTTCCGATTCACGCGCCTGCCAGAGCCGCTTCGGTCGACTCTGTATCGAATCTCGCAGGGCATCGAACGCACCACCCGCATGCGCCTGGATGGCGAGGATCGCATCACGATGAATCGTCCGCCGACGCCGTATCCCGACGGATTCTTTGCCCGCGACGGGTTCCACCCCGGTCCGCTCGGGTATGACCTGTGGGGCAAGCTCGTCGTCGACGAATTTGTCGAACGCGGCGAGCTCGCGGCGCTTAGTCGCTAGGGAAACAGCCCCCTCGCGGCTTGTAGACTGAAGCCATCCGGTTGACATTTTCGAGGAGCGCGCGTGGCCACAGTGATCGTTGACGTAATGCCGAAAGAGGTCCTGTTGGACCCCGCCGGAAAGGCGACGGCTCGCGCTTTACAGCGATTCGGCGACGGTGAGATCACCGACGTCCGTATCGGCAAGCGATTCGAATTGACGGTCGCCGGCGAGGTCACTCCCAAACTGCTTGAGCACATCGGCGAAATCGCCAAGGACGTCCTGTCGAACGAAGTCATCGAAGACGTCGTCTCGATTCGCGTGGCGGACTAACCGATGCGCGTCGGAGTCATCACTTTCCCCGGCTCGCTTGACGATCGCGACGCCCTCCGCGCCATCACCCTCGCCGGTGGCGAAGCGGTGTCTCTCTGGCACGGCGATCACGACCTCAATGGCGTCGACGCGATCGTGTTGCCCGGCGGCTTCTCCTACGGCGATTACCTGCGTTGCGGCGCGATTGCGGCTCACTCGCCCATCATGGACGAGGTCGTCTCGGCGGCGAACGCCGGCATGCCCGTCCTTGGAATTTGCAACGGTTTCCAAATCCTCGTCGAAGCACACCTGCTTGCCGGTGGGCTCATCCGCAACGACCACGGCCAGTTCGTTCGCCGCGACCAGAAGCTGCGCGTCGAGAACACCGACACCGCGTGGACGAACAAGTACACCGTCGGTCAGGAAATCACCATCCCGCTGAAAAACGGTGAAGGCGGGTTCATCGCCGACGACGAGACGTTGAAACGACTCGAGGGAGATGGACTCGTCGCATTCCGATACGTCGACGTCAACCCCAACGGCTCGCTCAACGACATCGCGGGACTGCGCAACGCGCGCGGCAACGTTGTCGGTTTGATGCCGCACCCCGAACACGCTGTCGAACCGGGCTTCGGACCGGACACCCCGGAAGCGATGCAGTCGGGAACGGACGGACTGGCGATGTTCCAGTCGGTCCTCGCCGCCACCGTCCTTTCGTAACCAGGAGCCGAGATGACTGAACACGTACCCGACACCGTCGAGAACGCCGCGGCGACACCCGACAAGGACCAGCCGTACCACCTGCTCGGACTCAAGCCCGAGGAGTACCAGCAGATTCGCGACATCCTCGGCCGCCGCCCGACCTCGGGCGAGCTAGCGATGTATTCGGTCATGTGGTCGGAGCACTGCTCGTACAAGTCTTCCAAGGTTCACCTGCGCCAGTTCGGCAAGAAGGTGTCACCCGAGATGACGAAACACCTCATGGTCGGAATGGGCGAGAACGCCGGCGTCGTCGACATCGGCGAGGGCTGGGCAGTCACGTTCAAGATCGAAAGCCACAACCACCCGTCATACATCGAGCCGTTCCAGGGCGCCGCCACCGGCGTTGGCGGAATCGTTCGCGACATCATCTCGATGGGTGCTCGCCCCGTCGCCGTCATGGACGCTTTGCGCTTCGGTGCGATCGACCACCCCGACACCAACCGCGTCGTCGGTGGAGTCGTCAGCGGTATTTCGTTCTATGGCAACTGCCTCGGCCTGCCGAACATCGGTGGCGAAACCTGGTTCGACCCGGTGTACCAGGCAAACCCGCTCGTCAACGCTCTTGCGGTCGGCGCGCTGCGCCACGAGGACTTGCACCTGGCCAACGCCAAGGGTGTTGGCAACCTCGTCGTGCTGTTCGGTGCCCGCACCGGCGGTGACGGAATCGGTGGAGCCTCGATCCTCGCGTCGGACACGTTCGCAGAAGGCGGCCCGACGAAGCGTCCCGCCGTTCAGGTCGGCGACCC
>JBDLPW010000059.1:0-8497 GCA_039800905.1 Actinomycetota bacterium | reverse complement strand
CGAGTGCGCTTCCATCAGTCGCATCGATTGTCAGGCCGTCCAGACAGTTGGTGAAACACGGAGTGATGTCGAGGTACGCTGCGTGGGCTGGAACATCCAGAGCCAGGGCAGGTGCCGCGGTTGTCGCGATAAGAGCGCCGAGCGCAATCGTTGCTAACTTTTTCAAGGGTTCTCCTCGGGCAGGGTTATGTATAGCCTACGCAGGCACAACGCCAGAGGCCACAACGAAAAGTGCCTCGAGCGCAAGAAGCGGTTGAACGTTGCGATCAATCCTGTGACGAGCGACATCGATTGCATCGAGGATTCGAATCGCGTCCTCGGCTGTGTGTTTCGTCAACCACACCTCCATTTCGGGGCGAAGTTCCGCGTTCGTCAGCTCGACGTTCCCCCCGAGGGCAAGAACGAGGATATCGCGGTACAGCGATTCGGCATCCGTCAGTACACGGTCGATGCCGTCGCGAAGTGACCTGGTCGCACGGCGTTTTTGATTCTCTTCTAACGACTTGACCTGGCCTCGCAATGCCGGCGGGATCGCCTCCCCCGGAGCCAAACCCAGCTGGTGAAGGAATTCGGCTCGCTCCGCTTCGTCACGAGATTCCGTGTACGCCTTAGCGTCGTCGGTCGCGAGAGCAACGATGTCGGCTGCCGCAAAAACGGCGTCGGAAACGAGGTCGATGCCCACGATATGCCGCAGCGACTTGTCTCGGCGTTCTCGCGCGTCCTGCGACGTGGCGAGTCGGCGAGCCATCCCGATGTGCGACTGTGCGTGACGCGCGGACTGTTCGGCAACGACGGGGTCGACGCCGTCACGCTCGACGAGCATGGCTGCGATGTCCGCAACCGCTGGAACCCCTAGTCTGACGGTCCGCACGCGCGAGCGGATAGTCGGGATGACGTCGGCTTCGCTCGGTGCACAGAGAACCCAGATTGTTCGGGCCGGCGGCTCTTCGAGTGCCTTGAGGAGCACGTTGGACGTACGCTCGACCATTCGGTCAGCGTCCTCGATGATGATGATTCGCCAGGGCGCCGTGACGGGTGAACGATACGACGCGTCAACCAGCCCTCGTACTTCGTCGATGGTGATGAGGACACGTTCGGTGGTGAGAACAGTGAGGTCGGGGTGCGTTCCACTGCGGACCTGGCGATCAATGGCATCCTCGTCAGCACCCGCGCCAAGCAGATCGGCGGCGAATGCACGCGCCACGAGCGAACGGCCGCTTCCTGCTGGTCCCGTGATGAGCCACGACTGAGCGAGCGAGCTCTGGTCTCGAACGGCGGCGCGCATCTGGTCGATGACGGCGTCATGGCCGACGAGGTCATCCCAGAGTGCGGTCATGCTGCGGAACCAATCCGTTCGATGATGCGGTCGCGAATTTCTAGGCGGTCGAGAGTCGCATCGATGACGATGAATCTCTCTGGTTCCGCCGCTGCCATCGCTAAATAGGAATCACGCACGCGCTGATGGAATTCAAGTGCCTCCGTTTCGAGGCGGTCGAACTTCTTGTTCTCGGCGAGGAGTCGTTCGCGACTGACGACCGGGTCAAGGTCCAACACAATCGTGAAGTCCGGGACGAGTCCTTGGGCTGCCCACATCGACAGATTTCGGATTTCCACGGGGTCAAGCACGCGACCGGCACCTTGGTAGGCAACCGATGAATCCATGTAGCGGTCCTGAATGACGACGGCACCGCGTTCGAGCGCGGGACGGACATTCGTCGCGATGTTGTGAGCGCGGTCGGCCGCGTACAGGAGTGCCTCAGAGCGGGGTTCGATGTGCCCGCGGCTGTGCAACACGATTTCACGAATCTCTTTGCCGAAGTCCGAGCCACCCGGTTCGAAGGTGCGAACGACTTCGCGGCCGTGCGATTCGAACCACTCCTGCAAGAGACCAATCTGGGTGCTCTTGCCCGTACCGTCACCGCCCTCGAGCGTAATGAAGAGACCGGACACTACTTCGCCTTCGTTCGGCGCGCGGGCTTCTTCGCCGGACCCTTGGCGCGGCGATCTGTGAGAAGTTCAACCGCTCGATCGAAGGACACCTCGTCGGGAACCTCTCCGGCGGGAATCGTTGCGTTCGTTTCGCCGTCGGTCACGTACGGACCGAACTTGCCGCTCTTGATCTTGATGGGCTTTCCCGAGACCGGGTCTGGCTCGAGCTCCTTGATGCTGGACGCCGAACGGGCGCCGTACTTGGGTTGGTTGAACTTGTCGATCGCCTCGGCGAGAGTCACGTCGAAAATCTGTTCCTCAGTTTCGAGCGAACGCGACTCGGTGCCCTTCTTGAGGTAAGGACCATAAGGACCGTTCTGGGCGGTGATCGGCTTGCCCGATTCGGGGTCTTCGCCGACAACGCGCGGCAACGAGAACAACTTGATGCAGGCCTCGAGATCGACAGTCGTCGGGTCCATTGACTTGAACAGCGATGCGGTGCGGGGCTTGGGGTCTTTGCCCTTGATGACCTTGGGCTGCCACTCGGGCAACGTGTACACGCCTTCGCTACCCGTGAGTATCTCGGGGTCGACCGGCTGCTCGACGATGTACGCGCCATAACGACCAACGCGCGCGGTGATCATGCTGGTGCCGTCTTTGCTGACGCCGATTGCTGTCGATCCGGGTTCAGGAGCATCGCGAAGTTCTTGCGCCTTCTCCAACGACAACTCGTCGGGGGCAAGCCCATCGGGGATGGATACGTTTCGACGCTCGCCGGCGTCGTCAGTACATTCGAGGTACGGCCCATACTTGCCGCTGCGAACCACGATGTTGTCGCCAATCGGGAACGAGTTCGTCTCGCGAGCGTCGATGTCCGCCTTCCAGTCGACACACGTGTTGACGAGCCCCGCGTGATCACCGGAACCGAAGTACCAGTGCTGCAAGTAATCCTGTCGGCCGAGTTCACCGTTCGAAATGCGGTCGAGGTCATTTTCAAGTTCAGCGGTGAAGTCGTACTCAACGAAGTCCGAGTAGAAGTTCTCCAGCAGGGTGATGACGGCGAAGGCCGTCCAACCCGGCACGAGTGCCGTGCCGCGCTTGGTCACATAACCACGTTCGAACAGGACTCCGATGATCGACGCGTACGTCGAGGGACGGCCGATGCCGCGTTCCTCGAGCGCCTTGACGAGGCTTGCCTCGGTGTACCGAGGGGGAGGTGACGTCAGGTGGCCCTTGGCCTCAACCTCGGGAACCGTGAGTGTCGCGCCAACAGTGAGGGTCGGGATCTTCGACTCCGATTCCTCATCATCGTCGCGGGACTGATCTTGTCCCTCTTCGTACGCGGCGAGGAATCCGCGGACCGTGATTGTCGTGCCGGCGGCCG
This sequence comes from Actinomycetota bacterium, assembly GCA_039800905.1. Taxonomy (GTDB): domain Bacteria; phylum Actinomycetota; class Actinomycetes; order Actinomycetales; family Microbacteriaceae; genus MWH-TA3. The sequence goes on along the minus strand of JBDLPW010000059.1, from coordinate 5,184 downwards.
ACAAAGTTGCCGTGCCGAGTTCACCGACGGGCGCTGTCATGGTGATGGACACGGTCTCGCCCGTGGCGTCCACCATCTGTGAAGCAACGGTGCGCTTCCAGATGAGGTCGTACAGGCGGAGTTCGTCAGCAGAAAGGACGCTACGCATCTGGTCGGGAGTTTTGAAGGTGTCCCCCGCCGGGCGGATTGCTTCGTGTGCTTCCTGTGCGTTCTTCACCTTGGATTGGTACGAACGCGGGGCCGCGGGGATCGATGCGTCACCGTACAGGGCTGCCGCCTGGGTGCGCGCCGCGGTGATCGCCTGAACCGACAGCGAGATCGAGTCGGTTCGCATATAAGTGATGTGACCGTTTTGGTACAGGCTCTGAGCGATACGCATGGTGTCGCGGGCACCGAGTCGCAGCTTGCGACCGGCTTCCTGCTGCAAGGTCGATGTCGTGAACGGCGCCGCCGGCCTGCGCGTGTACGGCTTGGATTCGATGTTGCTCACCGTCGGTGCCGACACCTCGAGTGCCTTCGCGAGCGCCTGTGCCGTTGTCTCATCGAGAATCGTGGCGCCACTCGTCAAGTTTCCGTTGTCGTCGAAGTCACGACCGGAGGCCAAGCGGTTGTCCCCCAGCTTCGTAACCTTGGCGGGGAAGTTCTCGCCGACGCTCGTCGACATCGTCGCAGCGACGTCCCAGTACGACGCGGCGACGAACGCACGGCGCTCGCGTTCGCGATCGACAATCAGGCGAAGTGCGGGCGACTGAACTCGGCCAGCGCTGAGTCCAGGACCAACCTTCGACCAGAGCACGGGGGACAACTGATACCCGAATAGTCGGTCCAGAATTCGGCGGGTTTCCTGAGCATCCACCATCGGCATGTCGATATCGCGGGGGTGCGAGACGGCGTCGGTGATGGCGTCCTTAGTGATCTCGTGGAACACCATTCGTTTGACGGGAACTTTCGGCTTGAGAACCTCGAGCAGGTGCCACGCAATGGATTCGCCTTCGCGGTCTTCATCGGTGGCGAGAAGTAACTCGTCAGCGTTCTTGAGGGCCTTCTTGATGTCGGCAATCGTCGACTTCGCTCGAGGCGTCTCTATATATAAAGGAGTAAATCCGTTTTCGATGTCGACACCGAACTTGCCGTGCGTTGGCTTGAGCTCGGCGGGAACTTCTTTGGGCGCCACGAGGTCGCGAACGTGCCCAACGGACGCCATGACGTCATAGCCATCGCCCAGGTATTTCGCGATTGTTTTCGCCTTCGCCGGGGACTCGACGATGACGAGTGTGCGCTTTTCCGCCACAGTTCTCCTTGCAATGTTCCGTGCTGACGTTACAGGGTGGACCCCGATACGCCCTTCATTCCGTCTCGATTGTGTATGCGACAACCGACTATACACAGGCTGTCAAATAAGACCCTCGGCGATTTATTCCGAGGCCGTCCGAAAATGATGCTCGCTCGCGCCGATGAAACGCGACCAATATAGTGGAGTCACACAAACGCGACGGCGCGTGAGGAGCAGTGAATGAGCAGTACCCCCGCAATCCGACTGACTGGACTTTCCAAGAAATTCGGTTCGGTGACCGCGGTGGACGATGTCGATCTGGACATTGCGCCCGGTGAATTCTTCTCGATGCTCGGCCCGTCCGGCTCTGGCAAGACCACCGTATTGCGCATGATTGCGGGCTTCGAACAACCGTCATCTGGTTCGGTTGAGTTGTTCGGTAAAGATGTCACCAACGAGGCGCCGTTTGATCGAGACGTCAACACCGTGTTCCAGGACTACGCGTTGTTCCCGCACATGTCGGTGCTCGAGAACGTCGCATATGGTCTGCGTGTTCGTGGAGTCGGCGCGAAGGAACGCGCGGCCTCAGCGAACGATGCTCTTGCCCTGGTTCGCCTGGAGGGTTATGGCGACCGCAAGCCAACCCAACTGTCGGGTGGACAACGTCAGCGTGTCGCACTCGCGCGCGCCCTCGTCGTTGAACCGAAGGTGCTCCTACTTGACGAGCCACTCGGTGCGCTCGACCTCAAACTGCGCGAACAGATGCAGATCGAGCTCAAAGACATTCAGCGTCGACTCGGGATCACCTTCATCTTTGTCACGCACGATCAAGAGGAAGCGCTGACCCTGTCAGACCGCATCGCCGTGTTCAACGACGGTCAAATTGTGCAGTTGGGCACGGCCGAGGACGTGTACCGCAACCCGGGAACACCGTTCGTCGCGAACTTCGTGGGGACGTCGACGGTGTTCACCGCCGAAGAGGCACAGGCGATCCTCGGGACAAAGGGAGCCTGTTCGGTTCGGCCGGAGCACATCGACATCGTGCGCGGCAAAGCGCCGTCGGGAACCGTCACCGCGAAGGGGACCGTGTTCGACACCATCTTCCTCGGCGCGTCCACTCGAATCGTTGTCGACCTGGAATCGGGAAAGCGCGTGTCCGTGCTCGAACAGAACGACCTGTCACGAACGCCAAGCCATCGCGGGGATTCGGTGACGGTGGCAATCCACCCTCAATTCCTCAGCCCACTGTCTTAACCTCACAAACCACGAAACAAAGGAGAAAACAATGCGAGCAGCATTGGCCCGGCGCGCCGGGATGGCAGGAATGACGATCGCATCGATCGTCGTTCTCGCGGGATGTGGAACCGGTGGCAGCACCGGCGACACCAACGCGATGCTCACCGAACTCGGTGACTACGAAGGACAGGTGTCGATCCTCGCCTGGCCCGGTTACGTCGAAGACGGAACCAGCGACCCCAACTACGACTGGATTTCCTCGTTCGAAAAGGAAACCGGTTGCAAGGTGACCGCGAAGACCTACGGAACGTCGGATGAAGCGGTCAACCTCATGAAGTCAGGTGACTACGACGTCGTCGCCGCATCGGGTGACGCGTCATTGCGCCTCATGGCCGCTGGTGATGTTCAGCCTGTCAACATCGACCTGCTGAAGAACTACGCCGGAATTTACGACTTCCTTAAGAACCAGTCGCACAACTCGTACAAGGGTGTCCCGTACGGTGTCCCCCACGGTTACGGAGCAAACTTGCTTCAGTACCGCACCGACATCGTCTCTCCGGCTCCCACCTCGTGGGGTGCCGTTTTCGATGTGAACTCGCCGTACAAGGGCAAAGTCACCGCGTACGACTCGCCGATTTACATCGCCGACGCTGCGCTGTACCTCATGAAGACGCAGCCGGAACTTGGCATCACCAACCCGTACGCTCTGGACGCTGACCAGCTCGCCGCAGCGGTCGACCTGCTCAAGGGCCAGCGCACTCTCATCGGAGAGTACTGGTCGGACTACCTCGTTCAGGCACAGTCGTTCACCACTGGCGACTCGGTCATCGGAACCTCGTGGCAGGTTATCGTCGGCATGCTCGAGGGCGAGAACGTCCCCGTCGACGCCGTCCTCCCCGAGGAAGGCGCAACTGGTTGGTCGGACACCTGGATGATCGCCGCGAACACGCCGAACGTCAACTGCGCGTACGCGTGGCTCGACCACATGGCAGATCCGGAGACGAACGCTCTGGCGACCGGTTACTTCGGCGAAGCGCCCTCGAGCGCAGCCGCGTGTGACTACCGCGAAGACTGCGAGGCGTACCACGCTGGCGACGCCGAGTACGCGTCGAAGATCTGGTACTGGACGACCCCGGTCGCCGAGTGCCTCGACGGTCGCACCGATGTTCAGTGCACGGACTACAACGCGTGGACCGCTGCCTGGCAGGAGATCAAGGGCTAGTTAGCCCAGCGGAGTGAAACGATGACGACCCTGACGCCATCGCCCGACCGGGCCTTGGAACTGCCTCGGCAGTCCTTGGCTCGGCGGGGCTCCGCGTACCTTTATCGCCACGCGAAGGTTCGCCTCGCGTTGCTCCTCTCGGCCCCGCTGTTCTGGCTCGGGCTGGTTTACATCGCGGCGCTCGTCGCATTATTGGTGACCGCGTTCTGGAGTGTCGACTCGTTCACCGGTGACATCCTCATCGAATGGAACGCGAACAACGTCACCACCGTTCTCACGCAGTCGATTTATCAAGCGGTCACGCTGCGAACGCTGGGGGCCGCGGTTCTTGTCACTGTCATCGACATCGCTCTCGCACTTCCAATAGCGTTCGTCATGGCCAAAGTGGCGAAGCCCGCGATGCAACGAGCACTCGTCATCGCCATCCTCATGCCACTCTGGGCGTCATACCTCGTCAAGGCGTACGCGTGGCGCAACGTGCTCGCCGAGGGCGGAATCCTCGACTGGACTCTCCAACTGGTCGGACTTCACACTCCGGGATACGGGTACGAGGGAACGATCCTCACACTCTCATATCTGTGGTTGCCGTTCGTGGTTCTGCCGATCTACACGGCGATGGAACGAGTACCGAACTCGCTGCTCGACGCGTCGAGTGACCTCGGTGCCGGCGCCGGCAAGACATTCCGCATGGTGATCCTGCCGCTCATCGCACCGGGAATCATTGCGGGAAGCATCTTCTCGTTCTCGTTGACACTGGGCGATTACATCGCCGTCAAGATTGTCGGCGGCGCCACCCAGATGCTAGGAACTCTGGTCTATTCGAACGTTGGCACCGCGAACAATCTGCCGTTGGCGGCCGCGGTCGCGTTCATTCCGATCGCCATCATCTTCATTTACCTCGCCGCGGTGCGACGCACCGGTGCCCTCGACAACCTGTAACCGCGCATGAGAATCAACGTCCTTTCCCGAACGCTCCTGTGGCTCGCCACTGCGTTCGTTCTGTCGTTCATTTATGTGCCGATCATGGTCGTCGCCCTCAACTCGTTCTCGACCAGTTCGACACTCGCGTGGCCGCCACCCGGTTTCACATTGGAGTGGTGGGGTCGCGCGCTCACGAACGAGGGTGCGCTCGCCGCGGTGTCTACCTCAGTCGTCGTTGCCGTCGTCGCCACAGTCGTCGCACTGTTGCTGGGGACCGCCCTGTCATTCGCGCTTCACAGGTTCCAGTTCTTCGGAAAGTCGACCGTGAACCTGCTTGTTGTCCTCCCGATCGCACTCCCCGGAATCGTCACAGGTATCGCTCTGAACAATGCATTCCGAACGATGTTGGGCGCTCAATTGGGATGGGGCACCATCATCGTCGCCCACGCCACCTTCTGTGTTGTGACCGTGTTCAACAACGTGTTCGCCCGCCTCAAGAGAGTTGGCACTTCGCTCGAAGAGGCATCGAGCG
>JBDLPW010000058.1:0-7217 GCA_039800905.1 Actinomycetota bacterium | reverse complement strand
AAGAAGGCGTTTCAATCGGACCCCTCATCGACGACAAGGCCGTCGCGTCGACCCAGTCGTTCGTCGAGGACGCCGTCAAGCTCGGTGCGACTGTTCTCACCGGTGGAAACCGTGTCGACGGCCCCGGGTCGTTCTTCCAGCCGACGGTCCTGTCGAATGTTCACGCCGACACGCGATTCATGTGCGAAGAGATATTCGGACCGATCCTTGGTGTCATCGAATTTGAGACCGAAGACGAGGTCGTGCGCATGGCCAACGACACCGAATATGGACTCATCTCGTACGCGTTCACCAACGACCTGCACCGCGGCCAGCGACTCATCGAGAAGCTGGAGACGGGCATGATGGGTCTCAACACGGGACTCGTGTCGAACGCGGCCGGTCCGTTCGGTGGTGTCAAGCAGTCGGGTGTCGGCCGCGAAGGTTCGGCCGAAGGCATCGAGGAATACCTCACGACGAAGTACACGTTCATCCCTCGCGCCTAGTCGCGACGGATGTTGATAAAGCCCGGGGCAGGTCCCCGGGTTTTGTCATTGTTGGCGCATGACCGATTCCTCCGTTGTCGCGGATTGGGTACGAGGTGCTGTCGCTCGCGGTGCCGCGGTGCAGGACGCGATTGCCACTGAGGTACGTCGCGCGAACGAACGAGCACTTCGAACCACTGACTCATCGGAACTAGCCGAGCGGGACGTGTCTCTTCGGGTCGAGGGGTTTGGGGTGTTTCAACCGTTACTGGACGACCCCAGCATCGAGGAAATTTGGGTGAACGGAACTGATGCGGTGTTTGTCGCTCGTTCCGGGCGTCACGAACGTTTGGACCTCGCGGTAAGTGCCGAGGAAACGCGCGCGCTGGTCGAACGCATGTTGCGACAGTCGCGTCGACGCATCGATTATTCGCAACCTTTCGTCGACGCGTCCCTACCGGACGGGTCTCGACTTCACGTCGTCATCCCACCAATCACTCGCGGAGCATGGAGCGTCAACATCCGCAAGTTTTCGCGGACCCTGCTTCGCCTAGACGATCTCGTTGGTTCGAAGACGCTTCCCAAGGTCGCTGCGAACCTCTTATCAGAATCGATTCGTTCGGGTGCAACGATTCTTGTTTCGGGCGCAACGCAAGCGGGCAAGACAACAATGCTCGCCGCGTTGTGCGGGGAATTGCCCGACACCGAGCGAATTGTCACGGTAGAGGAAACGTTCGAGCTCGCGCTGGCGAACACCGATGTTGTTGGCCTGCAGTGCCGTGGCCCCAGTCTCGAAGGGACGGGCGAGGTGACGCTACGCCGATTGGTTCGCGAGACCCTTCGCATGCGCCCCACGCGAATCGTTGTCGGCGAGGTGCGCGGTGACGAAGCCCTCGATCTTCTTGTCGCTCTCAATTCCGGTATTCCAGGGCTCTGCACCATTCACGCCAACGGAACCGGAGACGCGATTCGTAAACTTGCGACGCTGTGCCAGATAGCCGGAGGTGTCTCGGCCGAGTTTGTTTCGGCCACGATTTCCGCGACGGTTGATCTCGTGGTGCACTGTCGAATGGACGAAAACGGGCGACGGCGCGTGACGGACATCGCACGACCACAGTTCGTCGACGGGCGCATCGAGACGGAGTCGGTTTGGTCACCGCGGTAATCGCTCTCGTCGCGTTGATGGGTGTCGGGGTTATGGGCCACAATCCTTCCGGGCGCTCGGTCGGGGGACTTCGCCGTTGGTTGGATGAATGTGGACTGCACCGCATCTCGGTGGGGACCATTGCCGTCGCGCTGGCGGTTCTGGCCGTCACGGTCGCGGCCATCGTTTCGGTGCTCGTCCCGATCCCCGTGCTGGCGCCACTCGCCGGCGTGGCGGGTCTCGCGATTCCCATCGCCACACTCGATGCCGCGCGCACCCGCCGACGTGTTCTCGCCGAATCCCGGTGGCCCGATGTCATTGATGCGATTCGCATGGCGATTCGTTCGGGTGTTCCACTGCACGAGGCTCTCGAGTCCGTCGTCGCACAGGTCCCAACCGATTGGCGCGTGGCGTGGAATGACGCGACATCGAGTCTCGCCCGCGGTGCTTCCGTTGCGAACGCATTGATGCGATTGCGAGCAACCCTCGCGGAACCGATCGCCGACCGGGTGTGCGAGTCCATCATCATCGCAACCGAGATGGGCGGCACCGAGTTGCCTCGAGTACTGGAGGAGCTCGCACGGTCAACGCGGGAGGAAATTCGAATTCGACGCGAAGCGACCAGTCGACAGTCGTGGGTTCGTCACGCGGCACGGCTCGGAGCGGCTGCGCCATGGCTCGTCGTGGTGTTGCTGGGAAGTCGACCAGAGAATCGCACGGCGTTCACCTCGGCCGCGGGAGTGTCGTTGCTGGTGGCCTGCGCGGGCGCCACCGTCGTCGCGTACATCGTGATGACGGCGATGGGACGGCTGCCGGAAGCGCGTCGCTGGGTTCGTGATGATTGAGATCGCTCTTGGTGCGGTTCTGGGGTTCGGATTCTGGCTACTCATCGACAACGTTCCGCGTCGCTCGCTTGTCGCCCGCATCTCACCCCATTTGCGTGACATGGCGCGCGCATCCGCTGAGTTCTCGCCTTCGCGCGAGCTCATCGATCTCGTCAACACGCTTCGACCGCACCCCGTTCGGGTCCTGCGTGCCCTGTGGCAGTCGCGCGCGTCGACTCGTCGTGCCGCGGTCGAATCGGAACTGCCTGCTGTGCTTGACCGACTGTCGGTGTGTCTCGCGGCGGGACTTTCCATCTCGGAATCCCTTCAGCGCGTCGGCGAGGGGTCCATCGGGCTTCTCGGAAACGAGGCACGAACCATTGCGGCCGATGTGTCCCTGGGAGTCACACTCGCGGACGCCTGCACCGCGAGCGAGCAGCGAATTCGCAACGACTCGTGGTCACGACTGGTTGAGCACCTGCTCGGGGCCGGTCGGCACGGCACACCCATCGCGGACATTGTGCGTTCATTAGCGGCTGACGAACGGGCCGCGGCGGGACGCAGACTGTTGGAATCCGCGAGTTCCCGCGAGATCTACATGCTTATCCCGCTTGTGTTTGTCATCCTGCCGATGACGGTCCTCGTTGCTGTGTTTCCCGGGCTCGTCGCTCTGGGGTCGCTTCCCGTCTGACGCGCCATCTGTCATGCTGGGGGCATGGCAACGTCGTCCCGCATCTTCATCGCGTTCGTTCTCCAACTGGTCGCGACCCTGTTCGCTCTGACGAGTTGGACCGACCCACTCGAGGGCGGACTGGCGATGGTCATCGCCATCATCCTCAGCGGGATCGGCTTCGCGGTCGGTCGAGTTCGACTTCCGAAGTTCACATGGATCAGTGCCCTCGGTGCGTTTGCCTTCCTCGCACTCTTTTGGGGTCTGTACATCTCGGAAATCCCCGCCGACCCGAGGGCTCAGTTCGACTATCAGCCCAGCGACTCAATCCGCGCACTCCTGTCGGCCCACATGTACGTCGCGATCGTTTTCGTGTGCGCCATCATCTTCTATGCCATCGTCGAGTTCACGGCGTACCGCGCATCGAAGACTGGGGATAAGTAACCCGTCGTTTCATGACTTCCGCCACAGTGGCGGGATGAACGATTTTTCACACGACCCCGACCGCGGCGACGTTCCCGGATGGGTCCTCATCACTCTCATGACCGCAGGTCTCGTGGTCGTCATTTGGGCGATGGCTGGACCGGCACTCAGCGGCGTCTTCGACACAGCGATTAACCGAGTCGTGTCGGTGTGACGTCGGGCGCCGACCGCGGCAGTGCGACTGTCGAGTTCGTTGGCGTCGGCACACTCGTCACCGCACTCGCTCTCGGCATCCTGCAGGTGGGTGTCATCGCGCACGTCCGTGCCGTGGTGACCGACTCCGCAATCGCGGGCGCTGCCTATGCCGCCCTCGCCGATTCCACCCTCGACGCCGGCGCCGACCGTGCGCGTGTGTTCGCGACCGAGGGTATCGCGAGCGATCTCGTCACGGGCGTTTCCGCTACGCGAACGACGGTGGCGGGGAAGCCGGTCGCCGTTGTCACGATGAACTACCGTATCCCCACCATCGGCACCTGGTTGCCCACCGTCGATTCACAGGTCTCGGGCCGTGCATTCCTCGAAGTGCCCTGACAACGCGAAAGGGGCCCAGTTTCCCGAGCCCCTCCCGTGTCCTGCGTGTTACTTGGCTGCCGCGCGCATCTCTTCCGAGATCTTGATCGCGTCCGAGTGCGGCGCGTTCGAGCGCTTGTCGGGGCGAGCAATGAAGAGGTACGCGAGACCAACGCCGCCGACGAGCAGAACGCCACCCTGCGCCAACTGGTCAGGAACGATCAGCTGGTAGAGGGCGAAGATGCCGTAGGCGAGAGCGCCGATGTTGATGACGATTCCGAGGCCACCGAGGTTGAACGGACCAGCGGGCTTCCAGCCCTTGGTGCGCTGCCACAGTGCCGCGAGAACGACAGCCTGGAAGGCGATGTAGATGCCCGCAACCGCGAAGTCCGTAATCGGGAGCAACGTGGTCGGATCAACGTAGATGATGACGCTGAGGACGATCGGGACGATCGAGGCGACGAGCAGTGCGTTCGTCGGAACCTTCGAACGGTCCGAGATCTTCGAGAGCCACTTGCTGGCGGGCAGCATTTCGTCACGTGCGAACGAGTGCAGCAGACGGCTTGCAGCGGCCTGGAGCGAGAGAACACACGAGATGAACGCCATGACCGCGATCACGAGGAACGCGCGCATGCCGCCTTCACCGATGGTTGCGGTGAGGACGTCCGGAATCGGGGTTGCCGAAGCGGCGAGTGCCTCGAGGTCGGGTGCTGCGAGGACGTAGCCCGAGAACGAGAACAGAGCCGAAACTCCACCAACGAAGATCGTGAGGTACATGGCCTTGGGAACTTCGCGTGCGGCGTCGGCGACTTCTTCGGCGACGTCACCACAGGCTTCGAATCCGTAGAACATAAACAGACCGACGAGCGCGGCGCCGAGGAAGATGGGGCCCCAGTCAGTGACTCCACCCTGGAAGACGCCGAAGAAGACCGAGAAGTCGTTCTTGCGGTGGAAGATGAGGAGGAAGAGGCCCATGCCGACGACACCGATGAGTTCGGCCGCAAGACCGATCTTGGCGATGCGGGCGAGGGTCTTCGTGCCACCCATGTTGAGCAAGAGTGCGAGGACGAGAAGGCCGACCGTGAGGACCAGGTTGGTCGTCGGGTCGAGTTCACCGATTCCGAACACCTGTGCGAGGAACGGTGCACCGAACTCGGCTACCGAGGTGATGGTGACGAGCATCGCCCAGACGTACATCCACGCGGTAATCCACGCGGTCTTCTTTCCGGCGAGTCGACGCATCCACGGGTAGATTCCACCGGCAATGGGGAACTGGGATACAACCTCACCCATGACGAGGGCCACGAGCAGCTGACCCGCGCCAACGATGATGATCCACCAGATGGAGGAGGGACCTGCGGTCGCGAGACCGAGTCCGAACAGAGCGTAGATGGCGACGAGCGGGGACAGGTAGGTGAACCCGAGTGCCAGTGTGCTCCACACCGACAGCGATCGGTGGTAGTTGCTTTCGTATCCCAACGCACTCAAGTGCGCGGAATCCGAATGTCCTTTGTTAGACATGGTGACCTTTCATAACGGTGATGAGGTCTTTCCGCGGGTCGCCCGTTGGATGCACCTCGTTGTGCTGTGGAAACGATAGCGCGTTTATTGCTTCATTGATAGATGATTTACGGACGATTTTTTCCCGCGTGTCGTTTTGCTTTTTCGCCCGTTGTAGTAAAACATTCACTATTGAAGTATTTAGAAACTCCACGTAGTATTCACAACACATCAACCTGGGCCACCAGCCCACCGAACAACGAGGTTCAGTACCCATCATGTCCACCGACATCGCAGTCCCGTATCTCGACATTGCCGACCCCGGCTTTGCCATGCACTCGGAGGCGGTTCGCAACGCTCGCGCGCAGCACTGGTATGCACGCACCAACTACGGGTTCGCCATTCTTCGTCACGCCGAAGTGTCCAAGCTCATCAAGGACCCTCGCCTGATCCAGGGTTCCGCCAAGTGGCCCGACCACAACGGTGTCCACACCGGACTCTTCCACGACTGGTGGACCAAGTCGCTCCTCGTCCTCGAAGGTGACGACCACCACCGCATCCGCCGCCTGCTCAACCCGGCGTTCGGGCCCAAGAACCTGGAGCAGTACCTGCCGCAATTTGAGACGCTCGCCGAGGAACTCGTTCAGAGCTTCGTCGACAAGGGTGAGTTCGAGGCCGTCAACGACTTCGCCGAGCCGTACGCGACGCGCGTCCTCTGCATCCTGCTCGGTATCCCCGAGACGGAATGGCCGACCATCGCACGCCTGGCCTCGACGATCGGTCTGGCGCTCGGCGTCACCATCAAGAAGGACCTCGACAAGGTCGAGTCTGCGCTGCAGGAACTCTACGGATACGCCGAGGCGCTCATCGAAGACCGACAGAAGAACCCGGGTGACGACCTCGTCACCAAGCTGGTTCAGGCGAACGCGGATGGCGACTCGTTGTCGGACGACGAACTGCGCAACGCACTGTGCCTTCTCATCTTCGGCGGCATGGACACGACGCGTAACCAGATCGGTCTCGGGCTCATGTCGTACATGCACAATCAGGACCAGTGGGAACTGCTCGCGGCGAACCCCGACCTCGCGAAGAACGCGGTCGAGGAAGTCATGCGCACCAACCCGACCACGACGTGGGTCACCCGCGAAGCCGCGGTCGACTTCGACTACGAAGATCTGCACGCCGAAGCTGGCACAACCATCCACTTCCTCACTCAGGTGAGCGGAACAGACCCGGAGGCGTACCCGAACCCGGAAATCGACATCACCGCCGAGCGTGCGCCGCATTACGGATTCGGTGGAGGCATGCACCACTGCCTCGGACACTTCGTTGCCCGCGCCGACATGACCATCGCACTCAAGGTTCTCTCGAAGGCGATGACCAACCTCCGCGTCAACGGAGCCGACGAGTGGCTGCCCGACTCGGGTAACACTGGGCCGGTCCGGCTCCCCATCGCGTTCGACAAGCGCTAACTCAACCCACCACAGGAGAAAACAATGCAGGTACATGTAGATCGCGCCAAGTGCGACAACCACGGGCAGTGCACGTTCTCGGCACCGACCGTCTTCCGACTCGACGAGCAGGGGATTCTGCAGTACGAGGAAAACGTCGACGAGTCGCTG
>JBDLPW010000057.1:0-2809 GCA_039800905.1 Actinomycetota bacterium | reverse complement strand
AACGACCTCACTGCGGCAATGGTCGCATCGGGCGAACGACTCGACTTCTCCGGCCTGTCGTGGCCGACCGCCGACAAACACTCGACCGGTGGGGTGGGCGACAAGATTACGTTGCCGCTCGCGCCGCTCGTCGCCAGCTTCGGTGTCGCCGTTCCGCAGTTGTCTGGTCGTGGACTCGGCCACACCGGCGGAACGCTCGACAAGTTCGAGTCGATTCCGGGGTGGCGAGCAAACCTGTCGAACGATGAGATGCACGCGCAGCTGGAAAAGGTCGGCGCGGTCGTGTGCGCCGCCGGGTCGGGCCTCGCGCCGGCAGACCGCAAACTCTATGCCCTTCGCGACACGACAGGAACGGTTGAGGCGATACCGCTCATCGCATCGAGCATCATGAGCAAGAAACTCGCCGAGGGCACAGGCGTGCTCGTCCTCGATGTGAAGTTCGGAAATGGCGCATTCATGTCGACGCTCGACCGCGCCAAGGAACTGGCCGAGGTCCTCGTGGGCATTGGCAACGATGCGGGCGTCAAGACGCGCGCGGTGCTCTCCAACATGAACACGCCGCTCGGCCGTGCGATCGGAAACGCAAACGAAGTGCGCGAATCGGTCGAGGTGCTTGCGGGTGGAGGGCCATCGGACGTCCTCGACCTGACCGTTACCCTGGCCGAGCATATGCTCGAATTGGCCGGCGTTCGCGACGCCGATGTTCGATCGCATCTATCCAACGGGAAGGCGATGGACGTGTGGCGCGCGATGGTTTCCGCCCAGGGTGGCGACCCCGATGCTGCGTTGCCCGTCGCTTCCGAGACACACACCGTCACCGCGGACCGTGATGGTGTCATCACCCACATGGACGCCTTGCCGTTCGGTATCGCCGCGTGGCGCATGGGTGCCGGGCGTGCTCGCAAGGAAGACGCCGTTGTTCACGCCGCCGGAATCGACTTGCACGTCAAGCCCGGCGACGCGGTGAAGGCCGGCGATCCCGTCTTCACGTTGTCGGCAAACGATGCCGCTCGTTTTGACCGCGCGCTTGACGCCGTCGATGGTGCGTGGGGAATTGGCGAGTCGGTCGTTGATCACGGACCTCTCATCGCGGGAATTATCGGCGCATGAGTCGGTTCGTTATACCCCAGGTGACGCCTGGCGTTCACACCGAACACGAGTTCCCCGGCGCGGGAATCATCATCGAAAACCTGCCCAAGGTGTCATTGCACGACCACCTCGATGGCGGGGTTCGTGCCTCGACCATCATCGACATCGCCCAGCGCGATGGGATCACACTGCCCGTCGACAACGCAGTTGGTCTTGCCGAATGGTTTCGCGCGCAAGCCGATTCGGGTTCGCTCGTTGATTATCTCGAGACGTTCTCGGTCACGCTTTCCGTCATGCAAACCGCCGACAACCTCGAGCGCATCGCGCGCGAGTTCGTCCTCGACCTCATCGCCGACGGCATCATCTACGCAGAGATTCGCTGGGCACCCGAACTTCACATCGAACAGGGGTTGACCCTTGATCAGGCCGTCGAAGCCGTTCAGCGCGGAATCGACGCAGGCGTTGCCAACGGTGCCCAGTCGGGTAAGCCGATTCGGGTGGGGCAATTAATTTGCGCGATGCGCCAAGCGGATCGCGCCGACGAGATTGCCGAACTTGCCATTCGTCACCGACACAAGGGTGTGGTCGGGTTCGATATCGCGGGACCGGAGGCAGGGTTCCCCGCGTCCCGACTGTCGAGCGCGTTTGCGAAACTTGACGCGGCGTGGATGCCCCGCACGGTTCACGCGGGAGAAGCCGACGGAATTGAGTCGATCCGAGGCGCACTACTTGACGGCAGTGCACTTCGACTCGGACACGGCGTGCGGATCACCGATGACATCAACGTCACTCCGGACGGAGGCGTTTTCCGCGTCGCGCTGGGTGACACGGCGGAGTGGGTCCGTGACCGCGGGATCGCGCTCGAGGTGTGTCCGACGTCTAACCTTCAGACGAACGCGTTCGAACGCTTTGGCGCCGAGATGGCCGATCACCCCTTCGACCTGCTGTACCAGCTGGGCTTCCGCGTCACGCTCAACACCGACAATCGACTGATGAGTGGCACGACCCTGTCGCGTGAAATTGCCGTCATGTCCGAAATTTTCGGGTACACGCTCGACGACATCCTCGAGATGCAGATCAACGCGGCGGAATCTGCGTTCCTTTCGCCGGAGGATCGTGCCGACCTCGTCACCCGCATCACCGCGGGGTTCGACGAAATCTAACCGACTTCCTCGTATCGCTTCAACGGTGCGTGGCTGCCGTCGCAATCGAGGTTCGACGCAGTTTCGGCGCACGATTCGCAAATGATGACGCGGTGGCGACACCCCAGGTTGTTGCAGTTGAGGACGAGCGAGGTCGATCCTCCACACACATCGCATTCACCAATGTCGGCGGCGGTGGGCGAGAACTTGGTGACCTGGCGCTTATCGAAAACGTACAGGGCGCCTTCCCACAGTCCCTTCTCCTTGAACGCCTCGCCGTAACGGACGATTCCGCCATCGATTTGGTAGACCTCACCGAAGCCGCGACTCTTCATCGCTGCGGACAAGATTTCGCAGCGCACACCGCCGGTGCAGTAGGTGATGACCGCTTTGTCCTTGAGGTGGTCGTACTTGCCTGATTCGATTTCCGTGATGAAGTCGTGGCTGGTTCGCACGTCGGGGATGACAGCGTTCTTGAACTTCCCGACGCGAGCTTCGAATGCGTTGCGACCGTCGAAGAACACGACGTCGTCGCCGCGCTCCTCGACCAACGCGTTCACGTCGGCGGGCTTGAGGTG
>JBDLPW010000056.1:0-3241 GCA_039800905.1 Actinomycetota bacterium | reverse complement strand
CGCCGCTCAAGGGAATGGCGAAGGCGCTTGCGTCGAACATGGACACGTCGATTTCGGTTCCGACCGCAACGAGCGTTCGCACGATCCCCGCGAAGCTCATGATTGACAACCGCATCGTCATCAACAACCACTTGCGTCGCACACGTGGTGGCAAGGTGTCGTTCACGCACATCATCGGGTGGGCGATGGTTCGTGCACTCAAACAGTTCCCGTCGCAGAACGTGTTCTACGACGAGCCGGTCGGAACCCCGTCGCTTGTTGTTCCCGCACACATCAACCTCGGTCTCGCGATCGATGTTCCCAAGGCGGACGGAACGCGCGCTCTGCTGGTTCCCGGAATCAAGAAGGCCGAACAGATGTCGTTCGCGGACTTCCTTGACGCTTACGAGGACGTTGTCGCACGAGCACGCGCCAACAAACTCACCCCCGAGGACTTTGCGGGCAACACGGTGTCGCTGACGAACCCGGGTGGAATCGGAACCGTTCACTCGGTCCCCCGTCTCATGAAGGGCCAGGGTTGCATCGTCGGCGCCGGCGCGCTGGACTACCCCGCGGAATTCCAGGGTTCGTCCGAGAAGGTACTCTTCGACCTCGGTATCTCCAAGACCATCACGCTGACCTCGACCTACGACCACCGCGTCATCCAGGGCGCCGGCTCGGGCGAGTTCCTCAAAATCGTTCACGAACTCCTCATCGGTGAGAACGACTTCTACGAAGAAATCTTTGCCGCACTGCGTATCCCGTACACGCCGATCCGTTGGTCGCAGGACATCAAGGTCGACGACTCGGACGCAATCAACAAGACCGCGCGTGTTCAGGAACTCGTCGACGCGTTCCGTGTTCGCGGTCACCGCATGGCCGACATCGACCCGCTCGAATACAAGCAGCGTTCGCACCCCGACCTCGAAATCGAGAACCACGGACTGACGTTCTGGGACCTCGACCGTGAATTTGTCGTCGGCGGACTCGCTGGTCGTCGCACGATGTTGCTGCGCGAAGTCCTTGGGCTCATGCGCGACTCGTACTGCCGTACTGTCGGTGTCGAGTACGCGCACCTGCAGGACCCGGAACAGCGCAAGTGGTTCCAGGAACAGCTGGAAAAGCCGTACGAAAAGCCGACGCACGACGAACAGATGCGCATCCTCGACCGCCTCAACCAGGCGGAAGCGTTCGAGACCTTCCTGCAGACAAAGTACGTCGGCCAGAAGCGCTTCTCGCTCGAGGGTGGCGAATCGATGATCGCTCTTCTCGACGAAATCATCCAGGACGCCGCCGAGTTCGGACTCGACGAAGTCGACATGGGCATGGCGCACCGTGGTCGCCTCAACGTCCTCGCGAACATCGCGGGCAAGACGTACGGACAGATCTTCCGCGAGTTCGAAGGAACCACCGACACCTCGACCGTTCAGGGTTCGGGTGACGTCAAGTACCACCTCGGAACGACTGGTCAGTTCGTCACCGCCAAGGGCCAGACGATTCCCGTCTACCTCGCCGCGAACCCGTCACACCTCGAGGCAGTCAACGGCGTTCTCGAAGGAATCGTCCGCGCCAAGCAGGACTTCAAGCCGATCGCGTCCTTCACCGTTCTGCCGATCCTCGTCCACGGTGACGCAGCAATGGCCGGTCAGGGTGTCGTCATCGAAACCCTGCAGATGGCGCAGTTGCGCGGTTACCGCACGGGTGGAACCATCCACGTCGTTGCGAACAACCAGGTCGGCTTTACGACCCTGCCGAAGGACTCGCGCACGTCGCTGTACTCGACCGACGTTGCCAAGTCTGTCCAGGCGCCCATCTTCCACGTCAACGGCGACGACCCCGAGGCCGTCGTTCGCGTCGCCAAACTTGCGGTCCGTTACCGCCAAGAGTTCAAGCACGACGTCGTCATTGACCTCGTCTGCTACCGCCGCCGCGGACACAACGAGGGCGACGACCCGTCGATGACCCAGCCGTTGATGTACAACCTCATCGAGGCGAAGCGTTCGGTTCGCACCCTTTACGCGGAATCACTCGTCGGTCGTGGTGACATCACCCAGGCCGAGTACGACGAGGTTCAGACCAAGTTCCTCTCTCTGCTGGAAAACGCGTTCGCCGAGACGCACGCCGCGTCCATCGACACGTCCGTCATCCCGAACCCTGAGAACGCGACGGCGAACCAGCCGCAACGCCACCCGGCGGCGACCGGTGTTGACGTTTCGGTAGTCCACCGCATTGGTGACGCACACGGCAACCCGCCGGCGGGCTTCACCGTCCACCCCAAACTCGAGCAGTTGCTCGCCAAGCGTGTCGACATGAGCCGTAACGGCGAGATCGACTGGGGCTTCGGCGAGATCCTCGCCCTCGGTTCGCTCCTCCTCGAAGGCACCAAGGTGCGTTTCGCTGGTCAGGACGCCCGCCGCGGAACGTTCGTTCAGCGCCACGCCGTGTTCCACGACCGTGTGAACGGTCAGGAATGGTTGCCGCTGCTCAACCTGTCCGAGAACCAGGCGCGATTCTGGATTTACGACTCGCTCCTGTCCGAGTACGCCGCGATGGCTTACGAATACGGGTACTCCGTCGGAAACCCGGACGCTCTCGTGCTGTGGGAAGCACAGTTCGGTGACTTCGCGAACGGTGCACAGACCGTCATCGACGAATTCATTTCGTCCAGCGAACAGAAGTGGGGCCAGAACTCTGGTGTCGTCCTGCTGTTGCCTCATGGCTACGAAGGACAAGGTCCTGACCACTCGTCGGCCCGCATCGAGCGTTACCTGCAGTTGGCTGCCGAAGGAAACATGACGATCGCACGTCCGTCGACTCCGGCGTCCTACTTCCACCTGCTGCGTCGTCAGGCGTACTCGCAGCCCAAGCGTCCGCTCATCGTCTTCACGCCGAAGGCGATGCTCCGTCTCCGCGGCGCGACGAGCAACGTCGAGGACTTCACGAACGGCGTCTTCCAGCCCGTTCTCGATGACCGCTCGGTCGAAGGCCAGACGCGTCGAATCCTCCTGCACTCGGGCAAGATCCACTACGACCTTCTCGCCGAGCGCGAGAAGCGCGGAGCCAACGGTGTCGCGCTCGTCCGCATGGAGCAGTTCTACCCGTTCCCCGAAGCAGACCTGCGCACGGCGCTTGCCGCTCACACTGGGGCCGAACTGGTCTGGGTTCAGGACGAACCCGAGAACCAGGGTGCGTGGCCGTTCATCGCGCTGGAGTTGCGCCGCCTCGGCATTGAAGGACGCGTCGTCTGCCGTCCGGCTGCCGC
>JBDLPW010000055.1:0-7370 GCA_039800905.1 Actinomycetota bacterium | reverse complement strand
TGGTTCTTGCAGAAATCACCTACACACTGACCGATCCGCCGCTTAAGCTCGTGCGTCGATTCGTCAAGCCGGTTCGCCTTGGCGGTGCCGCCATCGACTTTTCGTGGACAATCGTCCTCGTTGCGGTCTACATCCTGTCGGCCATCGTCAGGTAGTCTGGTCAAACAACAGTTTGGATTTGTGGAACACAAAGGAGTGACTGCGCATGGCGCTCACCGCTGAAGACATCGTCAACAAGCAATTCAAGCCGAAGCCTCGCCTCAGTGAGGGATACGACGCTGACGACGTTGACGATTTCCTCGACGAGATTGTCAAGGAATTCCGCGCGATCAAGGCTGAAAACGATGACCTCAAGCAGAAGCTTGTCGGAGCACAGGGCCGCATTTCGGAGCTTCAGCGTGCCGCGGATGCAGGCGTAGCCCCGTCGACGCCGTCGGTCGCTGCTGCTGCAGACCAGAACGATTCGGCGACGTCGAGCCAGCTGCTCCAGCTCGCACGCAAGCTCCACGACCAGCACGTCCAGGAAGGCCTCGACGAGCGCGAGCGCATCATCGAGGAGGGCAAGGCTCAAGCCCAGCGCATCCTCGCCGAAGCGGAACTGCGTCAGCGCAACGAGATCAACGAACTTGACCAGAAACGAATTGGTGTCGAACGAAAGATCGACGAACTCAAGCAGTTCGAAAAGGAATATCGCGGTCACCTCAAGCAGTACCTCGAAAAGCAGCTCAACGACCTCAACACCAGCGGTCAGGAATCCGCCAAGAACTTCTAGGCGTCGGTGAGTCACCACCGGTCGTTTTCGCTGCCCGACGGACTCGTCGGCGAACGAATCGATGTGGTGATTGCACGACTGATTGGTGTTTCCCGCAGTTTCGCGGCTGAAATCGTCGACACCGGTGGCGTCACGGTGGACGGAAAGGTCGCGGCTAAGTCCGATCGAGCGGGCTCCGATGCGACGATCGATGTCACGTGGGATGACAAGCGTGAGCCGGAAATAGTTCCCGTTGTGATTGCCGAGATGGCGATCATCTACGACGACGACGACATTGTCGTGGTCGACAAACCCCCGTTCCTCGCCGCACACCCCAGTCTCGGGTGGGAAGGCGACACGGTCGTCGGTGCTCTCGCGGGGGCCGGCTACCGGATTTCGACGTCCGGCCCGCCCGAACGACAGGGGATTGTTCATCGCCTCGATGTCGGGACGTCGGGACTCATGATTGTCGCTAAGAGCGAGATTGCGTATTCGGTGATGAAACGCAAGTTCAAGGATCGCGAAATCCACAAGACGTATCACGCAGTTGTCCAGGGGCACCCGGACCCGAGCGAAGGAACAATCGACGCACCGATTGGTCGACACCCCGGTTCGTCATGGAAGTTCGCGGTCACGGCGGACGGTCGCCATTCGGTTACGCACTACGAAACGCTCGAAGCGTTCCCCGGCGCGAGTCTCGTCGAGGTGGAATTGGAAACAGGACGTACCCACCAGATTCGTGTACACATGGCGGCGCACCGGCACCCGCTTGTCGGGGACGAGTTGTACGGTGCCGACCCGACGATGACGGCGAAACTTGGACTGAACCGTCAGTGGTTGCACGCGATTCGACTCGGATTCGACCACCCGACG
The DNA here is from genome assembly GCA_039800905.1 of Actinomycetota bacterium. Lineage (GTDB taxonomy): Bacteria > Actinomycetota > Actinomycetes > Actinomycetales > Microbacteriaceae > MWH-TA3. The sequence continues at coordinate 5,746 of JBDLPW010000055.1, read as the reverse complement.
ACGGGTCGCCGAATCGAACTCGAGGCGCCGTATCCGGACGATTTGCGTCACGCTCTCGAAATTCTCGCGACGCACTGACGCGCCTCACCAACGGTCGGCGCTCCCGACCTAAACTGAATATTCGCTAACGACTAAGGAGGGGCCGATGACGGACAGTTTCGTGCACCTCCACGTTCACACCGACAATTCCATGCTCGATGGAGCGGCTCGTATCGATCCGTTGCTCGACGCTGCCGTGGCACAGGGTATGCCTGCCATTGCGATGACCGACCACGGGACACTTTTCGGTGCCTTTGAATTCTGGAAGAAGGCGAACGACCGCGGCATCAAGCCGATCATCGGCATTGAGGCCTATCTGGCCCCGGAAAGTCGACTCGAGAAGCGCCCGATTCGCTGGAGTGACGGTGGAGAGGACGATGTCTCCGGTGGAGGCGCGTACACGCACCTCACGCTCCTCAGTGAGACGACCGAGGGGATGCACAACCTCTTCACGCTGTCGTCCTCGTCGTACATTGAGGGGTTTTATCAGCACCCTCGAATGGATGTGGACATTCTGTCGCGGAACGCGAAGGGGCTTATCGCGACGAGCGGGTGCGTCAGTGGTGAAGTTCAGACCCGCATTCGTATGGGGCAATACGACGAAGCGAAGAAGGTCGCTGCCACGATGCGCGACATCTTCGGTAAAGACAATTACTTCATCGAGATCATGGATCACGGTATTGCCATTGAACGACGAGGAATCAAGGACCTGTTGCGTCTTGCGAAGGAACTCGACTTGCCGCTCGTCTTGACGAACGACTTGCACTATGTCAACCACGGCGATTTCTCTGCACACGAGGCCTTGCTCTGTGTTCAATCGGGGTCGACTCTCCTCGACGAAAAGCGCTTCAAGTTCGAAACGGATCAGTTCTATCTCAAGAGCGCGGCGGAGATGCGTCGACTTTTCCCCGATCACCCCGAAGCGGCGGACAACACCCTGCTCATCGCTGAGCGCTGTGGCGTACAGTTCGACACGTCAGCGAACCACATGCCGCACTTCCCGGTCGAATCAAACGACACCGAGGAGAAGGCGTTCGAACGTGCCGTTTGGGCCGGCCTTGAGGAACGGTACGGCAAGGATCTTTCTCCGGAAATTCGTGAACGCGCCGCCTACGAAATCGACATCATCACGACCAAGGGTTTCGCCGGCTACTACCTCATCGTTGCCGACTTCACCGGATGGGCACGGGCCAACGGTGTTCGAGTCGGGCCGGGTCGTGGTTCGGGTGCTGGATCGATCGCGGCGTACGCGATGCGCATCACCGACCTCGAGCCACTGGAACACGGGCTTCTTTTCGAGCGCTTCCTCAATCCGGAACGCGAGTCAATGCCCGACTTCGATATCGATTTCTCGACCAAACGACGTGATGACGTCAAGCGCTATGTGACCGAGAAATACGGGTCAGACTACGTGGCACAGATTGCGACGTACAACATCATCAAGGCGAAACAGGCACTCAAGGACTCGGCGCGCGTTCTCGGATACCCCTACGAGGTAGGGGATCGGTTGACCAAGGCGGTCCCGCCGATGCAACTCGGTCGTGACATGTCGCTCGGTGAGATGTTCGACAAGGACAACCCGCGATTCAAAGAAGCCGCCCAATTCCGTGAGGTGGTCGAAGGGTCGGTTGAAACGAAGACGGTTTACGAGACTGCGCGCGGTATCGAGAAAATCAAGCGCAACACCGGTGTCCACGCCGCGGGTGTCATCATGTCGGACACCAAGTTGTCGGACATCGTGCCGCTGATGATGCGATCGAACGACGGTCAAATCATCACCCAATTCGATTACCCGACGTGTGAGGCACTCGGTCTCATCAAGATGGACTTCCTCGGACTTCGAAACCTGGACATCCTCGATGATGCGCTCATTAACATTCAGCGCAATCGCGGCGAAACACTCGTCCTCGAAGACCTGACATATGACGATCCCAAGGTTTACGAACTGTTGTCGACGGGGGAGACGCTGGGAATCTTCCAGCTCGACTCGCCCCCCATGAGGCAGTTGCTCAAGCAGATGCAGCCCGACTCGTTCGAAGACATTTCGGCCGTCCTCGCGTTGTACCGTCCCGGTCCGATGGCGATGAAGTCGCACACGAACTATGCGATGCGCAAGCAGGGGATGCAGACGGTTACTCCCATTCACAAGGAACTCGCCGAGCCGCTTAGTGACATTCTCGACCCGACGTACGGCCTCATCGTCTATCAAGAGCAGGTCATGCAGATCGCTCAGCGCGTCGCGGGATATTCACTCGCGCAAGCAGACAATTTGCGTCGCGCGATGGGTAAGAAGAAGAAGGAAGTCCTCGACAAGGAATTTGGACCGTTCTCGGCCGGCATGCTCGAGCGCGGCTATTCGAAGAACGCGATTGACACGCTTTGGGAGATTCTCGTCCCGTTCTCGGACTACGCGTTTAACAAGTCGCATTCGGCCGCGTACGGCGTCGTCGCATATTTCACCGCGTACCTCAAGGCTCACTACCCCCAGGAATTCCTTGCTGGTCTGCTGACGTCGGTGGGTGACGACCGCGACAAGCTGGGCGGATATCTGGTCGAAGCCCGTCGAATGGGTGTCAAGGTGCTGGCGCCTGACATCAACGAATCGGTCTTGCACTTCGCTGCAGTTGGCGAGGACGTACGTTTCGGACTCGGCTCCATCAAGAACGTCGGCGAAGGCGTTGTCGACCATATCGTCGGTGAGCGTGACGCGAACGGACCGTACACCTCGTTCCAAGACTTCCTCGACCGCGTGCCGTTGCCCGCGTTGCAGAAACGTACGCTTGAGGCGCTCATCAAGGCGGGCGCGTTCGACCGTTTCGACCACACACGCCGCGCACTTCTTGACGTTCACGAAAAGGTGGTCGAGGACGCCACGCGTTCCAAGAAGGATGCGTCGAAGGGTGACATCGGTTTTGACTTCGGCGAACTTTTTGACGAGCCGGTCGTCCTCGTTCCCGAACGACCCGAATGGCCGCGCAAGACAAAGCTCGAATTCGAACGCGACATGCTCGGGTTATACGTGTCGGACCACCCCCTCAATGGCCAAGAAAATTCCTTGTCGCGTGCCGCCAACATTCTTGTTGGCGATTTGCAGGTCGCCCAAAAGATGTCGGAATCGGAAGACGCTGATGCCGAATACGAACTGATTGGCGCGAACGAAGGCGATCAGGTCACCTTCGCTGGCCTGTTGCGCAACGTTGAGATGCGCGTCGCGAGAACGTCAGGCAAGCCTTTCGCGATGGCGATGCTCGAGGACATGTCGGGTTCCATCACGGTGTCCGTTTTGGGGCGTGCGTACGACGACCTGCGCATGAAACTCGTCAATGACACCATCGTGGCGGTCACGGGCCGTATTCGGTTGCGCGAAAACGCGGTGTCACTGATGGCGAGCGAGATTCGCGAAATCGAAGCGACAAACGTCAGCGAGGTCGGGATTGTCAAAGTCCAGGTGCCGGCAGCTGCCGCGACAACGACGGTCATCGCCGAACTCGACGAGATCCTCAAACGCCACCCAGGGAGCTCGGAGGTTGAATTGCGCGTGCGCCACCCCGATTCGGTGCGTGTCTTCACCTTGCCTCACCGCGTGGAGGTGAGCGGTGCCTTGTACGGCGAACTGCGCCGCGTGCTCGGACCGAACGCTCTCGCTTAGCCCGTGATGTCGCCGACGGAGTGGTAGCGACGCTCCACGTACACAAGCGGCGAACAATCCGAATTGGTGTCCCCACCGTCGATTTCGACGATGACGGCCGCGTTGGTGCCGACCTCGTTCACCGCGACAACGTGTGCTTCGAGTACGGCTCGCACATCGTGAAGTCGGGGTAAGCCTCGTTCGTCAGGCGACCAGTGTTCACCAACGAATCGCTTGTCGTGGTCGCCAGCCATCGTTCGCGCCACGTCGACCTGGTTTTCAGCGAGGAAGTGCAACAACAGCCGAGAACCGACGGAAACGGCCGGAAAAGACGATGCGTGCTTGGCGATATTGAACGATGCACGCGGCGGTTCCGCGGAGAAGGAGGCGAGGGACGTTGCGGTGAAGCCAACGGCGTCACCTGTCGGGGTCACACCCGTGATGACGGCAACGCCGGCGGGGTGAAGCGAAAAGGCAGCGAGAAAGGTCGATTGAGGTGTCATGTCAGTCACAGTCTCCTCAGTGTCAACGGCCAGACGAATATTCCCAACGGTAGCATTGACGTGATGTTGTCGACGATTTCCGCGCCCCACGGACCGCTCAGCGCCGCTCAGGCGCGTGCGTTGGTTCCGCGAGCGGCAATCGCGGAAAACGATGCACACGCGGTGGCGGCGGGCCTCGTCGAGGACGTTCGCGTTCGTGGACTCGAAGCACTTCAGGAACACGCACTGAAGTTTGACGGTGGGTTCGCTCCGTCCATTCGAATTCCTGCTGAGATTCTCGCGGCGGCCGAAGCGTCGCTCGAACCGGGTTTGCGCGTCGCGATTGAGAGCGCGATCGAGCGCGTTCGAATCGGCTCCGCCGCGCAGGTTCCCGCACCGGCAATCACCGAGGTCGCCCCTGGAGCAATCGTCGAACAGCACTGGGTACCCGTCGAACGTGTCGGTCTCTATGTCCCCGGCGGCAAAGCCGTGTACCCGTCAAGCGTTGTGATGAACGTCGTCGCCGCGCAGGTCGCGGGTGTCGACTCGATCGCGCTCGTCAGTCCCGGACAGAAAGAATTCGGTTTTTCCGTTCACCCGACAATTGCCGCTGTCGCACACATGCTCGGTGTCACCGAGGTTTACGCGATGGGCGGGGCAAGCGCAATCGGCGCTCTGGCATACGGTGTCGAGCAACTGGGTCTTGAGCCCGTCTCGGTCATTACGGGACCGGGCAATGCGTTCGTCGCCGCCGCCAAGCGGGTCGTCGCAGGAATTGTCGGCATCGACTCCGAGGCCGGCCCGACGGAAATTCTTGTGATCGCTGATAACACGGCTAGTCCAGACCTCATCGCCGCAGACCTCGTTTCACAAGCCGAACACGATGAACTTGCCAGCGCGGTCCTCGTCACGGATTCCGTCGCGCTCGCCGCGCAGGTTTCCGCAAAGGTCACGTCACGTGTGATGACGACGCGTCACCGCGAGCGCGTCACCGCTGCGTTGATGGGGGAGCAGTCGCGCATCATCATCGTCGATTCCATCGATGACGCGATTCGAGTCTCGGACGCGTACGCACCCGAGCACCTCGAGATTCACACCCGCAACGCCGAGATCGTGTCTGCGCGAATCCGTAATGCCGGCGCGATTTTTGTCGGCGCGGAAACGCCGGTGTCACTGGGGGACTACCTCGCCGGCTCGAACCACGTGCTTCCGACCCACGGGCACGCTCGTCATGCGGCAGCACTTGGTCCCGCGACGTTCCTGCGTCCGCGTCAGACCGTTCGATACACGCGCGAGGCGCTTCGCGCGGTCGCGCAGGATGTCGTCACCTTCTCCCTCGCCGAAAACCTGCCTGCTCACGGCGATGCCGTCACGGCCCGATTCGAAAGGTAACCGATGTTCTGTCCGTTCTGCCGCCACACCGACAGCCGCGTCATCGACTCGCGTACCTCGGAAGATGGTTTGTCGATTCGCCGTCGCCGCGAGTGCCCGTCGTGCGGAGGTCGCTTCTCGACACTCGAAACGGCGAGCCTGTCCGTCATCAAGCGCAACGGAGTTGTCGAACCGTTCTCGCGCGAAAAGATTGTGTCGGGGGTGC
>JBDLPW010000054.1:0-2938 GCA_039800905.1 Actinomycetota bacterium | reverse complement strand
ACCACCCCGTCAAAGACGGGGAGCCGATCATCGGCCACGGACTGCGTTACGCGTTGTGGCCCAATCCGCCGCGAATTACTGACCTCGACGCCATCAGTCGCACTGTGCCTGTCCTTGCGTTCTCGATGGATGTGCACTCGGTATGGATTAACACGGCTGCCGCGGAGAAGTACGGATTCCTGGACGTACTCGATGACACCGGGATCTTGCGTGAGCACGACGCGTTCCGCGCGCTGACGATCATGTCGGACATCCCTGAGGACGAGATGGACGTGTTGATTGAACGCGCTGCCCGCGATGCGCGTGCGAAGGGTGTTGTTGGAATCACGAGTTTTGAGATGGAAAGTCTCGAGCATTGGGATCGTCGAGTCGCGAACGGGTTCGACATCATCAAGGTCAATGCGAGCCTGTATCCCGAACGAATTCACGAGGCTTATGACCGTGGTTTGCGCACGGGGGATGTCGTTGCAGGTTCCGTATCGATGGGTTTCCTCAAGCTCATCACTGACGGGTCTATCAACACGAAGACGGCCTACATGCACGAGCCGTTTTGCGGCACGGACATCACGGGTGGATTGAACACTGAAATAGCCGAACTCGACCGACTCGTGGACGGTGCGAAACGGCACGGAGTGGTGCCGGCATTGCACGCCATCGGCGACCGCGCCAACACTGTTGTTATTGATGCATTCGAGAAAGCGGGTATCGCCGGTCGGATTGAACATGCGCAGATGGTTCGGCCGGAAGATGTTGCCCGCATGGGTCGACTCGGGCTGACAGCGAGCATTCAACCCGCCCATGCCGTGGACGATCGTGATGTTGCGGATGTTCTCTGGTGTGGACGAACTGATTATGCGTATCCCATGCGGTCGTTCCTCGACGCGGGGGTCGACGTGGTGTTCGGTTCTGATGCTCCCGTCGCAAAACTGGACCCGTGGCACACCATCCGAATGGCTACACATCGAACAGCGGACAGCCGTGCACCCTGGCACCCCGAAGAGTCCCTCTCGTTCGAGGAAGCTCTGCGGTGTTCGCAGCGTTCGACTGTCGAGGTCGGACAACCTGCTGACCTCATCGCCCTCACAGACCGTGGGGAACTAGCGCAAGTCTTCTAACGCCCGAGGGACAGTTTCACAACGATCGAATCGTCGGTCGTGATTCGCTCCGGTTTTCGCACCGCGTCTTTGAGGGGAACCAGGTAGCCGCCGTCCTTGGGAAACAGTGACGTGGTGACGGACGTTGCGCCGACCGTCACCGTCGCGGGGATGACACCCCACCCGTACGTCAACATCGGGGCGAGAATCTTGATCTCTGCGGCGACGTCGCCTGGGACACGGACGAAATAGAACGGCGCCGGGCCGCGCCATTCGAAGACGTCGCCAGTGAACTCGAATTCGTGCATGGTTATAGAACGGCGCTGACGCCCCAGGTCAGAAGAGGCGCGATGAGTAGCGCGGGGAGAAGGTCGGCGATGGCGACCTGACGGATGTTGAGCAAGCGCAGACCGATACCGATCATGAGGATTCCGCCCGTGGCGGTGATGGAGGCGATGTACGCGGTCGGGATGCCGGCGCCGACTATCGCACCAAACGCGGTGACCAGCCCCTGCCACAGCCCAACCGAGACGGCGCTCGCGGCAACTCCGATGCCCATGCTGGCGCCGAACGCGATAGATCCAATGAAGTCGAGGAGCGACTTGAGGAAGAGAGTGTCGGCGCCTTGACCCATGCCGTCGCTCAATGCACCGAGAATCCCCATCGGTCCGACCGCCATGATGAGTGAGGCGTTAACAAACCCGTCAATGAAACGGGTTCTTTTCGCGTTGTCGTTGGATCCGCCCGAAAACTTTTCATGAAGGAAACCGCCCAGTCCCGCGATGCGCTCTTCCAGGTTGAGCATGGACCCGAGTGCGCCACCGAACACGACGGACACAACAACAACGAGGAAGGTTCCCGACCCGCTCACGGCGTCGATATACGCGGCATCCATGAGCGACATCATGTTGAGTCCACCCAGGACGAGGACGGCGATTCCGGCTCCGTCCATAACGGTGCGACTGGTTCGTTCGGGGAACTTTCCACCGAGCGCGACCCCGATGAACCCACCGATCACAATCGCGACAACGTTTGTAATCGTGCCGATGCCAATCATGGTTTCGAGTCTATGTGTTACGGCACATCCGCCCGCCGGTGGTCGCCAAAGTTAGGCTGATGGCATGACCGATGCACCGAAGATGAACGTCGAATCGTTCAACCTTGACCATCGAAACGTTGCCGCGCCATACATTCGGTTGGCCGACCGAAAGGTGTTGCCCGCCGGCGATGTCATCAGCAAGTTTGACGTGCGTTTCACTCAGCCAAACATCGCGCACCTAGAGATGCCAACAATTCACTCGCTCGAGCACCTTTTCGCCGAAAAGAGTCGCAACCACTCATCGCAGGTCATTGACTTTTCGCCAATGGGATGTCAAACCGGGTTCTATCTGATCCTGCAGGGCGACCACTCGTTCGATGGTGTGGCGGCACTAGTTGAGACCACGTTGACCGACATTCTTGATGCCACCGAGGTACCCGCAGCGAACGAGGTTCAGTGCGGGTGGGGCGCCAACCACACCCTCACCGGCGCGCAAGACGCCGCCCGCGAATTCCTCGACAAGCGCGCCGAGTGGGAACAGGTACAGGCGTGAGCGTCGACCTCATCGTTCAGGTGGCGATGAGCGAGGAGGCGCAGCCCTTCCGCGACATGGCCACCTTCGCATCCGATGAGCAGATTGTCGGGGGAGCGACCTATCGGGTACTGACCATCGGTGATCGCACGATTGCACTCGTCCAAAGCGGAATCGGCGCCGTCAACGCAGCACACGCTGCAACGGTTGCGGTTTCGCGTTACGGAACCAGCGCTCCGATCATCAGCGCCGGAACCGCCGGAGGACTGGCCG
>JBDLPW010000053.1:0-12904 GCA_039800905.1 Actinomycetota bacterium | reverse complement strand
TCGAGACGCTTGGTCGCGTAACGGGCGACGATTACCTTGCGCTGTTCGTTACGCGCGATCTTGCTCTTCTTCGCCATGGTTAGCGCTCCTCACGGAATTCGACGTGCTTGCGGACAACCGGATCGTACTTCTTGAGAACGAGACGGTCAGGGGTGTTACGACGGTTCTTGCGGGTCACGTAGGTGTACCCGGTGCCAGCCGTCGAACGGAGCTTAATGATGGGACGTACGTCCTGAGCCTTCTTTGCCATTAGAGCTTCACTCCTCGCGCGATCATGTCACGAACAACCGCGTCGATGCCGCGAGCGTCGATGACCTTGATGCCCTTCGCGGACAAGGTGAGGGTCACCTTGCGTCCGAGCGACGGCACGAAGTAGGACTTCTTCTGGATGTTGGGGTCGAACCGACGCTTGTTACGTCGGTGCGAGTGCGAAATGGTGTGGCCAAAGCCAGGGGTGGCTCCGGTCACCTGGCACACTGCTGCCATGGTTTTCTCCTTGTAGTTACCGTGAGGTACGAGCCCTCACCCAAGATCACTTGTCTGCGACCGCTTCGGCGAAGCGACCACGGTGTGCACGAATTAACGCGCAACCTCTCAAGGGTACGCGATTAATCGCGGCCACACAAACCGAGTCAGTGCTTGTGGTCGCTGTGATCGATCTCGTCGTGCGGTTCGATGCCGTGTTCTTCATCGATTTCGCGGTGAATTTCGCGGCGAAGCCTCGGCAACATGAGGCGCTTGAACACGAAACCGTACAACACGGTGACGAAGACAACGTCAAAGATGACGTTCCACGTCAACTCAGCGGTGATGTGGGCCGGGTCGAGAACGATTGACCACACTTCGTCCCAGAAATTAAGCCCCTCTGCGTGGGCGTCCGCTGCGAACTGAATGAGTGCGTTCATGACTTCACACTATTCGCGACGGGTACTTTCCTCAAAACCTCAGTCGAGGAGGAGCGCGGGTTCCTCGATGATGCTCGCGATGTCTGCGAGGAAGCGGCTGGCGACGTCACCGTCCACGACTCGGTGGTCGAAGGACGCTCCAATCGTGGTGACAAATCGCGGCTCGATGTTTCCGTCGACGACCCACGGCTTCTGCTTGATGGTTCCGAGGACAACAATCGACACCTCACCCGGGTTGATGATCGGCGTACCGGTGTCGACGCCGAACGAGCCGAGGTTCGTGATGGTGATTGTTCCGTTCGACATGTCGTCGGGGGTGGTCTTGCCGTCACGTGCCGTGATGGTGAGGTCTTCGAGAGCGATCGCCAACTGCTTCATGTTGAGCGTATGTGCTTCTTTGACGTTGGGGACGATCAACCCGCGCGGGGTTGCTGCCGCAATTCCGAGGTTCACATAGTGGTGAACAACGATGTCCTTATCCGTCCACGATGAGTTGACGGTGGGGTTGCGCTGGACGGCCCAGATGACGGCACGAGCCATGACCAGCAGCGGTGAAACGCGAATCCCCTGGAAGTCGGGAGAAGCCTTGAGGCGCTTGACGAAGTCCATGGTGCGAGTTGCGTCGACGTCAACGAAGACGGACACGTGAGGAGCCTCGAACTTGGACTTGACCATCGCGGTCGCGATCGCCTTTCGAACGCCCTTGACGGGGATGAACTCTTCGCGCTCACTCGGCCATGCGGGCGTTTCGACGTTGCGAAACACGGTCTTGACCTCGGACTGTCGCACGACGTCCTCACGTGTGATTTCACCGTTCGGACCGGTCGCGATGACCTTGCCCAGGTCGACTCCCAGTTCCTTCGCCATCTTGCGAATCGGCGGCTTGGCGAGGATCGGAGTTCCCGCTGCGGGCACACCGGCGACGGGCGGAAGCTCGGGGATGACGGGCGACGCGGTCGGTGCTGCGGCGACGCGATTGCCGCGACGGGACGTTGCGTGACCGCTACTTCCGTAACCGACGAGTACAGGTTCGGCGGCCTGTTCACTCTTAGCCTTGGGGGCGGGAGCCGCAGCGGGTTCCGGTGCGGGGTGCAGCGGAGCAGGAACGCCGCCCTCGGAATCAACCTGAATGATCGCCTTTCCAACGGGAACGGTCTCACCTTCCGACGCGAGCAACGCGACGATGGTTCCCGCAAACGGGCTGGGCAATTCGACAAGCGACTTGGCGGTTTCAATCTCGACTAGGACGTCGTTGATGGCGACGGTGTCGCCCACCTTGACACGCCACTGCACGATTTCCGCCTCGGTCAGGCCTTCGCCAACGTCGGGAAGCGGGAAGTCAACAACAGCCATTGTTAGAAGCCTCTCGCTCGGTCAACGGCGTCGAGGATTCGGTCGACGTCGGGAAGGTAGGCGCCCTCGAGGTTCGCGGGCGGGAACGGAACATCGAAACCGCTGACGCGAAGCACGGGAGCTTCGAGCGAGTAGAAAGCACGCTCAGCGACGACGGCAGCAATCTCGGAGCCGACGGATGCCTGGCTCGGGGCCTCCTGCGCGACGACGATGCGGCCGGTCTTTTCAACCGACGCGAGAATCGGTGCGTAATCGATGGGCGAGAGCGAACGAAGGTCGATGACCTCAAGACTGATGCCTTCCGATGCGGCGACCTCTGCTGCATCGAGCAACATGGCAACCATCGCTCCGTGGCCCACGACGGTGACATCGGTTCCGGTGCGAACGACGCGCGACTGGTGCATAGGCGCCGGGGTGGCCTCGGTGTCAACGTCGCCCTTAGGCCAGTAACGGGCCTTCGGTTCAAGGAAAATAACGGGGTCGTTCGAACGGATCGCCTGCTGAATCATGTGATACCCGTCGCTTGGCGTCGCCGGCGAAATCACACGAAGACCCGAGGTGTGTACGAAGTACGCCTCCGGGCTTTCCTGGTGGTGTTCGACCGCGCCGATGTGCCCGCCGTAAGGTATGCGAATCACGACGGGGAACGCCTGGTCGCCCTGGTGGCGACTGGTCTGCTTCGCGAGTTGCGACATGATCTGGTCAAAGGCGGGGAACACGAATCCGTCGAACTGGATTTCACAGACGGGGCGGTACCCGCGCATCGCAAGACCAATCGCGGTACCGACGATGCCGGATTCGGCGAGCGGGGTATCAAGAACGCGATTCTCACCGAACTCAGCCTTGAGTCCTTCGGTGACGCGGAAAACGCCACCGAGCGTTCCAATGTCTTCACCCATGAGAATGACCTTGTTGTCTTCACGCATCGCGCGCTGAAGCCCTAGGTTGATTGCCTTCGCCATCGACAGGTTCTCGGTCACGGTTGACCTCCGAACGATGCTTCATACTCGGCAAGCCACTGCTTTTGTGCGGCCGTGACCGGGTGCTCGTCGGTGTAGACGTGGTCGAACATGACGTCGGTCGGCGGCGGGGTCAGTGCGAGGGTGCGGCGACGAATGTCGGCGGCAAGGTCTTCGCCTTCCTGACGAACCTGCTCAAAGAACGCGTCCGATTCGCCGCGCGAACGGAGGAACTTCTCGAAACGCGTGATCGGGTCGCGCTGCTTCCAATACTCTTCCTCTTCGGCGTGACGATATTTAGTGGGGTCATCCGACGTCGTGTGTGCGCCGAGGCGATACGTCTGCGCCTCAATGAATCGAGGACCTTCACCAGCACGAGCAGCGTCCATCGCGAATCGCGTCACCGCGTACGAGATGAGGACGTCATTGCCGTCGATTTGGTACGACTCGATTCCGAAGCCTTCACCGCGGAGGTACAGCGGGCTGCGCGACTGGCGGGCAACGGGTACCGAAATCGCGTACTGGTTGTTCTGCAGGAAGAACACCTGCGGAGCCTGGTACGACTGGGCGAACACGAGAGCTTCACTGACGTCACCCTCGGACGACGATCCGTCTCCGAAATACACGATGCACGCTTCGTCGTTCGCCACATCACCGGTCGCGTATTTGCCATCGAACTGGATTCCCATTGCGTAACCAGTCGCGTGCAAGGTCTGTGTTCCGAGGACGAGCGTGTACAAACGGAACTTGGTGTCGTTCGGATTCCATCCACCGTTTGTGACACCGCGCAGTAGTTCGACGATGTGAATCGGGTCGATGCCACGAATGCGAGCAATCGAGTGCTCGCGGTAACTGGGGAAGATTGTGTCCTGTGGGCGGGTTGCAAACGCCGAGCCGACCTGAGCGGCTTCTTGCCCGAGGCTGGGGATCCACAACGCCAACTGTCCCTGGCGCTGGAGGTTGCCTGCTTCGATGTCGAAACGACGGGTCGTCACCATCTCGCGGTAGAACAACCGCAGGTGGTCATCGGTCAATCGATCGACGAGCGCGCGGTATTCCGCGGTGCGGTCCGATTCGACGAGAGTTCCGTCGGCGGACAGCAACTGAAGTGTCGCGTCGGTGTACGGCATGAGTCCAGACTAGCCGTTCACTGTCGGTCGGTGCAGGTTAGCGGCGACGATTCGTGCTGTCGCAGCGAGGAATGGTTCGACTGATGCCTCTTCGCCAATCGTGACGCGGATTCCCTCGCCCGCAAACACACGCGCGACGATTCCACCCGCTTCGAGCACGTCGTTGGCTTCGGCGGTGTTGTCCCCGGTCGGCAACCACACAAAGTTTCCGTGAGGTTTCGGCACGTCCCAACCCTGTTGACTAAGACCCGCCCAGACACGATCGCGGCGCTCACAGATTCCGTGGACGATGTCCATCGCTTCGGTTGCGTGGTCGAGAACAGCGAGCGCCGCGCGCTGGGCACCTTCGGTCACAACCATCGGAATGGCGGTCGATGTCGCCGCGGCGAAAATGTCACGGTGTCCGATTCCGTACCCGATACGAAGTCCCGCAAGACCGTAGGCCTTGCTGAACGTGCGAAGCGTGACGAGGTTGGGATATTTCCCCGTCTGCTTTTTGCCACACACGATCTCGGGTTCGTGAGAAAACTCGGCGTACGCCTCGTCGAGGATGACGAGCACGTGAGACGGCACGCGGCTCATGAACGATTCGAATTCATCGGTCGTGATCGCGGTTCCCGTCGGATTGTTGGGAGTGCACAGCAACACGATTCGCGTGTGGTCGTCAATCGCGTCCAACATTGCCTCAAGGTCATGCCGATGGTCCGGCAAGTTGGGAATCCGACGCGACTCCGCGCCGGCGACAGTCGCGATCCACGGGTACGCCTCGAAGGAACGCCACGCGAAGACGATGTTGTCACCGGGGACCGAGGTCGCTTGGACGAGCTGATACAAAATCGACACGGAACCCGCGCCAACAATGACCTCGTCGACGTCACATCCCCACATCGTGGCGATGGATTCACGAACCGTTCGGGATGTCGATTCGGGGTAACGCGATACCGACGCGGCGGCCATCGCGCCGGTCACCCAAGCAGGTGTCGGATACGGGTTCTCGTTCGATGAGAGTTTGAACGCGTCCGCCGGAGCCGGCCTGCCCTGCTTATAAGCGGGAAGGCTAAGAATGTCAGGCCGCAGGTGAACGGTCGGCTCGGAATCAAACAGGCTCACCCTCCCACCCTACGGGGGTCTGTCGGCGTAATCTGGAGGCATGCTCCGCTTGGTTTTCGGTCTCCTCATCAACTCTGCCGCTCTATGGCTCGCAGACTTTTTCGTCGACGGAATCTCGCTGCTGCCGTTCGGCACCGGCGACGCAAATCTCGTGTTGTCGTACATTTCGGTCGCCGCAATCTTCGGAGTAATCAATGCGGTCATCGGCAACTTCATTCGCATCGTCGCGTTTCCCATCTATTTGTTGACACTGGGACTTGTCGCGCTCGTCGTCAATGGAGCGTTGCTCATGCTCGTCGCCGCGATCACCCCGTATGTCGGTTTCGGTTTGCGCGTCGACGACTTCTGGTGGGGCGTTGTCGGCGCAGTTGTCATGTCGCTGTGCAACTGGATTCTCGGCGTCATCTTGCGTCCCTTCATCAGTTCCGGTTCGCGGGGTTAGCCACCGCGACAAAGTCGCGCCGTACTCCGACACCGCGGGGCTGGATTCGCTCGAGTAGTTCCTCGATGCGTCGGTCATGAAGTGCGTCTATCGCCGCCATTCCGGGCACATACGACTCTCGATGATGTGCATCAATCAGCGTTTCCCCGTGGGGTGTGGGAACAATCCACGTTGAGGACGATGGGTTGATGAACCCGCCAGCGGCTGGCACGGGATCCTCGGGGTGGACAAGATGGACCGTCGGGATGGTCGACGTATCCGGCACAGCCCCGACCGGTGTTCCGACGGTGAAAATCGCCTCAACATCGAAATCGCCTGATTCGGCGAGAGCTAACGCGATGAGCCCGCCCTGGGAATGACCCGTAAACACAACCGGTGTATCCCGTGTGATCCCGGCCGCTTGCATCGCAAACCGGACGGCTTCCAGTGATGATGAGTCCCCTGTCCGAGCTAGGTCGATGTTCGATCCGAAATTCCACGGCTCACTGTCGTCACCGAAAAAATTGGTTCCAGAAAGGTAGACCTCAAAGCGGTTTCCTCCACCGTCCCCATATCGTTCGATTCGAATGTGAACGTCCCCGTTCGGAATCCGTTGAACTCGGGACTCGAGGGAATCCGGTGCCGATGTCGCGTAGGACTGGAGTGGCGTGACCGTGACGGGTGCTGGAGTCTCCGTCGAGTGCGGGACTCGTTCGATGACGGCGGACATCAGCGGACGCATCGCGGCCCATAAATTGCCGCTCATCGCCGCGGCGGACAACTGCACCCAATCTGACATAACGTATTGCGCGAGGGATGCGGCTGCGTCAGCTAACGAGTGCGCCCGCTCGCGCTCCGCGGGACGAATTGTCGAGATGACCGACTCCAGCGCACGTCGAACACGCGCAAGGTCCGCAACAAAGACCCGAATTCGGCCATCCAACACAATTCGCGACGGGCCGTCTGTCGCCCACGAACTCGTCGTGGCTGTGACGCCCACACATTCACGAATCGCCGTGTCAATGTCGTCGACCCGCGTTGTCAACGCCGCAGCCGTATAACCAACTTCACGAACTGAAATCGGCGGGATCACGGCATCGCGCGCGCCTCGACGGCGAGCGCCCTCGCACGATCACGCAGTTGCTGCAATTCCGAGTCAAAGGCGTTGCGCGCAGGACCCCACCAATCGTCGCGGTGAATCGACCAATCCAACGCCGCGGCCGCTCGCTCGAGTTGAGCGGCAATTGTGTTTGGATCGGGAATGTTCATGCGTTGATGGTGTCACCCCCGCTCGTCACAGCTGTGCCCGTCCTACAACTGTGGGGATAGCCCGTCTACTTACGATGCTGGGGAGAGAAATCTGGGAGAATGGTCATATGGCGCTCTCCCCACAACCGCTCTCCCCGCTCGATGGTCGATATGCGGGGGCGGTGTCGGAACTCAGCCTGCACTTATCTGAAGCCGGCCTCAACCGCGCACGCGTCCACGTCGAAATCGAATGGCTCATCCGCCTCGCGGAAGAAGGACTCTTCGGCGCCCACCTATCCGGTCGCGAGATCGCATCGCTCCGTGACGTCGTCGCCAATTTCGGCGACGCGGACGTCGCACGCATCGCCGAATTTGAAGCAACGACTCGACATGACGTCAAGGCAGTTGAATACCTCGTGCGCGAACACCTGGAGCGACTCGGCCTCTCCCGCGTCGCCGAACTCACTCACTTCGCATGCACGAGTGAAGACATCAACAACCTGTCCTATGGACTGACGCTGACAGCAGCGATCAAGGACGTCTGGACGCCCGCACTTCGCACATTGCTGACGGCGCTGACCAATCTTGCGACGATCGAGCGTGACACCCCCATGCTGTCGCGAACTCACGGTCAACCCGCGACACCGACGACGTTTGGCAAGGAAATCGCCGTGTTCGTCCACCGCATCAACCGCGTGGTCGCGAGCATCGACGCCCTCAAACTGACCGGCAAGTTCTCCGGTGCGACCGGTACCTTTTCGGCGCACGTCGTCGCGGCACCGGGCGTCGATTGGCCCCGAATTTCTCGCGACTTTGTTGAGTCACTCGGTCTGGAATGGAATCCACTCACGACGCAGATCGAATCGCACGACACCCAGGCCGAACTGCTTTCCCGCGTCAGCCACGTGAACCGAATCCTTCACAACCTCTGCACCGATGTATGGACGTACATCTCGAACGGATTCATCACTCAGATTCCCGTCAAGGGAGCGACCGGCTCGTCGACGATGCCTCACAAGGTCAACCCGATCCGATTCGAGAACGCCGAGGCGAACCTCGAGATTGCGTCCGCACTCGGCGACGCGCTCGCGGCGACGCTGGTGACCTCCCGCATGCAGCGCGACCTCACCGATTCAACGACCCAGCGAAACTTCGGAGTCGCCCTCGGTCACTCGCTACTCGCAATCTCCAACATCACCACGGGCCTCGGCGAAATCGCGGTCAACCGTCAGGCGTTGCTCGATGACCTCGGTGACAACCTCGAAGTGCTGGGCGAAGCGATTCAGACTCTCCTCCGCGCCGAGCGCGCTGCCGGTACGACCTCGATCGATAACCCGTACGAGCTCCTCAAAGACCTAACGCGCGGCAAACGTCTCACCGCAGACGACCTACGCGAGTTCATTACCGAACTCGACATGTCTGACGAGGGTAAAGCGAGACTTCTTGCTCTCACTCCGGCGACGTACACCGGACTCGCTTCGAAGTTGGTGGACTACCTGCGTTAGACGTCGTGCGGGTTTGAATCCCGTTTCGGCAGTTGCGGGCTCATCGTGAGCACAATCATCGCGAGCACGAGGATTGTCACGACGAATCCGCCACCGGCGAAGATTCCCGCCATGCGAATGTCCCTCGTCGCGATGAGGACGAAGAGTCCGAGGAATGCGCCGCCACCGGCCGCCAGACCGATGAGTTGGAACGGGGTGGTCTTATCGTTTCGTGACACGACTAATCGCCTGCTTTCCTTTAGCCATGAGCGTTTCTGAGTGGCTGATAGCGGCGAAAACGCCGAGGATGATCGCCCACGCTCCGATGAATCCGGTTGCCGCGGTGGTGTCCTCGGTAGACGGGAAAACGATGATTGTCAGGATGAGTGCGAGAGCGGCAGAACCCCAACCGGCGACTCGTTCTCCTCGAATGAATCCGCGCGCACATTCCAGCAAGACGACCGGAATTGCGAGCGACAGCGCAGAGACCGCGCTGATGCGTCCGATGACGAGTCCGAGCAGCGCTGCGCCAGTGAACAGCACATTGATCCACCACACCGCGCGGGAGATGATGCCGAGGCGGTCATCCCGGATGGCAAGCGACACAATCGAAATGAAGACCAGCCACTGGAGGCCGATCGTGTTTCCATGGTTTCCGATGAACGGAATGATCAGACCCGCAACGAGAAACGCGGCGGTGCGTCCGAAGGTCTTCGTGTAGGGCGCAACGATTGGTGCGTAGTGTCTGACGAAGTGCGCGACCACCCGTGCTGCCCAGACTATCCATGCGACGATGTGCATCACGATGTCGCGAATACGAATCGCAACGTCAAACACACGGTCGAGGAATTCAGCCACGGAACTAGCCTACGACCGCGTGAATGAGTGGATTGCCACCTACATTGCTGCCAGGTCGGAGAAGCGTGAGAACGCTCCCTCGAACAGGACGGTCAGTGTCGCGGTGGCACCGTTTCGATGCTTCGCCACGATCAGTTCGGCGTCGTTCTTGGCATCGCCGTCCTCGGCGTATCGCTCGCGGTGCAAGAGGATGACGATGTCGGCGTCCTGTTCGAGCGATCCCGACTCACGAAGGTCGGACAACTGAGGCTTCTTGTCGGTGCGCTGTTCCGGACCGCGGTTCAGCTGCGAGAGTGCGACCACGGGAACCCCGAGTTCCTTGGCGAGAAGTTTAAGTGATCGCGAGAACTCCGAAACCTCTTGCTGGCGGCTTTCGACGCGCTTACCGGACGACATCAGCTGCAGGTAGTCGATGACCACGAGCCCGAGTCCGTGCTGCTGCTTCATGCGTCTGCATTTCGCACGAATTTCGACGAGGGTGAGGTTCGGGCTGTCGTCAATGTACAGCGGCGCATCGGCGAGGTCGGCCTGCGCCTGCGAAATTTTCTTCCACCCCTGGCTATCGATCGAACCATTGCGCATCTTGTGGAGGAAGATGCTGGTCTCCGCGGACAACAAGCGCATCGCGATTTCCGCGCGCGACATTTCCAGCGAGAAAAAGACCGTCGGCTTCTTCGCCTTGATGGCGGCGCTGCGCGCGAAGTCGAGCGCGAGGGTCGACTTACCGAGAGCGGGTCGCGCTGCGATGAGGACCAGCTGACCAGGGTGCAGCCCGTTCGTCAGGGTGTCGAGCTCGCGGAAGCCTGTCGGAATTTCGATGTGAGCGCCGTTGCGACCGGCGATCGCTTCCATCTCATCGATAGCCGAAACGAGGGCGTCGGAAACCGTGACGGCATCATCAGCGCGCGCTGCGCGTCCGATGGAAAAAACCTCGGCCTGTGCCTCGTTGACGAGATCGATCGGTTCGCCCTCCGCCGCGAAACCCATCTGGGTGATTCGAGTACCGGTGGTGACGAGTCCACGCAGAATCGCCTTGTCGGCGACGATCGATGCGTAATACGTTGCGTTCGCGGCCGTGGGGACGAAGCTGGCCAACTCGTGAATATACGCGGCACCGCCAACTTTTTGCAGTTCGCCCTGTTTGGTCAACTGATCTGTGAGAGAAATGGTGTCGGCCGGGTCACCCTTTGCAAACAGCGTGATGATCGCGTCGTAAATGATTTCGTGCTTCGGCAGATAGAAGTCGCTGCCCTTCACCAGTTCGGATACTTCGCCGATGATGTCCTTGGAGAGGAGCATTCCGCCCAGAGTCGACTTTTCGGCGGCAATGTCGTTCGGTGGAACACGGTTTTCGCCCGTTCCTTCGGGGACAAGTTCCAATGCGGGACCGGCCACGTTCGCCTCCTTTTCTGCCGCTCGGTGTGGTGCGGGTTTTCAGTATGCGGGCGAGGGGTGACGTTGAATCGAACCACGCTGACAAACTTCTCCAGCCACGCTACGAAAGCGATTGCTTCGACGCAAATGGGGCTGTGGATAACTCTGTGAGTGAATTGTGAAACACGCCGTACAAAGTTGTGGAAAGGGTGTGGACAACTGTGGAGAACATTTTGGAAAGTCGGCTAAAAAATGACCCTGACCGCGGATTTTTATGTATTACGCCCTGTGGGGAAAGTTGTTTAGAGTTCAGGTTGAACCTTTAACCTTTCCACACCCCTACACGCTGAAACCGCATGAAAAAGCGCCCCCCAATCAACCGATTGAGGGGCGCTTGAGGAGCGAGAAATCGCTCGTTACTTCTTGGCGACGACCTTCAGTGCGAGGGTTGCCGAAACTCCGTCGTGGAGCTTGACCGTTGCCGAATAAGCACCGGTCGCCTTGATCGCCGAACCGAGTTCAATCGAGCGCTTGTCGATCGACCCGAGACCAGCGGCCTCAACGGCGTCAGCGATGTCAGCGGTCTTGACCGAACCGAACAAACGACCTTCCGCACCGGCCGAAGCAGGCAGAGTGATCGTTGCGCTTTCGAGCTTGTTCTTGAGAGCAACAGCCTCATCGTGCGATGCGAGAGCGCGAGCAGCGCGAGCGGCCTTAATGTCCGTCACCTGCTTTTCGCCACCGCGGGTCCACACAATCGCGAGTCCCTGGGGAACCAGGTAGTTGCGAGCGAAACCGTTCTTGACCTCGACGATGTCGCCGGCCGAACCGAGGCCAGAGACCTCGTGAGTGAGAATGAGCTTAGCCATGATCTATCTCCTAACGGCCTGCGCCGGCGTAGGGGAGAAGTGCCATCTCACGCGCGTTCTTGACTGCGCGAGCGATGAGACGCTGCTCCTGAACCGAAACGCCCGTGATTCGACGCGAACGAATCTTGCCGCGCTCCGAGACGAACTTGCGAAGAGTTGCAACGTCCTTGTAGTCAATGACGTCAATCTTGATTGCCTTTGCGGGGGGAAGCGCCTTTGCGCCCTTCCCGACGCGAGGCTTACGGCGATCGCCGGTAGCCTTTCCTGCCATGTTGTGTCCTTACGTTAAAAAGTTGATTGGTTAGAACGGAGTCTCGTCCGCGGGCGGTTCGGCGTTGCCCCACGGGTCTCCGGCCGCTGCCGCGGGCGCTCCCCACTGGTCTCCACCGGTCGGCTGCGACCAGTCCGAGCTGGACGATCCGCCGCTGTTGCTTCCGCCAGCCGCGCGCGTGATGGACGCGGTTGCGTAACGAAGCGAGGGGCCAATCTCGTCGACTTCGAGTTCGATCGAGGTGCGCTTTTCGCCCTCTTTCGTCTCGTACGAGCGCTGACGGAGACGACCCGTTGCAATGACGCGAGCGCCCTTTGTCAACGAACCGGCTACGTGCTCGGCGAATTCACGCCACACGCTGGCACGAAGGAAGAGCGGCTCGCCGTCCTTCCACTCGTTCGACGCACGGTCGAACGTGCGCGGAGTCGAGGCAATCGTGAAGTTCGCCACAGCAACACCGTTCTGCGTGAAACGCAGCTCGGGGTCGGCGGTGAGGTTTCCGATGACCGTGATGATCGTGTCGTTAGCCATGATGACTACTCGGCGGCCTTTTCAACACGAGCGACGGCCTCATCGGCGCGAAGAACCTTGGTGCGCATGACCGATTCCGAGAGACGAAGCTGACGCTCCAACTCAAGGGTGGTCGCGGGCTCCGCGGTGAAGTTAACGACGGCGTAGATGCCTTCGGTCTTCTTCTGGATTTCGTATGCCAGACGACGACGTCCCCAAATGTCAACGTTGTCGATCTTCCCACCACCGGCGGGGACAACGCTGAGGAACTTCTCGAGCGTCGGCTGAACAGTGCGGTCATCAACCTCGGGGTTGAGGATCACCATCAGTTCATAAGGATGCATGAATAACCCACCTCCTCTGGACTCAGCGGCTACAGACTTTCTGCAGCAGGAGGGTATTGCTTCCAATC
>JBDLPW010000052.1:0-6528 GCA_039800905.1 Actinomycetota bacterium | reverse complement strand
GGGATGAACTGGGTTGCGAGAGCGCCGAATCCAGTGGAAATACCGTAATGCGGTTCCGGATCCGAGGCGAGAGCGTCAATCGCTTCACGTGTCTTGGCAACCGTTTCGACGGCAACGGTGTCAAGTTCAACCGTCTCCCCGAATCGCGCGACAGCAATGAGGTCGTTGTGGGAAAGCGGTCCGGTTCCGAGCGTGACGGTCATGTTTCGATTGAACTCGCCCGCGACCAATCGGGGGAGGCCTCGACGGGCTATTCTGTCTGGTATGCCAGACAAAACACAGGTGCCGGCTGCGGACCAAACTCTCGCCATCCTGGGTTTCCTCGCGCGGCAGCGCGCATCGGTGCCCGCAGCCACCATCGCGAGCGCACTCGATATCCCGCGGTCGACCACGTATCACCTGCTCGCGACCCTCGCCGAGCACGGATTTGTCGTCAACGGTGAACGCCGATGGGCCTTGGGGCTTGCCGCGCACGATCTGGGCACCGGATTCCTTCGCCAGCAACCGCTCGCTCTCGTTGGTCGACCGCTCGTCTCCAAACTTGTCGATGCAGTGGGGGAAAACGCGCACCTCGCAGTTCTCAACGGCCGCGACGTCGTCTACGTCGTCGAGGAACGCGCGCCGGGCAAGCCGTCACTCGTCACCGACGTTGGCGTACGTCTTCCTGCACATCTCACCGCAAGTGGTCGCTCGATGCTCGCCCAGATGTCACGAGAGCAGCTCCTCGCGCTCTATCCGGACGACACGGCGTTTGCGAATCGGGGCGACACGGTGATGACTCGTCGACGCTTGCGCGACGAACTGCGTGAAACCCGTGAACGGGGATTCGCCACAGAACACGGTGACGTAACGCGGGGACTGTCCTCGGTCGCGGTCGCCATCGTTGATCGCGTCGGATGGCCGATTGCTGCGCTCGCGCTGACCTACGCCGATGACAGTGCAAACTCGGACGCTCTGGTGGTAGATGTTCGAAAGACCGCTGCCGAGATTTCCCGGCGTCTGCGCGTCTAGCGGAACCGTCGCCGGTGCGAGAATGGGGACATGGATTCCCTTTCGCGCCACGAGGACTACGGCTCGGTCCCACTCAACGAGATGGACATGGTCGCCGACCCCATCGCGCAATTCGCGGAATGGTTAAAGGACGCCGAAGAATTCCTGATTTACGAACCAAACGCGATGGTTCTCGGGACGATTGATGATGACGGCAAGCCGACCGCACGCACGGTTCTTCTCAAGGGACTCGATCATGGATTTCTCTTCGCGACGAACTACTTGTCGCGCAAGGGACATGCCATCGATGCTGATGCGAACGTGACCGCAGTCTTTGGCTGGTACAAGATGCATCGGCAAGTGATCGTTGAGGGGGCCGCGGCGAAAGTCACCGCCGACGAATCCACGGAATATTTCGCCACTCGACCGCGAGGATCCCAGGTCGCCGCTTGGGCAAGCGAACAGTCGCGACCAATTGAATCGCGCGACGCACTCGAACAACAATTCGAGGATGCCGAGCAACGATTTGCGGGAGACGGAGATGTGCCGCGTCCGCCGCACTGGGGTGGATACCGCATCACGCCGACCAGGATCGAGTTCTGGAAGGGCCGCTCGAACCGCATGCACGACCGGATTGTGTATCTGCGGACGGCTGACGGCTGGACCGTCGAGAGACTTCAACCGTAAATTCGCGGGAATAAATTCCCTGCACCCAACCATGAGGACAGCGTGAGCGATTCAACAGACATTCTTTTCGGGCTCGACACGTTCGGCGACATGACGAACAAAGACGACGGCACACCGGAAACGGCAGGTCAAGTCATCCGCAACATCGTCGACCAGGCAGTCCTCGCTGATGAACTCGGACTTCACGCGTTCAACGTCGGTGAACACCACCGCGACGATTTCGCCGTCTCGGCGCCTGACTCAGTTCTCGCGGGAATCGCAACCCGCACGCAATCGATCATTCTCGGTACCGGTGTGACGGTCCTGTCGAGTGACGACCCGGTTCGCGTCTATGAACGTTTCGCGACAGTCGACGCTTTGTCGAACGGTCGCGCCGAAATAACTGCCGGACGCGGATCGTTCACGGAATCGTTCCCGCTGTTCGGCTACGACCTTGCCGATTATCACCAGTTGTTCGAGGAGAAACTCGAACTTCTCGTGAAGTTGCTCGAGGAAGGGCCCGTCACGTGGTCTGGTCGCACCCGCGCAGCGCTGGAAAACCAAGAGGTCTACCCCAAGACGGAAAAGGGTGCGATTTCGCTGCGTGTCGGTGTCGGGGGCAGCCCCGAGTCTGTGGTTCGAGCTGCTCGCCTGGGAATTCCCATGGCTCTCGCGATCATCGGTGGTGACGCCGCTCGATTCGCGCCATTCGCCAAGTTGTACCGTGATCAGCTTGACGCTCTCGGCAAACCGGCGTTGCCCGTGTCGATTCACTCGCCTGGACACGTTGCCGCAACAGACGAACAGGCGCGTGAGGAGTTGTGGCCCAACTACCAAGCCGGGTTCGGTCGCATCGGTCGCGAGCGCGGTTGGGGTCAGATGACGAAGGAACACTTCCTCAACGAGGTCGAATACGGTTCCGTCTATGCGGGAAGCCCCGAGACTGTCGCCAACAAGATCGTGCACGCCGTTAAGTCGGTTGGAGCCGAGCGATTCGACCTGAAATTCGCAAACGGACCGATGCCGCACTCGTTGCTCATGAAGTCGATCGAACTGTATGCCACCGAGGTTGTGCCGCTCGTACGCGCTAAACTCGCGGAATGACCAACAATCTCATCGTCACGCTGCGTTGTAAGGACCAGCGTGGAATCGTGAAGGCTGTCGCCGACACGGTGTACGAGATTTCGGGCAATATCGTTGATTCTGCGCAGTTCTGGGACCAGCCGAGCAACACGTTCTCGTTGCGCATGGAAGTTCAGGTGCCGGTAAACAGCGAATCGGCGCTCGAGGCCGCATTGGACGCGAATCTCGGCCACCTCAATCCGATTGTGACCGTGCGTTCGGTTGAGACGAAGCGTCGAGCACTCGTCATGGTGACGACGGCCGACCACTGTGCGCGTGAACTGCTGTACCAGTGGGAAGCGGGCGAACTCGGTGCCGACATCGTCGGTGTCGTCAGCAACCATACGGTCCTCAAGCCACTCGCCGAACACGTCGCACTGCCGTTCTGGCAGGTGTCGGTGACGCCGGAGACGAAGGCGACAGCCGAGTCGGAACTCGAGCGCATCATCACCGAAACCGGTGCCGACTTCATCGTCCTCGCGCGTTACATGCAGGTACTCAGCGACGAATTCTGTGAGCGCTACGCCGGTCGCATCATCAACATTCACCACTCGTTCCTGCCTGGTTTCAAGGGCGCAAAGCCTTACCACCAGGCGTACGACCGAGGAGTAAAGCTCATTGGCGCGACCGCTCACTATGTGACCGCTGACCTCGACGAGGGTCCGATCATCGAACAGGACGTTGTTCGAGTTGGTCACCACCACAGCGCCGAACAGCTCGTGTCCATCGGTCGTGATGTCGAGCGTCGAGTACTCGCGCGTGCAGTTCGCCTCCACGCGGAAGACCGCGTATTCCCGAACGGTTCACGAACCGTCGTCTTCGACTCCTAAGTCAGTGACGCAGGGTTCCTCCGAGGATACCCAGGTAACGCAGTTGTTCCGCGATTTCCGCACCGTTGTGTCCGTACACCCACGGGATGCCGGCGACGGGGTTTGGATGCTTCATTGGTGCTCCCGCGAGAACAGCTTCGGGCGTTGACAGACGACGAATGACGACGGCGCGCACATTGTCGGGATGTGTCGTGGCGAAGTTTCCATACAACGTCTCGTCGTGCTGGCCGTCATCTCCGACAAGAATCCACTTGATTGTGGGGAATTCCGTCGCGAGCCGTTCTAGGCTCGTCGACTTGTGCTCACGGCCGCTGCGGAATGCGCGATCGGGTGTCGCACCCCAGTCGGTCAAGAGGAACGGGCCCTTCGGGTACATGTGCCGTGACAAGAACCGCTCAAGTGTCGGCGCAATGTTCCACGGACCCGTCGACAAATACACCGTCGGTGCGTCGTCGTAATGACCGGCGAGTTTATTGAGGAGGACGGGCATGCCCGGCACCGGACGTCGCGCGTTCTCGTCGAGAACGAAGGTGTTCCAGCCCGCGAGGAACAGTCGAGGCAGAGAAGTGACCATGACCGTGTCGTCGATGTCCGAGACGATGCCCGTTGTCGTCTTCGGATCGAGGACGAGAACCTCGGACTGAGTCCAGCCCTCGCCCTTCTTCGCGCGCATTTCGACGTCATGCCAACCGGGGGAGAGCTCGACGTCAATTAATGCGTCGACGACACCACCGCGATCGCTGGACACCGTGAACGACCGTTCGCCGATGCGAACCGTGACCTTTTGGTTCGCGACCGGCACGCTCGTGAACGCTCGCCATCCACGAACGACCTTGCGAACTTTACGTGTCGAGGGGTCGGGGTGAACGTAGAGAACACGAGCGAGGATGCGGATTCGCTCGGTTGTTCCGAAACCCCGGAAGGGGACAACGGTCGGAACGTGACCGGTCGCTTCGGACATGCGCGATCGAAGTGCGATGAACCCGTCCTCGAGACGCGCAAGACGATGCATGCGCTTTTCGGACTCGGGTGGGTTTGTCACGCGTCCAATCTAGCCTGTGGACAAAAGTGACGGTTCTTTGGCTAGTTGTGTTTATTAATACTTTGTTCTTACACTTTTGATAACCAACAAACCCACACTTATTGGTCCTTCGATTTCATAGTCATTTAAGCAGTTACAAAAGGATGGCCACAGTGCCGCACATTACCCCCGCGAGCGAAATGCTCCGCGACTCCGATCTTCTTCGCTCTGCCCCTGTGCAGGCGCGAAGCAACCTCCGCCTCACCGCATTGTTGGATGCAGCAGCTGCAATCATTCACGAATCGGGATACGAAGAGCTCACCACCGCCGCGGTTGCCAAGAAGGCCGGCGCATCGATCGGTACGGTGTACCGATACTTCGAGGACCGAATTGTTCTGCTTCGCGCACTCGCGACCCGCAATTTTGAGCGCACCAACCACGCTTTCACCAAGGCGCTGAATGAACGAAAGCCTGCCACCCTCGCGGAAGCGGTTGACGTTACGTTCGACATGTACCTCGGACTCTTCCGCAACGAAAAGGGATTCCGATCGCTGCGACTGGGCGATGTCCTTGATATTCGACCAATCAAGGGCGTTACTAACTCACGTCGTTCGGCCGAGACGTTGGGGCAGTACCTGGCCGAGAACCACAACTGCACCATCACCGAAGAGCTCCTCACGACGATGGAAATCAACTTCGTCACCGTTGACGCCCTGTTGGCGCGTGCATTCGTCAACTCGGAATCGGGCGAGCAGGCATTTATTGACGCCGCTTGCGCAGCATCGCGCATCCAGCTCTAGTCGTTATTTCACCGACTCGTCCGCGCCGTGCGCGTACTTGTGGAGCGCTTTCTTTATCAGCGTCATGATGACGATGAACAGCACGATGACGCCGACGAAAATGTAACCAGCGAAGTGGAGCGAACTGCTCAGCGCTTCAAAACTCGTAGCGACCGAATGACCGACAGTGACATACACGATCGCCCACAACGTACACGCCGGTGCTGTCCACGCGATGAAGCGACGGTAATGCATACCGATGATTCCGGCGGTCAGGGGGACGATGGAGTGCAAAACCGGCAGGAATCGTGACACGAAAACGGCCCACCCGCCTCGGTGGTCCAGGAAGCGCTCCGCGGCTGTCCAGTTCTTGTGACCGACCCATCGTCCAAGCCGAGAATGTTGAATTGCCGGTCCGAAAGTCTTGCCGAGGAAATACCCAATCGATTCGCCAATCAGCGCGCCGACCAGAATCGCCACAATCAATCCCACGTACTCGGCGGTTGACGCGACACCGGTGGAAGCAACGAGGACCACGGAATCGCCGGGAATGACGAGCCCGATGAGGACGCTCGTCTCGAGCAGAATCGCGAATCCGGCAAACAGTGTTCGAAGCACGGGATCGATGGACTCAACACCGCTGAGAAACCACGTGAGTACGTCGTTCATGGTTACAGATTACCGAGCGTTAGAGTGCGGTTCGACGGTTCCGATATTGCCGGCGCCAGTAATCGGCGCGACCAGGTTCAACGTGTAATTCCGGGCCACCGACCCATTCCGTCGCGACGCGAATCCCGTGCAGAGCGGACAGAATCCACACCTCGCTTCCCGCAAGATCATCGGGTGTCACTCGTCCAGCATCGACCGGTGCGCCGATGAATCGCGCGTGGTCAACGAGTGCCGACTCCGTCACCGACCCGAGTCGAGGGATTGAGGCGTCGACGCGATGAAGGCGCTCGTTCTGCCACCACACGACGCTCGACCATGCGCCTTCGACCACAAAACCGTCTTGCAACAGAATCGCTTCGCCAGCGCCCGAATCGCGACGAACGTTTCCGAGAGCGACGAGGTCGGGACCTTTGATGAACGGGTGCGTACGCGGATCCGTTTCGGCGGTGGC
>JBDLPW010000051.1:0-3174 GCA_039800905.1 Actinomycetota bacterium | reverse complement strand
CAGCGTGCACCACGTCGTGCCCGGTGTTCTGGACCGACGGACAGTACTTCGGTCCCGCCGCGATCGTCGCCGCTCACCGCTTCATCTTTGACTCGCGTGACGAAGAGGCACAGGTTCGTCTTGACATCCTCAACTCGAAGGAAGGCGTTTGGCGCTGCCGCACGACCTTTAACTGTTCAGAGGCGTGCCCCCGCGGTATCGAGGTCACGAAGGCGATTTCGGAAGTCAAGGCCGCCACGATCCGCGGCGTCCGTCGCTAGGAACCGATTCACGGATGAGGGGGCTTCGGCCCCCTTTTTCGTTGCCAAAATTGTGGAAAATTTCGACACGCGCGAGCAAAAAGGGTATTGCGTTCGGACATAAATGGGAGTAAACAAAGAGAAACAAACATTTCACCAAGGATGGTTGATGTACGCACCGGAGCGTCACCGCGCGATTCTCGAGGCAGCTCGAGTCGCCGGACGAGTAGAGGTCAGAACCCTCGCTCGTGATCTTGACGTTACCCCGGAAACCATCCGCCGCGACCTGACGGCCCTCGAGCGACGCGGACTTCTGCTTCGCGCACACGGCGGCGCTGTCCCCATCGAGCGCGCGACCCTCGAACCGACGGTCGATCAACGTGACAACGAGTCGGTGCCCGAAAAAGAAGCGATTGCGCAAGCGGCCCTGAAAGAGATAACCAAGGACTCATCGATCATCCTCGATTCGGGTACGACGACGATGCGTCTGGCCCAGATTCTGCCGTCAAATCTCAATCTCACGGTCGTCACCAACTCGATGCCGATCGCGGCTCAACTGGCGGGCAAGCCGGGAATCACTCTGCACGTCCTCGGTGGGCACGTGCGCGAGAACACACTCGCCGCGGTCGGTCCGTGGGCGTGGGATGCGCTCGAGCACGTTTCGGTTGACATCGCCTTCATCGGTGCCAACGGCATCACCGCCGAGCGCGGACTGACGACACCCGACGTCGACGAAGCCCGCGTCAAGAGCGCGTTCGTGGAGAAGGGCCGTCGCGTCATCGCGCTCGCCGACCACACCAAGTTTGGGCGCGAAGACTTCGCGCTCGTTGCGCCGATGTTCTCGGTCGACACCGTCATCACCGACTCGGGCGTTGACGACGACGCCGCCAAGGAACTCGAAGCTCTGGGGATCGAGGTGGTGTGCGCGTGATTATCACCGTCACCCCGAACCCCGCAATCGACATCACCCTCGAGGTTGACGCTCTGGAATTGGGTGAGGTCAATCGCACGACGGACAAGCACCGCGACCCGGCGGGCAAGGGCGTCAACGTGGCACGTGCCCTGTCGAAGAACAAACACCAAACCATCGCCGTGTTCCCCGCGGACGCGGTCAACGGTTCGTGGATCGTTCGCGCGCTCGCCGAAGCGGGCGTTGAAACATTCACCACACCGATGCTCGGCGAAGTCCGCAGCAACTACACGATCGTTGATAGCGCAGGGCGCACCACCAAGATCAACGAACCCGGGCCCGTCCTCACCCCCGCCGAGGTCGACGCTCTCCTCGAGAAGGTCGAATGGCGACTCGATGACCACCCGGCGTGGCTCGTCGCAGCGGGGAGCCTCCCTCGTGGAGTCGACGCCGACTTCCTCATCGAACTTGGACACCGCGCGAGCGCGAAGAACGTGCGCTTTGCGGTCGACACATCGGGTGCCACCCTCGCGCGCGTAACGGCATCGGGAACCCCCGATCTCATCAAGCCGAACCTCGAAGAACTCAGCGAACTCGTCGGGCGCGAACTTGACACCGTCGGAGCTGTCGTCGATGCGGCCCGCTCAGTTCTGCCGAACGGCGACGCACTCATCAGTCTTGGCGAGAACGGTGCACTCCTCGTCACACCCGACGCGGTCCTCTGGGCCGGTCACCCGCCCGTCACCGTCGACAGCACTGTTGGCGCCGGTGACTCTGCCCTCGCCGGTTATCTGTCGGTGTCTTCGAAGGGCGATTTCCCCTCAATCCACCACGCCGCGCTCGCAACTGCCGTGGCTTGGGGCTCCGCGGCTGTTACCCTACCTGCGACAACGGTTCCGGGCCCAAGCAACATCGATGTTGCACGGGTGAGTGTGATTGACAACCCATCAGTTCAGAAAAAGATCAAGGAGTTGACAGCATGAGCACACCGGTCACTACACCCGCGCTTGTCTCCATCAACACGACGGCCACCACGAAGGCCGACGTCATTCGCGAACTCGCGGAGAAACTCGTCGCCGAAGGCCGCGTCACCGACATCGATTCGTACCTCGCAGACGTTGCAAAGCGCGAAGAGGTCATGGCCACCGGAATCCAGGGCGGCATCGGAATCCCCCACGCCCGCAGCGAGTGCGTCACGGCACCGTCCGTCGCCGTCGCCACGAGCGAAGCAGGAATTCCGTTCGGAGCCCCCGATGGCCCCGCGCACCTCATCTTCCTCATCGCTGCACCGACCGGTGCCGACGACAGCCACCTTCAGATTCTCGCCGCCATTGCCCGCCGGGTTATGCGCGACGAGTTCCGCGATGCGCTTCGCACCGCAACCGATCCGGCGTTCATCGCCGACACCATGACCAAGGAGGTCCAGCAGTGAAATTCGTCTGCGTCACGTCCTGCATTACAGGAATCGCCCACACCTACATGGCCGCCGAGGCTCTCGAGCAGGCCGGCAAGAAGCTTGGACACGAAGTTCTCGTCGAAACGCAAGGCTCGGCCGGGTCCAACCCGTTCAAGCAGGACGTCATCGACGCGGCAGACGGCGTGATCTTCGCCGTCGACCTTGAGGTGAACGGTCGCGACCGTTTCAACGGCAAGCCGTACCTCCAGGTGGGAGTTGCCAAGGCCATCAACGGCGCACCGGCACTCATCGAGCAGCTCATCGCTCAGATCAACGACGGCACTGCCGCAAAGGTTGGCGACGCAGCATCGGCAAAGCCCGCTGCTGCTTCGTCAGACGGTGAAACCAAGAAGAAGGGCTTCTTCGGAGGCCTTTTCGGCGGGGGTCACTGACCAAAGCTTGTTCCGCACCCGCGGATCAAGGTCCACAACTAGCAATGGAGCTTTTAGGAGGCCTAAATTGACTAGCACTTCAACAGGAGCACGCGTCCGCCAGTGGCTGATGACCGGTGTTTCCTACATGATTCCGTTCGTTGCGGCGGGTGGAATCCTGATTGCCCTCGGATTCCT
>JBDLPW010000050.1:0-16596 GCA_039800905.1 Actinomycetota bacterium | reverse complement strand
GGTAGTGCTCGCGCAGTCGCGCGGCGACATAGTTCGCCGCGAGAACGGCCGAAGCCGTGGCGTTGCGCAATCCTTCCGACCCCATCATTCGGACGTACGCCCACGAGATGGGGAGGATGCTGGGACTCCCGTACGGTGCTGCCGAAACGGGTCCGCCGCCATGCAGGTACTCACCCGAACCGCCCGAAGCAGAATCGAATGCGGGGTGCAGTGCTGACTGCGCCATGGGGTGACCGGGCAGGAACGGCGCAAGATGCGCTTTGGCAGCAACCGGTCCGACACCTGGTCCACCACCGCCGTGGGGAATGGCGAAGGTCTTGTGCAGGTTGAGGTGCGACACGTCTCCGCCGATGTCACCGAAACGCGCAAACCCGAGCAGCGCGTTGAGGTTGGCGCCATCGATGTACACCTGACCACCCGCATCGTGGACCGCAGCGGTGATGTCACGAATCCCGTGCTCGTACACGCCATGGGTTGACGGATAGGTCACCATCAGCGCAGCGAGGGTGTCGCGGTGTTCCGCGATCTTTGCCGTGAGGTCGTCGATGTCAACATCGCCGTTCTCAAGGCACGCCACGACAACGACCTTCATACCGGCGAGAACGGCCGACGCCGCGTTGGTTCCGTGTGCGCTTGATGGGATGAGGCAGGTGATGCGGTGACCGTCACCGCGCGACAGGTGATATCCGCGGATGGCGAGGAGTCCCGCAAGTTCACCCTGCGAACCAGCGTTGGGCTGCAGGCTGATGGTGTCGTAACCGGTCAGCTCGACAAGCCATTCCTCCAGCTGCGAGATGAGGAGCAGATAGCCACCGACATCGGTCGCCGGAGCGAACGGATGAATGCCACCGAATTCGCGCCACGTGACAGCCTCCATCTCGGTTGCTGCGTTGAGCTTCATCGTGCATGAGCCGAGCGGGATCATTCCGCGGTCCAGCGCGTAATCCTTGTCAGCGAGGCGCTTGAGGAATCGCATCATCGACGTTTCGCTGCGGTGCGTATTGAACACGGGGTGCGCGAGGATGTCGTCGGTGCGGAGGAACGCGGCGGGGATGGCCGTTTCGCCTGACACTGAAGCCTTCTCGGGGGCGAGACCAAATACCGTGTCGAGAAGTCGGTCGTCTCCACCGGCAAGAATGCCCGTCGACTCAACAATCGACAACTCGTCGAACGACAGTTGCACGGTGTCGGAGTCGACGAGGTGTAGCAGCACTCCCGCGGCATTCGCGCTGTCGACAAGCGACTGCGCCTTGCCGGGGACTCGAAGCTGGACTGTGTCGAAGAAATCGGCGTGAACGACAGTGTGACCCGCGGCGGTCGCACGGCGAGCGAATCGGGCGGCACTAGCAGCGACACCGCTCGCGATCTGACGCAGTCCGTCGGGACCGTGATACACCGCGTACATCGCGGCGAGAACGGCAAGGAGCACCTGCGCGGTACAGATGTTCGAGGTCGCCTTTTCGCGTCGGATGTGCTGTTCACGCGCTTGCAATGTGAGACGGTATGCGGGCTTGCCGTCCGCATCGCGCGAAACACCGATCAGACGGCCAGGCATCTGACGCTCAAGACTGTCGCGTACCGCGAAGAATGCCGAGTGCGGACCGCCGAAACCGAGCGGCACACCGAATCGTTGTGACGATCCGACGACGATATCGGCCCCCATCGAACCCGGCGAACGCAACACCGTCAGTGCGAGAAGATCACTGCCAACGACCGAAACAGCGCCGGCTTCGGTGAGTGCAGTGAGCACGCTCGAGATGTCTCGAATGCGACCCGACGAACCCGGGTACTGAACATATGCCCCGAAGGCGCCATCGGCGATCGCTGCGATTCCGTCAGGCGTCGAGAAGTCGACCTCGCGAAGAGTCACACCGATCGGTTCGGCGCGCGTTTCAAGAACGGCACGAACCTGTGGGAACACATCAACGTCGACGAGGAACACCGAAGACTGGTTCCCCGAAACGCGACGCGCCATGAGCATTCCCTCGGCGGCGGCCGATGCCTCATCGAGCATCCCTGCGTTCGCGGTGGCCATCCCTGTCAGGTCACACACCATCGTCTGGAATGTGATGAGTGCTTCGAGTCGTCCCTGCGAAATTTCCGGCTGGTACGGCGTGTACGCGGTGTACCACGACGGGTTCTCCAGGATGTTGCGCTTGATAACGCTAGGGATGATGGTGTCGTAATAACCCAGTCCGATCAGGCTGCGATTCACGTGGTTCTCGTCAGCCAACGCACGCAGTTCCGCGAGCGCCTCCCGCTCACTCGCCGCGGCGGGGATGGTTGATGTGAATTTCCCCTGTCGAATCGCACCGGGGACAGCAGCGTCCATGAGCGCATCGAGTGAGGCGTAGCCGAGTCGGTCAAGCATGACCGCTTCGGCCGAACCGGCGGTACCGATGTGGCGTGAACGGAACTGGGTCATCGATTACTCCGCGATGAGGTCTTCGTACTCGTCCGCCGAAATCAGCGAACCGAGCGAAGAGAATTTGACCGAGAACAACCAGCCGTCGCCGTACGGGTCCGAGTTGACGAGTTCGGGCGAGTCGACCACTGCCTGGTTCGCCTCGACAACATCACCGGATACGGGCGCGAAGAGTTCACCGACGGACTTCGTCGACTCGGCCTCACCGACAATCGAACCCGCGTTGATCGACTGACCGACTTTCGGCAGGTCGACGTAGACGACGTCACCGAGGGCGTCAGCCGCGAACTTGGTGATACCGACGACGGCGATGTCGCCTTCGACGCGAACCCATTCGTGTTCGGATGTGTACTTCAGGTTTTGGGGGATGCTCATGAGCGGGCCTTTCGGGAATAGAAGGGAAGGGTTACTACAACTGCAGGAACGTCGGTTCCGCGGACGTCGACGTCAATCGCCGTTCCCGGTTCCGTGAAATCTGGCTCGACCAACGCGAACGCGATGGGATAGCCGAGCGTGGGTGACAGCGCGCCCGAGGTGATGACACCAACGGTTCGACCGTTCGAGTGGATGGCGTAATCGGCGCGACCAGCGCGCTTTCCCTCCCCCCGAATTCCGACGAGTCGAACGGCACCCGCGGACACGCCCGCCATGACGCCTGCGCGCCCAACGAAGTTGTCTTTCGACAAGTCGACGACGCGTTCAAGTCCGACCTGGACGGGCTTGAGATTGAGAGACAATTCGTGACCGTAGAGCGGCATGCCGGCTTCAAGTCGAAGCGTGTCACGGCACGCAAGCCCGCACGCGAGCAAATCGTGGCTTGCGCCGGCAGCCGACAGTGCTCGCCACAGCTCGGCCGCGGCCGCGTTTTCGACGAACAGTTCGAATCCGTCTTCGCCGGTGTACCCAGTGCGACCGATGAGGACGGGCGTTCCGTTGAATGAGCGGGGCAGGCAGCGGTAGTAGCCAAGTTCCGCAACATCATCGACCGACAAGCCGGAAGTGGCCGCGAGAATCGCGAGCGCGTTCGGCCCTTGAACCGCGATGAGCGCGACCTCGTCGGAACGGTCCTCTACAACGCAGTCGAAGTCGGCGGCACGTTCACGAATCGCGGCGGCAGCGGGAAATCGGTTTCCCGCGTTGGCGACAACGAGGAACTCTTCATCGCCGAGTCGGTACACGACGACGTCATCGATGACAGTCCCCTCTTCCGAGAGGATGAGCGAATACTTTGCTCGTCCCAATGGAATTGTCGACAGTGTTCCGGCAAGCGCGTAATCGAGCGCAGCGCCAGCACCAGCACCCGTCAGGTAAATCTCGGCCATGTGCGAGAGATCGAAGATGCCTGCCGACGTGCGAACCGCGTGGTGTTCCGCCAGGTCCGAGGTGTACCGAACGGGCATGTCCCAACCCGCGAAATCAGTGAATGACGCACCGAGCTCACGGTGAATCGCGTCGAGCGGTGATTTCTTGAGTGTCATCAGTCCTCCGGGTGTCAACGCGCAATCGTTCCTCGATTGCGGGACTCCCCCTCTGTTACGGGACCTGAGAGTTTCGGGCCAAAGCCCTTTCACCTACGGCGGAGGATTGAACCTCGCTTTTCAGAGTGACCTATCCCTGCGGTACGCGGACCTGAGAGTTTGGCGGGGAGGCTTGCTCCTTCGGTGACTGGTTGCCCAGTCTCTCCCGCAGAGGTAATCGGTCGTCTTGAGTTATGTCCAAATACTAGCCGACCGGTGGCGCAAAGATGAAGTGCCACCCGAACCACCACCACGCCGCGATTATTCCGATTCGAGTGGTTCGTGACGTCATGATGCGCTCGAGCATGTCGCCGATCGGAGCGACCGTGTCAGGGCGTCGACGCGCAAAAACGTTCAGCATGACCATCGCCCCGAGCAGCGCGAGATACCCGGCGACCGTCAACCAATAGATCATCGACGCCCCCAGATTCGAAGCAACCACAAGCCACCCGCCAACCAACCGATCGTAAACAGGGCACGACCGATTCCCCATTCGAGGAACGGATCGAGCAGCACCGAGACGGTGGGGAAATCGAATTCGGACACGGTGACCGACAAGATGTACGCGAGCGCTTCCCACAGGCAGAAACCGACCGCCAAAACGGACCACCACACCGCGGCCCGGCGATACGCCCGCGCTGGATGGTCGGGCGTCGCGGGCGCGGGAGCCCACGCGAGAGATACGACTCCGATGCCCAGGGCAGCAACCACAACGAGGTCAAGGTCGGAATGTCTGGGCGCAAGTGCGAGGACGATCGCGGCGATAGCGGCGAACGCGATCACCCAGTTGCGGTGCATGATGGGCGGCGTGCGGAAAACTCGAATGCGCCCCTTGGTCAGACGGTCAATTACCAGGGTGGCGACGAGCAGTGCGAAGAGCGTCCCATCAACCCAGGCCCCACGCCACAACTGGAACGACGCCATCAGGCCGAGAACCGCCATCCACGCGATAGCGCTCCACGACCACGGTGACTTCATCGCGCCCAGCCGTCGGCTTCCAGCACCTGCATCTTCTCTTCGATGAGAGCGGCGACGAGCTCGCGCGACAACGGGGTGTCGACTGCGAAGTGCAACGACCCCGGTGTTCGAACAAATCCCTCGAGTTCGCGTTCGAGTCCCGTGAACACGCGACCGCTGTGTGGCAAATACGCGAGGTGATTCTTGAAGGCCGCAAACCCGGCGACTACCTTGCCCTTCACGGAAAACGCAGGGGTGTTGTATGCGATTTTCTGTTCGGCCTCGGGCACGATTTCAAGAATCCGTCTGCGCATTTCCTCGAGTGTCCCCCGCTTGGGCTCGGGCAGTGCAGCGATGTACGCGTCGATGTCGGCGGTGCTCATGTCCCCATTCTGCCCCTCGCGCCTACCGTCCAGCGAGCATCGGCGTTTCTACACTGAAGTCATGACTCAGGGTCGCATCTATCGTGGCGGGCATCTGACCGCCCAGTCCATCGAGGTGTCGGACATTCCGACGCTCAACAAAGACAAGGACGTCGTCTATTGGATCGACCTGGTCAATCCAGAACGCGACTCGCTGGACTCCATCGGGACAGCAATCGGCATCGACATCACACACATAGATGACGCCTTCCGAGGACGCCAGCGCCCCAAACTCGACATGGCCGAGAAGTACCTGTACATCAATGCGTACACGACGAGCCTCAACCACGACACCAAAGAGTTGCAGACCGAGGAACTCGCAATCTTTGTCACCCACAACGGGGTCATCACCGTTCGCGACAGCGAGGATTTCAACCTCACACCGATCCTCCAACATTGGGACGACTCGGCGCGACCGGGAACGCACGGTGTCGACTATCTCATTTGGGGTTTGCTCGACGTCATCGTCGACGGATACTTTGATGCACTCGAAACTCTTGACGACGAAATCGAAGACCTCGAAGATCGACTGTTTGCGTCCGTGAAGCAGGACCTCGGACTCCAGAAGTTGACCTACGACCTCCGCAAGGCGCTGGTAATTTTGCGACGACTGACGCTTCCGATGCGTGAAATTGTCGGTCCGCTCATGCGCCAGGAAATAGTTCCGATTTCCGCCGAGATGGCCATCCACTTCCACGACGTCTACGACCACGTCATGCGTGTCGCGGACTGGACCGAATCACTCCGTGACCTCATCACGACTCTTCTCGAGACGAACCTCACGATTCAGGGCAATTACATGAACTCGATCATGAAGAAGGTCACGTCATGGGCCGCGATCATCGCCGTGCCAACCGCCATCACGGGGTTCTACGGCCAGAACATCCCCTATCCCGGCTTCGGCCAGGACTGGGGATTCTGGGTGTCGACCGGCGTCACAATCATCGTGTCCGTCGGCCTGTACATCAGCTTCAAGACCCGCGACTGGCTCTAGGCGGTCGGCTGCACTTCGGGGTCGGGTTTCGTCGATCCACTGATTGTCGCGCTATAGAGAAGGAATCCGACCGGGATCAAGAATGCGGCGAAAATTCCAATAACGGCGCTGGCGCCACCGAGGATTGGTCCGACACCTAGGTTTCCGAAATACACCCACGTCCACAATGTCGAGAGCGACCGATTGGCCGTCGCGGTGTTCTCGGAGACTGCCGACACCGTCATGGCGATGGGGAGAGAGCCGCCGAGGCCCCACAGCAATGCCCCGGGAAGTTCGAAAGGCCCGATGGTAGACATCGCGAAGAGCGCGATTCCAACAGCCGTGATGACGGATGACCAGAAGACGACGCGGGTGCGTCCGATTCGGTCGACGATCTTGCCGCCGACCACACGCGCGACCGCCATCCCGAGTGCGTACACGGTGTAGGCGAAGGCGGCCTCGGCCTGAGTACGTCCCGCCGCGGTGAGAGCCAACGGAATGAAGATTGCCGCAGAACCCTCAGCCAGGATGAAGACGAACGCGATCGACGAAATCAGGGTCACGCGTTTGCGCCCAGCTGGTGTCAACTTCGGCCTCACCCCGGTGGATTCGGACACGTCGTGCAACGGTTTGCCGTGGTGAGCAGGGATTCGAGCGACGCGATAAACCGCATAGGCACCGACGGCAACGAGAGTGACTCCGACTTCGACCTCGAGCGGAACACTCGCTGCAACGAGCAGTGCGGTCAGGCTTGCGCCAACGAGAACTCCAATCGAATATCCCCCGTGCAACATCGGGATTCGACTCGTGGCCGAAGCTCGATCAAGTTCGGAGCCTTCGACGTTGGATACAAAGTCGGCGGCGCCAAAAGGTAGCCCGTAAAGGAATAGTGCGACGGCGACGACCGGGAATGAGCCGATGACGACACCCACAACTGCCAGCGCCATCATCGCCGGCATTCCCGCGAACGTCAGGATGGCGAGAGGCCTGGACCCGCGGTGTGCGACGAACCGACCCGAGAGCATGACCCCGAGAATCGCGCCGGCCGCAAACAAGGTCGCGATGAGCCCCATGTCAGTGATGGAAATGCCGAGTCGCTCCTGAACCTCCGGTCCGCGACTTGACCACGACGAATAAAGAAAGCCACGCCCGAAGAACATCGTGAAAACGGTAATGAACCAGGTCGTTGCGGGGTATGACTTTGCTGCGGTGGGCATCGTCCCAGCCTACTTTGCGGACGTGTTCACAATCTGGTCGCGGCGAGAGATTGCGAGGTAGGCGACCGTACCGACAATTGCAGCGAGGAAGACCATGCTGGTAGTCGTGGTCCCCAACCCCAAACCGCCATCATCCGGCGACTGTGATAAAAGGTCTC
Source organism: Actinomycetota bacterium (assembly GCA_039800905.1). Classification (GTDB taxonomy): domain Bacteria; phylum Actinomycetota; class Actinomycetes; order Actinomycetales; family Microbacteriaceae; genus MWH-TA3. The sequence continues at coordinate 8,927 of JBDLPW010000050.1, read as the reverse complement.
CGAGTGAGGCGCCGAAGGGACGGGTGAGTACATATGCGACCCAGAATGCGGTAATTTCCCCCACCCACTTCAACTTCCACGCGATGACAATAAGGGCGAGAAGTGAACCGTACATCGCGAGGGCAGGGCCGTACCCAAGCCCATAATTTTCGGCGAGCAGGTCGCCAACTGCCGTGCCGAGAGCGAATGTGAACAAAATCGCGAACCAATAGAACGTCTCACGACTCACCGTCGAGATGCTCTTCATCGCAAGTGTACGTTCACGCGCAAACCACGCCGCGAACGTGATCGTCAACAGGATTGCGAACGCAGCGGTGGATGTGGCGAGCGGAACGCCCATGCCGTCGGTCAGCGTATCCGTGATGAGTGTTCCCGCAACCGAGATGAGGACGATGGTGGTCCAGTAAATACTGGGGCGGTAACGGCGGGTGATGAACTGTGCAGCAAGCGCTACGACCAACGCGCCACCCATCACGACCGAGGTTCCAGTCAGACCGAGACCAAGAGTTTCATTGAGGTAGTCGGCGAAGGTTTCACCGACGGTCGTCGCAAGGATCTTGATGACCCAAAAGAAGGCGGTGATGCTCGGTACTTTGACGAGCATCTCGCGGGCGCTCACGCGGTTGCCGATTCGAGGCGACGAATGCGAAGAAGAGTGAGGTAACCGGCCACCGAGTGCCATACGGCAAACAGTTCGATGAAAAGCGACAACAGACCGAGTGGCTCCCACCAGTTACCGATGTCCCCCATTGCGCCCGGCATACCAACCGTGCGATTAATGACGTAACCAGCGAATACAGCAAGCGATGCGCCTGCAGCGCCTAGGTAGTCGAGCACCGAACCCTTGACCGTCAGTCGTTCGATGACCACGACCGAAAACAAGATGATCCCGATGTACGCCCATGCGAGATACGGTGTCTCTTCAAACTTGGCGGGAAGGTCGAGGATGTGGATCCCGGCAAGGCCGATGAGTCCGAGGATGACCGCACTGCGCCGATTGTGAAGACGCGTACGAAGGTCTGAGAGCGAGAGTGTCATGTCCGTCACGTTACGGACGGTGGCTTAACGAATGCTGGACGACACCTGTGAATTTGCCCAGCCTCCAAGCGTCTTAGAGCCCGCGCTCCTGGCGGAATACCGCGACGAGCGCGTTGGCGTGACCGTGCCCGAATCCGTGGTTGTCCTTGAGCCACGCAACCTGATCCATGTGCTTGAGGTCTCGCGCGTTAGCGTCGAGCAGTCCCATCCAGTGTTCGATCGGCTGGCCGTACTTGTTTTCGATTGAGGGGAAGTACGACTTGGGTCCTTGAACCTTTTCGCTCACTATTAGACCCACGCGCCGAGAATAGCTCCGGCCACGACCAGCGCGACGATGTCCTGGCCGACCTCGATGATCCAGACCTTCAGCGACCGGAAAACTTTGAAGTCGGCTTGCCCAAACATTCGGTGGGAAACCGAGGCGAAAGCCCCGAAACCGACGGCTAGACCGAACCCAATTAGTGCGCCTGACCCAGCGTCAATTACGCCACCGGTAGAACGTGCAAATGCGAAAACTGTTGCCAGCGAAACGACCTGGACCAGAGCAGCAATATAGGTCCCCCCGAACATGAGCGCCGTCTCGGCACCGGACATTTCGACTCTCTCGGTCGGAACTTCACGCCCCATTGCGCGAATCCACGTCGGATAGAAGGTTTTAGGACCGAACCACACAGCGCCGATGGCAAACGACGTGATGGATGCGACGAACACGGCAATCCAGTTGATGTTGAGAAGTTCCATGGCAACAACCTTAGTTTTTCGGGAGGAACATCGAGCCGGCGACTCGAATTGATGCTTTACGGGGAACCATCTGCGCAATTCGCGCGAGGATGCGATTGCGGCCGCCAACGATTGTCGATGGTGCTGGCGAAGCGGACTCGAGCTGAGCGACGATGACATCAATCACATCGCTCGTCGGCGCGAGTGCAGAAGATGGGTTCGCGCCCGCGATGTCGAAGAACTCCGTCGCCGTCGCGCCGGGGCTGACGGCGAACACCTTGACGCCCTTGGGAACTTCGCCCCAGGTGGCTTCGGTGAACGAACGGACGAACGCCTTGGTTGCGGCGTAAACGGCCATGCCGGGAACGGGCTGGTATGAGGCCGTGCTGGCGATGTTGATGACAGCACCGAAACCACGAGTCACCATGTCCGGCAGAAACGCGATGGTCAAGTCGACGAGCGCACCAATGTTGAGGGCAATCTCGTCGGCAACTGTCGCGCGGTCCTCATTAATGACTCGGTTGTTCGTGCCAAAGCCCGCATTGTTGACAAGGACGTCAACCGAATGCCCATCCTTGCGAACCGATTTCTCGAGCGCCGCGGTGGCGCCGGGCTTCGACAGGTCCGCTGCGTATACGGACACACCGACTTTGTGTGCCGACTTCAGTTCCGACGCGAGTGCGGTCAATCTGTCCTTGCGACGTGCGACAAGGATGAGTTCGTAACCACGCGCGGCAAGCGCCCTCGCGAGTTCCTTGCCGATTCCCGAGCTTGCCCCTGTGATGAGTGCAGTTGCCACGATGTCTCCTAGACGTTGAAACGGAATTCGACGACGTCGCCGTCTTGCATGACGTAGTCCTTGCCTTCAATGCGGGCCTTGCCTTTGGCGCGGGCTTCAGCGATAGAGCCGCACTCGACAAGATCCTCGAACGAGACGATTTCTGCCTTGATGAAACCCTTTTCGAAGTCGGTGTGGATGACTCCGGCAGCCTGAGGCGCCTTCCATCCCTTGCCGATTGTCCACGCGCGCGCTTCCTTCGGGCCAGCCGTCAGGTACGTCTGAAGCCCCAAGGTGTCGAAACCGATTCGGGCGAGCTGGTCGAGACCACTTTCGGTCTGCCCGGTTGACTCGAGTAGTTCCTTGGCGTCTTCCGGGTCGAGGTCGATCAGTTCGCTCTCCACCTTCGCGTCGAGGAAGACAGCCTTCGCAGGTGCTACGAGCTCCGCGAGTGCTGCTTTCTTTGCCGCATCCGTGAGTATCGACTCATCAACGTTGAAGATGAAAAGAACCGGCTTGGACGTGAGAAGACCGAGTTCTTTAATCGGCGTCGCGTCAAATTTCGGCGCGATCGACAGCGGAGTTCCGCCGTCAAGGATCGACTTCGCCTCTATGGCGGTCGCGAGAACTTCGGGCTCCATCTTCTTGCCCTTGACCTCTTTTTCGAATCGCGGAATCGCCTTTTCGAGGGTCTGCAGGTCGGCAAGAATTAGCTCGGTGTTGATGGTCTCGAGGTCGTCCTTGGGGTCCACCTTGCCAGCAACGTGGACGACGTCGCCGTCGACGAAGCCGCGCACGACCTGGGCGATGGCGTCCGCTTCGCGAATGTTCGCGAGGAACTGGTTGCCCAGTCCTTCACCCTCTGACGCACCCTTGACAATTCCGGCGATGTCGACGAAAGACACCGGTGCAGGCAAGAGACGCTCACTGCCGAAAATCTCGGCGAGTTTGTTCAGGCGCGGGTCGGGAAGGTTGACGACTCCGACATTGGGTTCAATCGTCGCGAACGGATAGTTCGCCGCGAGAACGTTGTTGCGAGTGAGTGCATTGAAGAGGGTCGACTTGCCTACGTTAGGGAGTCCGACGATGCCGATGGTAAGAGCCACCGCACAAGTCTAGGCGAGCGCTGGTTACTGCTTGACGGCTCGGCGTCCGGCGAATGTGACGCCGACGAGAACGAGTGCGCCGCCGATGATGTGCCACACAGTCACGCTTCCGCCGAGCAACAGAACGAAGACCGCGGTAAACACCGGGATGAGATTGAGGAATGCACCCGTGCGAGTCGGCCCGATCCACTCCGACGAGACGTTCCACAGAAAGTAGGCACCTGCGGACGGGATGAGTCCGATCCACACAACGCCAAGCCACCCCATTCCGTCGAGCGCAAGCCAACCGGTGTTTCCGGCGACGAGGTCGAACGCCATCAGGGGCAACATCATGATTCCCGACATTCCCGCTTGCACTGCGGTCGCGGTAATCGGTTGCGTTTTCACGCGGGGTGCGATCATCGAGTACACCGTCCAAAGAACAGTCGCGATGAGCAGCATGATGTCGCCGAGACCGATGGACAGCGCGGACAGGTCTTGACCGCCGAGGACAACAATCACGGCGCCAATGAACGACACCACGATGCCTGTTACCGCCGAGACTGACAGCTTGTCGTGGATGACGAAGTGGGCCGCGATGGCGATGGTGGCCGGGTTCAGTGCGACCAGTACTGCGGCCGTCACGGGGGATGTCATTCCCAGAGCGTTGTAGAGGAGCAGCGTGTAACCGACATATCCAAGGATTGACTGAACGACGTGCGTCTTCCATTCGCTGCGGATCACAGCAAGGTTAGGGGTCTCGAGCCAGAATGCGAGCGGCACCAACGCGACGAGCGAGACAATCCACCGAATACCCGTCAGCTGGATCGGTCCGACGACGTCGAGAACGGCGGGTGAAAACACGAAGTTGGTCGCCCACATTGCCATTGCCACGATGGCCGGGATGGTGCGTTTGGCATCGGACACCCGTTCAGCATAGCGACTGCATTACCCCGAACTCGGAGAATGTCCATACAATATGACAATCACGAGACTTTGAAAGGCGGCGAGCGATGACGACCGATGCGATGGCAACGTTGTTCACCAACCTTGACCGTTCAGGGCCAATCCCCCTCTACTTTCAGGTCGAGCAGCGACTCGAAGAAGCCATCATGGACGGGCGGCTTCCCGCCGGCGCACGATTAGAAAACGAAATTTCACTTGGGGAGCGCCTCAATCTCAGTCGGCCAACCATCCGTCGCGCCATCCAGGACCTAGTTGACAAGGGCCTGCTCGTACGACGTCGTGGAATCGGAACACAGGTCGTCCACGGTCGCGTCACACGCGGAGTGGAACTCACCTCGCTGTTCGATGACCTAGCCACGACAGGTCAGAAGCCATCAACTCAGTTGCTGTATCACTCGATTGATACCGCCAGCGAAGTCGTTGCCGACAGACTTGGCGTTCCCGTTGGGTCAAAGGTGCTTCACACCCGTCGTCTTCGCGTGGCAGACGGTGTACCGGTAGCCGTCCTCGAAAACTGGTTGCCCGAACAATTCACCGACATCACCGAGGAAGACTTGGCATCGGCGGGCCTCTACGAGCTGCTTCGCGCGCGCGGGGTTGCAATTCGTGTCGCGAAGCAGAAGATTGGCGCTCGCGCAAGTTCCGCTGCAGACTCGGCGTTGCTCGACATTGATCGCGGATCCGCACTACTCACCATGGAACGCGCCGCGTTCGACAACTCAGGGCAAGGGGTCGAATTCGGGTCGCACTTCTATCGCCCTGACCTGTACTCGTTCGAAGTCACGCTCGTCGAAAAGTAACGGAGGACCACGAAATCACAAAAAATACTGCACGTCACGTCGGCGTCGGACTCATCAGCGTTGGCTGGATGGGAAAGGTACACTCCCGCGCATATCAAGCGATTCCGGTAACGTACCCAGAATTGGGAGTCTTTCCCGACCTCATCATCGCGGCGGACACGGTCGAGGAACGTGGTGAATACGCGCGAAACGTGCTTGGATATCGCGAATCCACCACGGATTACCACGACGTCATCAACCACCCCGAGGTGGAAGTCGTCTCCGTGTGTGCGCCCAACTTCCTTCACGCTGAAATCGGAATCGCGGTCGCGCAGGCGGGCAAAGCGCTGTGGATCGAAAAACCCGTCGGTCGAAACGCGACGGACACCGCCGAATTGCACGCTGCGGTGGTTGCCAACAACATCATCACGTCGATCGGGTTCAACTACCGCCACGTGCCCGCGATTGAATACATCCGAACGTTGATAGCGGACGGCAAACTCGGACGCATCACGAACGTACGTGGCGTCTTCTTCGCCGACTATTCAGCCGACGCACGTGGAGTGCTCTCCTGGCGTTTCGTGCGAAACCTCGCCGGCTCTGGAGTTCTCGGCGACTTGCTCGGTCACCTGTCCGACCTTTTTGCCTACACCGTCGGGGCCATCTCGGATGTGAGTGCGCGCACGAGCATCATTCACGGGCAACGACCCGAGGCCAGCGGCGCCGGCACGCACTTCGACGTGGGTGGCGACGGGCCACTCAAAGATGTTGAAAATGAGGACTACGCAGCGTTGCTGGTGCAGTTCGGCCCTGATTCGATGGCGCCCGGCGCGATAGGAACGCTCGAATCATCGCGTGTCAGTATCGGAAATCGCGCGCGATACGAGATCGAAATCTTTGGTACCGAGGGCTCCGTCAAATGGAACTTCGAACGCCTCAACGAGGTCGAACTGGCATTGGGTCGAAATGAACCACTCGTTGGCTACCAACGGGTCATGGCCGGGCCAGCCTTCGGTGATTTTTCCCACTTCCAACCCGGTGCCGGAACATCCATGGGATACGACGATCTCAAAATTATCGAAGCACGTAAATTCCTCGATGCGGTTGTCAATGGCGGAAACCTCAACTCAAACATCAACGATGCACTGTTGGCCGCTCGAGTAAACGACGCAGCCGAACAATCACACGCTACGAACGCGTGGGTTGCGATCGAGCCCGTCGCCGGAACCACGTCGGCCAGACGTTAGGCGACCGACACGTTAACGACGTAGCGGCGAGGTTTCCCTCGCCGCCACGTCGTTTTTCAATTACTTCGCGAACTTCGCGATGTACTTCTCCATCGTTTCGCGCTGGTAGACCGCGGTCTCGTGCGCGCGTTCGTTCTCCGCGAACACGCTCGAACACATGACCGTGTCCTTGGCCTGCAGGAACCCGATCTCGCTAAGTCCACCGAAGAACTCGTCCCAATTAACGTCGCCGTCACCGATGCGCAGGTGCTGGTGGACACGAACGGCGTTTCCGGGCGGGTTGGTGATGTAGCGAAGACCGTGCGAACGGTTGTGGTCCATGGTGTCGGACACATGCACGATTCCGATGCGGTCCCCCACCTCACGCATGATTCCAAGCGGGTCGTTCCCCATGTGGAAAGTGTGCGACGCGACGTACACCATTCCGAAATTCTTCGAGTTAATCCCGCGGATCACGCGCCACGCGGCGTGACCGTTTTCGACGAAGTCGTCGGGGTGCGGGTCGATGAAGACCTTAATTCCCTCCTTCTCGACGAGAGGAACGATCTCTTCCATAGAGCGGTAGAACGCGCGCTCCGATTCTTCCGCTTTCTCGGGGCGACCAGAGAACTCAGTTCCGATGCGGTCAACACCCAGCTCGGCGGTGATGCGAATGACGCGCTTCCAGTAACGAACGGCCGCTTCACGAGCGTCCTCGTCAGGTCCCGACCAGCGAAGCACCGGCAACGTCGACGCGATGCCGACGCCCGCGTCCTTTGCTGCCTTCGCGAACTTCTTGACGAGTTCGTCGTCCGCCTTGGGGTGGTTGAAGAACGGGATCATGTCCGGGTGCGGCGTCAACTGCAACCACTCGTAACCTGCCTCTGCGGCGACGCGTGGAAACTCAAGCAGCGAATGGGTGCTGTGGAACGGAGTGGGGTCAAGAGCGATGCGTACCATGTCGTTTCTCCTTCGAATCGGTGGTGTGGTTCTAGCCCAGCAGCGGGCGCTGCTTGGCGACGAGTGTGTCGTATTCGGCGCGTGCCTTTTGCGTCGACTTCACAGTCGAGACGGCCGCAACGGGAACGTCCCACCATCCTTCGCCGTCCGGCGCATAGAGAAGCGGGTCCGAGTTGATGTGAATGAGCGTCGCACGGGTACTCGCTTTTGCGGTCTTCACCGCGGCGGCAAGGTCCGCGAGCGCATCGCTCGACGGTTCAATTCGGATGACGTCCATACCCAGTGATTCGGCATTCGTCGCGAGGTCGATCGGTAACTTGTCTCCGGTCGAGAATGTGTTTGCCGTCTTGTCGTGCGTGCGGTACAGGGTTCCATAACGCTGCGAACCGAGGTCCTCGGACAGGTGCCCAATCGACGCGTATCCGTGGTTCTGAATGAGGACGACGATGAACTTGATTCCCTCGGCGACAGCGGAAACGATTTCCGAGTTGAGCATGAGGTACGACCCGTCGCCAACCATCACAACGGCGTCGCGAGTCGCATCGGCTCGGGCGACACCGATACCACCCGCGATTTCGTACCCCATCGTCGAGAACGCGTATTCGACGTGATACCCGAGATCATCGCGAACACGCCACAACTTGTGAAGGTCGCCGGGCAACGATCCGGCCGCACACACCACGACGTCTCTATCGTCCATCGCGCCCTGGACCGCACCGATGATTTCAGACTGACCGGGCAGATCACGCTTCTGGTCAACGAACGATTCGTCGACAGCCTTGTGCCAGTCCGCCAGGTTCTTGCCGTAAGCCGCGCGATACGATTCGTCGACCGAGTACTCCCCCACGAGGGCAAGCAGTTCGGCGAGGCTGTCGCGCGCATCCCCGACGACTGCGTGAGTTGACCCGTGCTTGAAAGCGTCGAACGATGCGATGTTAAGGTTGACGAACGTGACGTCTTTGTTCTGGAACGCAGTACGGCTTGCCGTCGTAAAGTCCGAGTAACGCGTTCCGATACCGATGACAACATCGGCGTCGTGCGCCGCACGGTTCGCGGCAAATGTTCCCGTGGCGCCGACCGAACCGAGATATTGCGGGTGATCCCACGTCAGCGACCCGACACCGGCCTGCGATGCGCCGACCGGGATACCCGTCTTTTCGACGAACGCACGAAGCTCAGCGTGAGCGTTTGAATAGATAACACCACCGCCAGCGACGATGAGCGGCTTCTTCGCTCCGCGGATGGCCTTCGCCGCGGCCTCGAGAGCGCTGCGCTCGGCACGCGGACGGCGGATGTGCCATTCGCGGTCGGCAAGCCACTCCAGCGGAACGTCAATGACTTCGGCCTGAACGTCCTCGGGGACACACACGGTCAC
>JBDLPW010000049.1:0-5999 GCA_039800905.1 Actinomycetota bacterium | reverse complement strand
AGCGCTTGACCTTCGGGTTCCAGCGCTGGGTCTGGTGTCCGAAGTGAACACCGCTGTCGAGCAGCTGGCGAATTGTTACAACGGCCATTGCCGTTCTCCTTACTCGTGGTTTTATGCAGTGACGGTTGTCACTTGCCCTGGTGTTCGGATCGATGCCACCCACTTGGGGACCAACGGATTCGATCGCTGATGAACACGCGAATTCGCCCACCGAAATGGACGTCCCTCTAGTTTACACAGCGATTTGACGCTCGTGCACACGGGTTGTGGATGACGAGTTATGCACCAAATCGAATTCCGCGTGCGGTTTGGCTCGTGTGATTCGGGATTCTGAAGGAATGAGCGTGACTCGGCGACTTCCTCCCCCGCTGTTAGCTGTTCTCGTCATGTTGTTGCTCGTTGTGGGCATCGATAGGGCGGGGGCGAACACGAATTGGTCGTGGCCGGTCGTCGGCCCGGTTTTGCGGGGTTTCGAGCGGCCCGAATCGGATTATTCGCAGGGGCATCGCGGAATCGATATCGGCGCGATTCGCGGCCGCGAGGTGCGATCACCTGTCGACGGGGTCATCTGGTTCGCGGGGGTCGTCGCCGGTCGGTCGGTTCTGTCGATTGACACCGCAGACGGTTCGATCGTCTCGATGGAGCCCATCGAGGCAAGCGTTCGGCGCGGTGATGTCGTTCACGGCGGCGAACCTGTCGGTGTCGTCAACGCGACTCACGATGACTACAACGCGATCCACCTCGGTGTTCGTGTCAACGGAATGTATGTGAACCCGCTCGACTTTCTCGGCAATCCGCCGCGAATCGTCGTGTACGACTCGTGGATCGAGTCCTACGCCCTGGGGTGAGCCGTCTTGTACGCCGATTTGAGTCGTTCGCTGGAGACGTGTGTGTAAATCTGGGTCGTCCCAACGCTGGCATGACCGAGGATTTCCTGGACACTCCGCAGATCTGCCCCACCGTCCAACAGGTGCGTCGCCGCTGAATGGCGCAGAGTGTGCGGACCTTTCGGACCCTGACCGGGGATTTCGCCAATGATGCGCGACACAAGTTCGTACACGGTTCGCGTCGTCAGGCGTTTTCCGCGAGCGCCCACGAAGAACGAAGCCGTCTCGGGCGAGACGGGAAGCGCGGGGCGACCCGTGTCGCGGTAGGCGAGAAGCGCGACACGAGCGGGTGTTCCAAACGGGACGATGCGCTCTTTGGACCCCTTGCCCAGGACTCGCACGGTGTTGTCCGCCCAATCGAAGTCGCTTTCCCTGATTCCGACGACTTCGCTGACGCGCAGAGCGCTGGCGTACAGCAGTTCCCAAATGGCGAGGTCGCGTATGGCGATCGGGTCGCCGGTGTCGGCGAGCGCTGCGAGGGATTCGAGCACCTCGGTCATCGCGGTCTTGCTGACGACTCGGGGAAGGTGTTTGGGCTTCTTGGGTGCGGCCAGGCGCGCGGCGATGTCGGCTGGGGTGTCTCCGCGCGCGTGCAACCAGTGGAACAGGCTCTTCACCGACGAGACACGGCGCGCGATCGAACTCGCGGAATCGCCCTTTGTCGACATCGCCCACACCCACGAACGGCAGTCCTCCAACGAAATGTCGGTGAGTTCTGTCGCATCCGCTTTGGGGAGAGACTGGACGAACAGGTCCAGGTCTCCTCGGTACGCACGAAGTGTGTGCACGCTCGCGTCGCGCGCCGCCTCCATCTCGTGGAGGAAACGCGCGACCGAGTCGTCGATTCTCACGGTTCCAGTGTGAACCCGCGGGAGTGGACTACTTCGCTGCCACGCCCGTCTTGCGCGGCCACCACATCTTCTCCCCGATGAGGAACGTCAGCGACGGAACGACGACGGTGCGGATGAGGAGCGTGTCGAGCAAGACACCGACGCAGACGATGACACCGATCTGGGTCAGGGTAATGAGCGGCAGGACTCCAAGGACCGCGAACACTGCGGCGAGCAGGACACCCGCGCTGGTGATAACCCCACCGGTCGCACCGAGCGCGTTAGTCATGCCCGCGATGATTCCGGCTGGCTTGCCGTTCACAAGCAGTTCGGATTCTTCCTTGACGCGTGTCATAAGGAACATGTTGTAATCGATTCCGAGGGCGACGAGGAACAGGAACGTCTGAACGAACACGTTCGAGTCGAGGGCCGGGAAGCCCCAGATCCCCTGGAAGAGCAGCCACGAGGTGCCGATGGCGGTGAAGTACGACGCGACGACCGTAGCGAGGAGCAGCAGCGGGGCGACGAGTGCACGCAGCACCACGACGAGCATGAGGAACACGACGAGCAGGACGCTGGGGAAGATGAGCCCTTCGTCTGCGGTGATCGCGTCTTTGGTGTCGACGACCGCCGCATCCGTTCCCCCGACGAGGGCTTCGCCATCACCAACGGTGTCGAGATCGGCCCGGATATCGTGGATTGCCGCCGCGGTCGTCTCGGATTCGGACGGAGCATCAATCTTGGCGGTGATGACGGTCCAGCCGTCCTGCGAGTCGCCCACTTCCGAGTAAATCGGGTCGGGTTTGGGTGCGGGGTTCATGACGGGGGGCTGACCTGGCATTCCCTGAATCGGCGGAACGACGGGTGCTGGTAGCTCGACCATGTCGCCGCGGTCGGCGAGGTACGACTGAACTGCGTCGACATCCGCGTCGTGAGTGAGAACCGTGATGGACGAGCCCTGGAACGATTCGAACTTGTCGACGAGGATTTCAATTCCCTTGACCGCGTCTGGCTTGGTCAGGAATCGCTCGTTTTGTGTGAGGCCGACCTGAACACCGAGCGCCGGAGCGGCGAGGCCAAGGGCGAGTAGCGCGGAGGCGATTCCGGCGATAACGGGTCGCTTGGCGATCGACAGACCAGCTCGCTTCCACATGCTTTCACGCTTGGGAGCGACGCCGAACTTCGGGGTAAGGGGCCAGAAGATTCCGCGCGGCCAAATCACGAGCGCGAACGGAAGCACGCCGATACCAAAGATCATCGCGATCGAAATGCCCACAAGACCCGCCAGCCCAAGCAGACGGCTGCCGTCCACCTGCGCGAACATGAGCACCGCCATGACGATGAGGACGGTCCCACCGGAGGCGAGAATTGCCGGGGCGGTTCCGCGGACGGCGTTCGCCATCGCCTCGGGTCGCTTTTCGTGCTTGATGAGTTCCTCGCGATAGCGGGAAATGATGAGCAGCGCGTAGTTCGTGCCCGCACCGAACACAAGGACGGACAGGATTCCACCAACCGACGCGTCGAGTTGTGTGCCAAGGAGGTCGGCAACCTTTTTCGAGACTGTACCGGCGAGAGAGTCGGCGAGACCGACAACGAGCAGCGGAACAGTCCACAGAATCGGCGATCGATAGGTGACGAGAAGCAGCACGACGACGACGCTCGCGGTGGTGATGAGAAGGGTAATGTCCGCACCCGCGAAGACGTTCGAGATGTCGTAGGTGAACCCTTCGGGGCCAGAGATGTAAAGGTCCACACCACTGAGACCTGTCGATGCAGTCGACTTGATGTCGGTATAACGTTCCTTGCGGAAATCCACCTCGTTAGTGCTGTCGAGCGGCACAACCGCCGACGCCGTCGTTCCGTCCTCGGAGATTTCAGCCTTCGGCGCGAACGGGATGTCCGTGTACTTCTCGAAAAGCGCGGCAACATTCGTGTTGATAGCGTCGATTTCACTGGTCGTCAAATCATTTTCGGACGTGTACACGAGGAATACGGCCGTTCCCGATGCGGCCGGGAAGTTTTCCGTTAGTCGCGCAACCTCGGCAGCCTCCGACTTGGACGGAGCTCCGGTCTCGGGCGCTGTCTCGACCGTTTCCAACTTGGACAGTGCAAACGCGGCGCCCGCCAGTGCAAACGCGATGACGAGGGCAACGAGTGCCGTCCAGAAACGATAGGCCTTGTTGAGGAACATGCAGACTCCAGGGTTCAGATAGTTAGACAATCAAACTATTTGATTGTTACACTATCTTCGTGAGCACGCAAGCGCAACCTCGAAACCGGATCGACGGTGTCAGACCGCCGACCGAGTTGCTTCGCGACTTCACTCAACTCTCGCGCCGCTTCGAGCGAAAGATTGAGGCAATGACCGCGGTCAACCCGACCGACCGAGTCGTCATGGAGACTCTCATTCAACGCGGACCGCTATCCCCCGGTGAACTGGCCGAAGCTGTTCGAATCACCCCCGCGGCAATGACCGCGTCAGTCGACCGGTTGATCGATATGGGCCACGTCAACCGCGACAACCACCCCACAGACCGTCGACGCATCGTGGTCACGGCAAGCCCCGAATCAGTCGCACTCATCATGGCTGAATTGCGGGCGATGGTCGTCGACGTCAACGATGTCCTCACCGACTACTCGTCGAACCAACTGGCCGTCATTACCGAGTTCCTGGAAAAGGTCAACAGCGCATACTCGCGCCACGTCGACAACGTCGATTAGCTGTCGCCGGCGGACGATTCCCTTTCGGCCTTGTTGAAGTCGGAGTTCTTGCTCGACACCATCTCGAGAATCTGCTCCTCGGTCATTGACGTCGCGAGCGCCGCGAGTGTCGCCGGGTAGGACGCGATCGCGGGGAAATCGTCAACCGGGATGACGGTGTGGACGACGGTGTCGTCGTACACGTGGACGAGCTGGATGGACTGCGCACCGTCCACTGCCGTCATAAGGTTGTCCTTCGAGGTCCCCATGTCGACGGTGTAACAGGTGGCCGATGCAACAGCAACGGGGATGCCGGCAAAGGTTCCGAAAGTCGAATAGTGCAGATGTCCACCGAGGATGGTGCGGACGTCGGTTCCACGCACGACCCGTTCAAGGCGGTCCTGGCGGAACAGTTCAATCATCCGAACGAGCGGGTTGTGACTGCGAATCGGCGGGTGGTGCAGGGCAAGAACGGTTCCGGCTTTCGCAGGGGTCTTCAGTTGCTGGCCGAGCCATTCCAGTTGCGAATCCTCAAGGTCCCCGTGGTGGTATCCCGGCACCGTCGAATCCATCGCGATGATGCGCAATCCGTTGACCTCGTAGACACGGTCGTGCGGAGACCCGTCCGAATCTTCGTCGAAAAGTTCGCGCGCATACGGTTCACGTTCGTCATGGTTCCCCATCACCCACACCACCTGCGCGCCCAGTTCCGACGCGACCGGTTCGACCTGCTGGCGGATCCAGCGGTACGCCTCAGGTTCCGCCACATCGGCCAAGTCACCCGTGAACACGAGAGCGTCGAACGCGTAGCCCGTACCTCGCAGTCGCTCAAGCAGGGTGGTGAGGTTCTTTTTGACATCGACCGCCGAGAACAACTTGCGCGATCCACCCAACAGGTGGGTGTCCGAAATGTGCGCGATGACGTGAGTCGGCTTCGGCTCTTCAAAGAACATGTCTGCAGACTACTCCGCGCCCGATGTTAGGTTCGCGTCCACCCGTTGTCGGATTGGGCGACGCGACCCTCTGCATCGAGAATTCCGAGCGATGCGGTCACCACCTTTTCGGCCAGCCCCGACCGTGCGGCGATTCCCGAAACGTCCCGAGGCGTCGATGACAGCGCATCGAGCACGCGAACGACTTCGTCGGAATCTTTAGCGTCGATGCGGTCCCCGGTGACGTCACCCGTCATCAGATCGATCATCTCGGCGACGCTCGTAACCAATTGCGCGGCGGGGTTGGTTCGCAGGAGTCGGTGGCAACCCGCCGACTGACCGCTCGTGATGGGTCCGGGCACGACACCGAGTGGTCGGTCAAGATCACGAGCGTGAGTTGCCGTGTTTAGTGAACCGCTGCGGTACCCCGCTTCGATGACGGTTGTCCCGCCCGACATCGCAGCGATGAGCCGATTGCGTTGCAGGAATCGCCAGCGAGTGGGAGCGCCACCGGGACACACCTCGGACACGACGGCGCCAGTGGTCATGATTCGCCTGAGGAGTTCCTCATGTCCAGACGGATACAGATTGTCGAGTCCGCCCGCCATCACCGCGACCGTCAATCCCCCGCACGCGAGAGTTGCTCGATG
>JBDLPW010000048.1:0-10373 GCA_039800905.1 Actinomycetota bacterium | reverse complement strand
ACGAGGACGACTTCGCGGGAATTGTCATCGGCGGAAACGGTTCGTCCGTCGGTACCGGGGGAGCGGAAACGAAGATTCAGGCAGCCCGTTACGCGACCGACAACGGCGTACCCGTCATCCTCACGTCAGCGGCAAACATTGCGCCTGCTCTCAACGGCGACGAGGTCGGTACGTGGTTCGAAGCCGACCCCTCCGCACGCGCCTAAACTGAACGACATGAGCGACGGCTTCCAGACAATTCTCGAAGACGCGAAAGACGCATCCATCGTCCTCGCGAGCACGGGAACCGACGTCAAGAACGCCGCGCTCGAGTCAATTGCCCTTGCGTTGGTCGCGAACACGGCCCGAATTGTCGAGGCAAACGCGGAGGATTACGCGCGTGGAGAAGCCGGCGGTATGGAAGCGGGACTTCTCGACCGCCTCTCGTTGACCGATGAGCGCGTCGCGGGGCTTGCCAGCGCGGTGCGGGACATCATCGCCCTGCCCGATCCCATCGGCGAAGTGCTCCGCGGCAGCACCCTTCCCAACGGTCTGCAACTCAGCCAGGTTCGTGTTCCGTTCGGTGTTGTCGGTGCGATCTATGAGGCCAGACCCAACGTCACCGTTGACCTCGCCGCAATTCTGCTCAAATCGGGGAATGTTGCGGTACTTCGCGGAGGTTCCGCCGCCGAGGCGACGAATACCGTTCTCGTTGACGTCATCCAAGGTGCGCTCGAATCCGTCGGATTGCCGCGTACAGCAGTGCAAACAATTGATTCGTTCGGACGTGACGGCGCAACGCGACTGATGAACGCGCGCGGTTTCGTCGATGTTCTGGTGCCGCGCGGGAGTGCGCAACTTATTAACGCGGTCGTCAACGATTCCAGCGTTCCCGTCATCGAGACAGGCGCGGGCGTCGTCCACATTTTTCTCGACGCAACCGCCGACCTGCAGATGGCTTCCGACATCGTTCACAACGCGAAAACGCAACGTGTCGGCGTCTGTAACGCACTGGAAACGCTTCTTGTGCACAAGGATGCCGCCGCGAGGCTTATCCCCGACGTTGTCGGTCGATTGCGCGATTCTGGTGTCACCGTGCATGCCGATCCGACCGTTGCTTCTCTCGTGACGGGGACGACCCCCGCAACCCCCGAGGACTTTGGTCACGAATTCCTGTCGATGGATGTCGCGGTGAAAGTCGTCGACACGCTCGAGGACGCCATCGATCACATCCGCCGAAACTCGACCCACCACACCGACTCGATCATCACGAATGACATGGCGAACGCTGAAAAGTTCCTCCAGGAAGTGGATTCCGCGGTGGTCATGGTCAACGCGTCGACCCGGTTCACGGACGGTGGCGAATTCGGATTCGGAGCCGAGGTGGGAATTTCGACCCAAAAACTGCACGCCCGCGGACCCATGGGATTGCCGGAACTGACCAGCACGAAGTGGATTGTGCGTGGAAATGGGCAGTGGCGCAGGTAGTCTAGAACTACTCGATCAGAGGAGATTCACGTGATTACCGTCATCGCCGCAGCAGAGGAACTTGCACCTCTCTTCTTTCCGCCCATCGTCTGGGCCGGCATCTTCGCTGCAGGTTTTGCGGCCCTCGCAGTTGTAGCTCTCGCGAACCGTGACGTTGCACACCGCAACGAGCGCCGCAAGAACGACCACGACGCACACCACTAGGAATCTCTGTGGCCGACGAGTCGACCCGACGTCGAATCGGGGTGATGGGTGGCACGTTCGACCCCATCCACCACGGACACCTCGTCGCCGCTAGCGAAGTAGCGAAACATTTTGAGTTGGACGAAGTCATCTTCGTCCCGACGGGTCAGCCGTATCACAAGCGTGACGTATCGGCAGGGGAGCACCGCTACCTCATGACGGTCATCGCGACTGCGTCCAATCCGCGGTTCACAGTTTCGCGAGTTGACATCGACCGTGACGGTCCGACCTACACCGTCGACACACTGCGCGACCTGCGTGCGCAGTATCCGAACGATGACCTGTACTTCATCTCTGGTGCCGACGCAATCGCCCAAATCCTCGAGTGGAAAGACATCGATCAGGCGTGGGATTTCGCGCACTTCGTTGCGGTCACTCGACCCGGACACACCTTATCTGTGGCGGATCTCCCTGCTGAACACGTGAGCCAACTCGAAGTCCCCGCACTGTCCATCTCATCCACTGATTGCCGCAACAGAGTCCGATCTGGCTCGCCCGTTTGGTATCTCGTACCCGACGGAGTTGTTCAGTACATTGCCAAGCACGCGCTGTATCGTGGATGAAATGACTGACGCCGAACAGCCTTTCCTCTCGCGCCGTGAACGGCGTGAGGCAGAGCGTGCGTTGTCCGGTGGATCTGACGATTACGTCGCCGAGCAGTCACTGATTGACGCGCCGCTCGCAGATGTCGCCGCCGTCGCCGCCCCGAGTGACGCGAACGGCCAAGGTGGAATACCGTCTCGTAAAGAGCTTCGTCGACTCGCTCGCGAAACCGGTGTCATCCCGATGCTCACCGCCGAGATGCTCGATGCGGCGGAGGCCGGAATTCTCGACATCGAAGACGAAATTCGCCACCACACGGGTGCCGTTCCCACGCTTCCTGCTGATGTCGTTGTCGGTGTTGATGATTCTTACGTCGACGCGGCGCCGAGTGCGTACCCAACTGGCTCGGTTTCACCGATCTCCAACACCGAAAACCTTGGCGCCGCGATGCCGCAGTGGCCTAGCGGCTCGGTTCCCGCCATCGACGATGAAGTCAAGAAGATGGAAGAACGTGCTCTGACGGGCGATCTGACCGCAGTCGCCGAAGAGCTCGCCCGTCAAAACGCACAAACGTTACCGACAGCGGCGGACCCGATTGCAGCAGCATGGTCGCAACCTGCCGAACCAGCAACACTGCGACCCGTCTCATTCGACGACATCATCGCGCCGAGCACGCCCGTGACCGTAGAACCCGTCGCCCCAATGAACGTGGACGTCGACATGCCTGTTGCTGCGGCACCCGTCGTGGAGCCATATGTTGAAGCGGAACCTGCAAATACGTCGGCACCCATTCCCGCGATCACGCCCGTGTCGATCTCGCCAGTCGAACCGGAACCTGTTGTCGAACCGGAACCAGTTGTCGAACCGGAACCAGTTGTCGAACCGGAACCAGTCGCCGCAGTGCCCGCACCGGTCGTTGCCCCCGAAACGGTTATTGCGCCTGAGCCTGTCGTTGACGTAGTTCCTGCACCAGTGGTCGCGCCCGCACCGGTCGTCGCGGTCAAGCCGGAGACGACCGGTGAAGTTGCCGTTGAAGCGGTCGCGCCCGTCATCGACGTGCCGGCGGCCTCGCCCGTTATTCCGCCCGCGAAGGAAGGCGACTGGCGCGAACAGCTCGAAGCCGACAATGAACACGAATGGGTGAAGAACCACGAAACCGGCAGTGGAGTCATGCAGAGCCCCACCCTGCAGACCCTCGTCGTGGATAGCTTCCACACGGGTGACATCGCCGGCCCGATTCACCCCACCGGCGAAATCCTCATCACCGGGCAAATCATTCTTGACCCGCTCATCGAAGACGAACCAGTCACATCCACCATCGACGCGGGAGTCGACGTCAACCAGCCGGGAATCCCGCGCCGCGCATCCGAAGCGCTCTCCATCATCGGAAAACCAAGCGACACGGTCGAAGCAAAGCGAATCCCATCCGTCGGATCTGCAGTTGCCGCCGGGCTCGCGGCATTCCTCGGAATCGCGGTCGTCACACTCGGACTCCTCGCCTACTTCACCGACATCCTCTGAAAGCCATGACAGCACAAACCGACTCCATCGAACTCGCCCAAACCATTGCCGCCGCGGCAGATGGCAAACAAGGCGAAGACATCATCGCGCTTGATGTCTCTGAACCGCTCGCCATCGTCGACGTATTCGTACTCGTCACCGGACGCAACGAACGCAACGTACAAGCAATCGCCGACGAAATTGAAGACCAAGCACACCTCGTCGGACGCAAAACACTGCGACGTGAAGGACGCGACCTCGGACGCTGGATTCTGCTCGACTTCGGCGACGTCGTCGCGCACGTCTTCCACGAAGAAGAACGCATGTTCTATGGACTCGAACGCCTCTGGCGAGACTGCCCCGTCGTACCGTTGCTGCTACCCGCACACGACGCATAGCCGACCGTTTTGCCCCAACGGCACTCGTCTAGTAACCTAAACAAGTTGCCCACGCGGCAACGAAGGGCCTGTGGCGCAGCTGGTAGCGCACCTGCATGGCATGCAGGGGGTCAGGGGTTCGAGTCCCCTCAGGTCCACTTGTAACTCAGGATGCCCGTACCGAATTAAATTTGGTCGGACCGCCGATGACAGTCCTCCTCAAAACAACCCACTGGGTTGTTTTGCCCCTCAGGTCCACTCATAACTCAGCGAACGTGACGACGATCGATGTCGATGACTTTGGTGACACGACGGGCGTACTTCTCCTCGGATGTGCCGAGCCATTCGGTGGTCATCCACACGCGCACAATCTCCAGTGCGATGGCCGAACCGATGATCTTTCCTCCCAGGCACAACACGTTCGTGTCGGAGTGTGAGCGGGCCAACTCGGCGCAGAACGAATCCTGACAAACAGCGGCGAAAACTCCGGGGATTTTGTTCGCGATCATCGCCGATCCGTAACCGACACCGTCGACGAAGATTCCCCGATCGCATTCACCGTTCGAAACGGCAAGGGCGGCGGGGTAGACGTAATCGGGCAAGTCGGCTGCCTCGGTGGTGTGCGTACCGAAATCGACAACTTCGAGTCCCATCGCGCGAACTAGCGCAGCGATTTCGAGCTTCAGTGGCACCCCTGCGTGGTCACTGGCCATTGCAATCTTCATTGGGGCTCCTTTACGCGATTGAATCGTGTGACTGTCGCAATTATTGCGCACAGTAACCAAGTCGGAACTCCATATTGTCCTTACAAATAGGGTGTGTAAGCGTTTCCAAACTGTTATCAAAAAATGCCCAAACTGCCTAGGTCGTTGTCGCGCTGGGGGATAAGTTGAATGTGCAACTGTTCCAATTGGCAGTTGTAACACGTGAAAGGACAAGTAATGAAGAAAGCGATTCGCTTTTCGGTAGCAGCCGCCGCGGTTGCCGCTACCGGTCTTGCCCTCACCGGTTGTGCCCCCTCGGCACCTGCCGGTGACGGTGAAGTCACCATCTTCGGTGCATACGGTGAGGCCCAGACGAAGGCGTTCCAGGCCGAACTCGACGCATGGTCGGCTGAAAGTGGCATCAAGGTCACCTTCACCTCGCTCGCCTCGTTCGACACCGACATTCAGGCAAAGATCGCTGCTGGCGACACTCCTGACATCGGTATGTGGCCGCAGCCCGGTGGTCTGAAGAAGCAGGCTGACGCTGGCGTTCTCGTCTCGCTCGAGGACCTCGCTGGTTTCGACCTCAACGCTCCGAAGCAGACCCTGGTTCCCGGTTGGGACACCCTGAACGTTGCTGCTGACGGAAAGCTCTACGGTCTCCCCGTTTCGGCTAACGTCAAGACGCTCGTCTTCTACAACCCTGCTGCATTCGCTGCTGCTGGTTACACCGTCCCCACCTCGGACGCTGAACTCACCGCTCTGATCGACCAGATCAAGGCTGACGGTTCGGGCTACCCCTGGTGCGCCGGTATCGAGTCGGGTGGAGCGACCGGTTGGCCGTTCACTGACTGGCTCGAGCAGTACGTCCTCGACTACAACGGAACCGAGACCTACGGCAAGTGGATCACTGGCGATGTCACCTTCGACTCGCCCGAGGTCACCAAGGCTGTAGACAAGGTTGCTTCGCTCCTCCTCACCGACGGAAACGTCAACGGTGGCGGCGCTGCGATGTCGACCGACGGCTTCGGCGACACCGCTCCTCTCTTCGAGACCGGTGGCAAGGCAGCTGGACAGTGCTTCATGCTCCGTCAGGGTTCGTTCATCACGGACTTCTTCCCCGACGCAATCAAGGCTGAGGTTGCCGCTGGTGACTTCACTCACGTTGGTGTCTTCCCGCTCCCGGCTCCGGCTGACGGCGCAGGCGCTGGTGTTCTCGGTGGTGGAGACTCCTTCGGTGTCTTCGCTGGACACGAGGACGCAGACGTAGTTGCTGTTGCTCAGTTCATCGCTTCGGACAAGATTGGTACCGTCATGGCTTCGCAGTCGAGCTTCGTCTCGCCGCACGCCACGTTCGACACCAGCCTCTACCCGAACGACCTGACCAAGGCCGTCGGTGAGACCATGGCTAACGCAGCATTCTTCGGATTCGACGCATCTGACCAGATGCCGACCGAGGTCAACGCTGAGTTCTGGGCTGCTGGAACCGAGTACATCGCTGGAAAGATCGACTGGGCTACCGCAGCCGGCCGTATCCAGGCTAAGTACTAATAGCCAAACCCCTCCGCTTCTTCGAAGCGGAACCGGATAGGTAAAACTACGGGGGGAGTCGCAATGGCTCCCCCCGTAGTATTCTCAAAAACAATTCACCTACAACAACGGAGTTGACCGATGATTCAGGACATCCTCTTCGGACTCGCGTCGATTGTTGTTGGCATCGGAGCAAGCTACGGGCTTTATTGGCTTCTTGACCAACTCGTCAATCGACTACCCGACAAACTTCAGAAGTCCCTTCGAGCGTGGGCATATCTTCTCCCCGCGGCGACTCTGCTCATCTTGGTACTTTTTATTCCGCTCGTCTTGACGTTCGTGTATTCGTTCATGAACAACGGACAAAAGAGCTTCGTCGGTTTCGACAACTATGTCGACCTTTTTACCGACCCCGCCTTCATTGACGTCTTGATCAACAACTTCTTGTGGATCGCGTTCGTTCCGGCCTTCACCGTCGCTGCCGGTCTGCTCTTCGCAACGTTGACCAACAATGTCGGCCCGCGACGCGAAAAAGTCTTCAAGTCGCTCATCTTCATGCCGATGGCGATTTCGTTCGTCTCCGCAGCAACCATTTGGCGATTCACCTACGCCAGCGTCCCGCCGGGACGCCCGGAGGTGGGTCTGCTCAACGCCATTGTTGGTGCGTTCGGCGGCAAATCGCAGAACTGGCTACAGTTGACTGATTTCCGTCTCAACTCGTTCTTGCTCATGATCATCATCGTCTGGTTGCAGACCGGATTCTCGATGGTCCTCATCTCGGCCGCTATCAAGGCTGTTCCCGAGGAGACCATCGAAGCCGCTCGCGTCGACGGTGCGACGAGCATCCAGTTGTTCTGGCGCATTGTCCTTCCGCAGATCTGGGGAACGGTCATGTCAGTCTTCATCACGACGGTCATCATGGTCATGAAGATCTTCGACATCGTCCTCGCGATGACCGGTGGACAATTCCAGACGTCGGTTTTGGGCTACATGTTCTACCAGGAGTTCTTCCTCAACGGGAACCCCGGTAAGGCATCGGCCATCGTGGCGGTACTCACACTGCTCATCATTCCGCTCATGATCGTTCAGGTCGTGACCTTCCGCCGTCAGGAGGCAATGCGATGAACAAGCTCGCTTCGAAACTCGCGAACTTCCGTTGGGGTTCGACCATCCTTCTCATCGTCGTTGTTGGTGTCTGGTCGATTCCGACCTTTGCCCTGATGATTACGTCCTTCCGCGATCGTGACCTCGCAAACTCGTCGGGTTGGTGGGAAGTCATCACCAAGCCGGCCGAGCAATTGTGGTCGCTGGGAGCCTATGACAAGGCCCTCAACCTCAACGGTTTGGGTTCGGCGTTCGTCAACACTCTGGTCGTGACGGTTCCTGCAACGGTACTGCCGATCATGATTGCGGCGTTCGCGGGATACGCGTTCACGTTCCTTGAGTTCAAGGGCCGTGAGGTTCTGTTCGCGGCAATCGTTGCACTCATGGTCATCCCGCTTCAGGCGGCACTCATTCCCGTTCTTCGCGGGTTGGTTGCGCTGAAGATGGCGACGGGCTTCACGCTCATTGGTAATTTCGCCGGAACCTGGCTGATGCACTCCGCGTTCGCTTTGCCTCTCGCGATCTACATCTTCCGTAACTACATGATGACGCTGCCTCCGGCTCTAATCGAAGCTGCGCGCATCGACGGTGCGTCCTGGTGGCAAATCTTCTGGCGACTCGTCATTCCGATGTCGGTACCGTCGCTTGCGTCGTTCGCCATCTTCCAGTTCCTCTGGGTCTGGAACGACTACCTCATCGCATTCATCTTCGTCGGAACGAAGAACCCCGTGATGACCTACCAGGTTTTGCGCCTGCTCGGTCAGTACGGTGACGGATGGCAGAACGTTGCCGCAGCGTCCTTCATCTCGATGGTTGTTCCGATCGCGGTGTTCTTCGCTCTGCAGCGTTACTTCGTTCGCGGACTCACGTCCGGTTCGGTCAAGTAATCAGCAACGACAAAGGCGCGGCCCCAGTAGGGACCGCGCCTTTGTCGTTGGACTAGAAGAGTCCCAGGGTCGCTGCGAGCGAGTAAGCACCGGGACCAGCGATCGCGATGCCGAGTGCACCGAGAGCGATGAGGAGCGGGAATTCCCAACCACCGTTGGTGTTGAAGAAGCCCTTGCCCTTGTGTGCAGTGACGATGGCGCCGAGCATGACGATGATGACGCCTGCTGCCGCGATGGGGGTGAGGAGTCCGGCAGCGATGCCGAGTCCACCGAAGAATTCACCGAGACCGGCGAAGAGTGCGATGACCCAACCGTTCTTTCCGCCCATCGAGTCGATCCAGGCGCCCGTTCCCTTGACGCCGTATCCGCCGAACCAGGCGAAGAGCTTCTGCGCACCGTGGGGTGCGATGACGAGTCCGACAGCGAGTCGGATAACGAGCAGACCGAGGTCAGCGTTGTATTCCATGTTGATTCCTTTTCGAGGTGATTGCTTACGATTAGTAAGTGACTTACATAAGGTACATTACAATAGAATCAAACGCAAACGGGAGGTGTCATGAACCAGCGTGTCGAAGCAGTCGGTGAAGTGTGTACCGAACTTCATCAGTCGATCGAACTCATCGGAAAGCGATGGACGGGCGCGATCGTCTCGGTGATGCTCGCAGGCGCAGCCCACGCGTGTGACATTCGCAACGCGGTCCCCGGGCTCTCGGACCGCTTGCTCACGGAACGCCTGCGCGAACTCGAGTCCGCCGGAATCGTGCGCCGCGACGTCACCGACGCGCGTCCTCCGGTCGTTGAATACACGCTCACCGAGAAAGGCCAGGCACTTTCACCGGTCCTCGACGCCCTGTCACAGTGGGGGAAGTCCTGGAAATAGCCACGGTGTAAATCCTGTAAGAGTAGAGTAATTGCGGATGCACAAAGGAGTAAGCATGTCCGGATTCTCAAAGACCGAAGAAGTCATGGGATTTGACGCCCTGTTCAGCGCAAGCGAACTCGCGTGGCGAGACAAGGCGCGAAAGTTTTCGGTCGAGCGCATCGCACCACAGATCGACGAAGATTTCGAAATTCAGCGCCTCCGCGACGAACTGATCGGCGAGATGGGCGACCTCGGCATGCTGGGCATGCACATCGAGGGCTACGGGTGTGCTGGCGCCAGTGCCGTCGAGTATGGATTGGTCTGCTACGAACTCGAAGCCATCGATACGTCGTGGCGTACACACGTTTCGGTGCTGGGATCGCTCGCGATGTCGGCGATTGCGAAGTTCGGTTCGGAAGAGCAGAAGAACGAGTTCCTGCCTCCTATGGCCCGCGGCGAAAAGGCCGGTTGCTTTGGACTGACCGAGCCTCACGGCGGAAGTGACCCGGCGAACATGCTCACCACCGCAGTCAAGGACGGCGATTCGTGGGTTATCAACGGCGCCAAGCGGTGGATCGGTATCGCCAACATCGCCGACCTCGCCATCATCTGGGCGATGACGGACGAAGGCGTTCGCGGATTCATCGTCCCGACCGACACACCCGGTTACACGGCCACGCCGATCAAGGGGAAGCTGTCGATGCGTGCATCGATTCAGTGCCACATCGACCTCGAGAACGTCCGTGTTCCCGAGTCGCTGCGTCTTCCGAAGGCGGCTGGGCTCGGTTCGCCGTTCAAGTGCCTCACCGAGGCGCGCTACGGGATCATCTGGGGAGTCATGGGCGCTGCCCGCGCGTCAATCGATGTTGCAATCGATTTCGCTGCACAGCGCGAACTTTTCGGGCGCCCGATTTCGCGCACCCAGATCGCACAGACCAAGCTCGCCGACGCATTTGTCGAATACGAGAAGGGTGTTCTCCTGTCGCACCACATCGGCAAGCTCAAGGATTCGGGAAACCTCGCGGTTGAGCAGATCTCGGTGGGCAAGCTCAACAATGTTCGCGAAGCAATCAAGATTGTCAGCACAGTCCGTTCAATCCTCGGCGGCGACGGTGTGACCGCGGAATACCCGCTGATGCGCCATATGATGAACCTC
>JBDLPW010000047.1:0-3487 GCA_039800905.1 Actinomycetota bacterium | reverse complement strand
TCTCGGTCATTTCCATCCCTCTTCCTCGGCGAGAGCGATTGCGTCCCCCACCAGCGTGATACTTCCCGTGACAATGACGGCGTCCCCGGTGTCGCACGAACGACGAGCAAGGTCAACTGCGGCCGACAGGTTCGGTTCGATTCGGACGCGATCGGGGCTCGCGACGCGCGCGACAGTTTCCGCGAGCACGTCGGCGGGCTGTGCACGGTCCGAGTTTGACTGCGTCACGATGAAACCTTCAACGACGGGGTCAAGCGCTTCGACGATGCCGAGTGCATCTTTGTCGGCGAGTACGCCGAGAACGCACCACACGCGGTTGAACGGCAGGTTCGCCTCGATGGCACGAGCGAGAGCCGCGGCGCCGTGCGGGTTGTGGGCCGCGTCGACAACGACGGGCGGCTCTGCCGCAAGGTACTGCAGTCGCCCGGGGCTGGTGACAGTACCGAGAGCTTCAGACAGAATCTCGTTTGTGATGGCGCGCGAACCGTCACCGAGAAGTGATTCGACGGCGGCGATCGCAAGAGCCGCGTTGTGCGCCTGATGTTCGCCGTGAAGCGTCAAAGGAACATCACCGTAGTTCGCGGCGCGACCGCGGATCTGCAGGACCTGTCCTCCGACGGCGGAAAGCGAGGAGACGAGTTCGAAGGCGTCACCCTCTGCAACGATTACGGACTCGAATTTTTCTGCCGCGTTGACGATCTCGGTCAAGGCCTCCGGGACTTGGCTGGCGGTGACGACGATCGAACCCGGTTTGATGATTCCCGCCTTGGTACGAGCAATCTCAGTGACCGTCGAACCGAGCCGCTCGGCGTGGTCAATGTCGATGGGCGTGAACACGGCAACATCCGCGTCGGCGACGTTCGTCGAATCCCACTCGCCGCCCATGCCGACCTCGAGAACCGCGATGTCGACGGGTGCGTCCGCGAACGCCGCGAGAGCCAACACCGTCAGCGCCTCGAAATACGTCAGCGGTTCCTTGCCTTGTTCGGCGAGGTCATTGTCGACCATTCCAATCTGGAATTCGATGTCTCGCCAGTTCTCGACGAATCTTTCATCACTGATGGGCTCGCCGTCAATCAGGATGCGTTCGTTGACACGGCGGAGGTGCGGGCTTGTCATCAAACCGACACGCAATCCGTGTGCGCGCAACAACGACTCGATCATGCGAGCGGTTGACGTCTTGCCGTTCGTTCCCGTCACCGTGATGACGGAGTACATCTGCTGCGGGTCGCCCAAGTAGTTCACCGCCATGCGCGTGGCATCAAGGCGCGGCTGTGGGTTGCCTTCGCCGATGCGTGCGGTCAGCGACGCAAAGATCGCGTCGGCTTCGGCCCGAAAATCGGTCATGCTTTCACCACTCCGACACGGATCTTTGACCCGGCGCCGACCTCAACGCTTCCACCGTGACCGTCGACCAATTCAAGTTCGACCGCGAGAGTCTCGCCCGCGATGAGGTCCTGGTGTTCACGCATCGCGAGCACGGCGACACCGTCACCCTCGATTTCGAGTCGGATGCGGTCGGAGACCTCCAGGCCGGCTTCCTTACGCGCCTGCTGGACGGCGCGAACGACGTCGCGTGCGAGACCTTCAGCTTCGAGTTCGGGGGTGACGACCGTGTCGAGCACGACGAACCCGCCGTTGCCGAGGAACGAGACTGCGACCGCCGTGTCGGCGACGTCGAGCACGAGTTCGTACTCGCCCTCCTCCAAAGCAATCCCGCCAGCGGTAACAATGCCGTCAATGACGGACCAGTCCCCCGCCTTCGTCGCGCCGATGACCTGCTGCACCTGACCGCCGATTCGGGGGCCAAGTGCACGAGCGTTGACCGAGAGTCGGCGAGTGATGCCGTATTCGCCCACCGACTCGTCGCGCAGTTCGACAACCGAAACCGACTTGACGTTGAGTTCATCTCGCAGGATGTCAGTGAAGTTCGCGACCGTGGTCGCGTCGGGCACGACAACCGTGAGGTTCGCCAGCGGCAGTCGGACGCGCAGCGATTGCGACTTGCGCAGAGCGAGTCCCGCGGACGCAACCTCACGCACGCGGTCCATCGCGGTGACCAGGTCGTGGTCGGCGGGGAATTCGCTCGCGGTCGGCCAGTCCGTCAGGTGCACGCTCTCGCCACCAGTCAGACCGCGCCACACCTCTTCGGTGACGAGAGGCGCCAGCGGTGCGGCAACACGACAGACGGTCTCCAGAACGGTGTACAACGTGTCGACAGCGTCGCGATCGGTTCCATCCCAGAAACGCTCGCGCGAACGACGGACGTACCAGTTCGTCAGCACGTCGGCGAAGTCGCGAATCTTGGCGGCGGCCATCGGACTATCAAGCGCGTCGAGGTCCTCGGTCACTCCGTCAATCAGCTCGCGCGTCTTAGCGAGCAGATAGCGATCGAGGACGTTTGTCGAATCGGTGCGACGCGTCGGCTCGATGTCACCGGCATACAGCGTGAAGAAGTAGTACGTCGACCACAACGGCAAGAGGAACTGGCGAACCGATTCGCGGATGCCCTCCTCGGTGACGACGAGGTTTCCGCCGCGAATGACGGAGGACGACATGAGGAACCAGCGCATGGCGTCGGCACCGTCGCGTTCGAACACCTCGGACACGTCGGGGTAGTTGCGCAGCGACTTGGACATCTTTTGACCGTCGTTGCCCAGCACAATTCCGTGCGAGATGACGTTGCGGAAGGCAGGGCGATCGAACAACGCGGTCGACAGGACGTGCAGCGTGTAGAACCAGCCTCGGGTCTGACCGATGTACTCGACGATGAAGTCGGCCGGGTTGTGTGTGTCGAACCACTCGCGGTTCTCGAACGGGTAGTGCACCTGTGCGAACGGCATTGAACCCGAGTCGAACCACACGTCGAGCACATCGGTGATGCGACGCATGGTCGACTGGCCGGTCGGGTCGTCCGGGTTCGGCCGGGTCAACTCGTCAATCATGGGGCGGTGCAGGTCCGTCGGACGAACTCCGAAGTCCGCTTCAAGTTCATCCAGTGACCCGTACACGTCGATGCGCGGGTATTCGGGGTTATCGCTCTTCCACACCGGAATCGGCGAGCCCCAGTAGCGGTTGCGAGAAATCGACCAGTCGCGGGCGCCGCCGACCCACTTGCCGAACTGCCCGTCCTTGACGTTGTCGGGAACCCAGTTGATGTCGTGGTTTAGTTCACCCATTCGGTCACGGAAGTCGGGAACGCGTACGAACCACGACGAAACGGCCTTGTAGATGAGTGGATTGCGGCAACGCCAACAGTGCGGGTACGAGTGGTCGTACGACTTGTGCTGCAACAGGCGTCCATCGGCCTTGAGTCGCTGGGTGATCGGCTTGTTCGCATCGAACACGTGCTGACCCGCAAAATCGGTGACGTCGGACAGGAACTTGCCCGAATCGTCGACCGAGATGATGACACCGATGCCGTTCTGGCCGGTGATGATCTGGTCGTCCTCACCGTAGGCGGGTGCTTGGTGGACGATTCCGGTTC
>JBDLPW010000046.1:0-2952 GCA_039800905.1 Actinomycetota bacterium | reverse complement strand
GATCAGCTCGGCGCGATTCTCGCGAACCTCCGTGGCGAAGACCTTCCCGTAGCGAAGGCGGCCCCGGCGCCTGCGCCTGTCGCTGCGGCAGAGCCCGAGCCGGAACCGGTCGCCGAATCAACGGTCCGATTCGAAGATGCTCCCGACACGGAAGACAATGCGCCGAAGATCTCGTTCGGCGATGACGACAACGCACCCAAGATTTCGTTCGGCGACGAAGACGATGTGCCCGCTCCGAAGCCCGCGACGGCTCATGCTAACTTCGACCCGCAGTTCTCGATTAACCCCGAGGACGCACCGACGGAAAAGTACGAGCCGGCGGATGAGCGATATGACGACCCGATCGCCAAGCAATTGGACGGGTATCCTGAGGTCGAAGGCGAATCCGACGAGGACGCCTGGAAACTCACCGACCGGGAGTAAACCGTGACCGATTCGCGCCGTGTGGCTCGCCCCGGCGATTCACCCGTTTCCCCGTGGAATGTGGCGAACCTCATCACGATGACGCGCATCCTGTTCGCTCCGTTTTTCGTGTGGCTGATTGTCATTGACCCGACCGGACCGTTGCGGTGGGTCGCGCTCGTCCTATTTGTCGCTGGCACAGCGCTGGACGGAGTCGACGGTCACCTCGCTCGTTCCCGTAACCTCGGCACGCCACTCGGAGTCCTTCTCGACCCCATCGCGGACAAGGTTCTTATCGGCGCGGGACTCATCGTGTTGTCCGCGATCAACGAACTGCCGTGGTGGGTGACTATTGTCATCCTGCTTCGCGAGGTCGGCATCACCGTCTATCGCATGGCCATCGTTCACCGCGAGGTCCACGGTGCGTCGTGGCTGGGAAAGACGAAGACATTCGTTCAATCGTTTGCGGTCGCCTTCGCCATCGCGCCGTTCGCGCCACTCGTTGGCGGATGGATCGACTGGTGGAACACGTTCCTCATGGCTAGCGCATTCGTGCTGACCGTTTGGAGCGGAATCGAATATCTGTGGAAAGCGGTTCGTCCGTGACCAATGTGAGTGACGGCGCTCGCGCCGAGTTGGCCGAGCTGCTCGAACGACTCGTCGCCGCAGGGGAAACCGTGGCCGTCGCCGAATCTCTGACAGGCGGATTGGTCTGTTCGACTCTCGTCACCGTCCCCGGGGCCTCACGCGTTGTCGTGGGGGGAATCGTCGCGTACCAAACGGACGTCAAGGCATCCGTTCTCGGAGTCTCTGCGGAACTGCTCGCCGAACGCGGTGCGGTCGATCCCGATGTCGCCCTCGCGATGGCCCGAGCCGTGCGCACCAAATTCGGGGCAACCATCGGAATTTCAACCACCGGCGTAGCCGGTCCCGACCCACAGGACGGCGTCCCCGTCGGAACCGTATTTGTCGCCATTGCCAATGACCGAGATGAGACGGTAACTAGGTGTGACTTCGAGGGGTCCCGAGACGACATCCGCACGCTCGCCGTTGGCGCCGCCTTAATGCTTCTTGAGAATTCGCTCAGAACGGAATAATTCGTGCGTTTCGCGACATAGGGGAGTTGTACACTGATTTTCCAAGAGGGAAGGAGCAGCACTCATGTTGATTCGTGAACAGCTCGGAGGTGTCCTTCGTGACATCCGCACCGGCCTCAGCATGACTCTCGGCGACGTCCGTGACGGCGCTCGAGTTTCCATGGCCCACCTCTCGGAACTCGAACGCGGTAAGACCGAACCGTCGAGTGAAATCATTCGCACCCTTACTGACTTCTACGGCGTTTCCCAGGCGGATCTTTTCCGCGAGGTCTCAACCCGAATGGCCGCGAGTGACTCGCTCAACGGCACCTCGTACGTGAACAGCGTCGAGGGCATCCTCTTTGGCGACGAATACGCCGTCGCCGGATTCGAGCAGACCATGGGTAACGAAATGCCCGACATCCGCAACGTTATGCCCGTTGCCCCTGACCACGTCCCGGACGACCTTCTCGCGCCGGAAACAGTCGACATCGACCTCTCTGAATAACCTTCACAACTCGCGCTCGCGGTGGTAGCGTTTCGGCAACCCACCACGAGGAGGTCACCGATGACCGGCAATTCGTTTGTTGAAGGATCGACCCCGAATCCGTATGCACCGAAAGCGAAAGCGGCCAAGGCGAAGAAGCTCGTGCACTTCGGCGAAAGTCTTGCGATGATCATCGGAAGTATCGCGGTGGCGCTTGCTGGGGTTTGGCCCGGGGTGATCTGGTTCTTCGGGTGGTGGACGGAAAAATACCACTGGCAACCATCTCCCTCGGACCTCATGATTTTCTTTTTCCTCATCGGTCCGGCAGCACTCATCCTCGTCTTTTACGGCGCAGTGACGCTGATTGTCGGACTATTCAACTGGCTGTCCAACAAGGCGTCGCTCTCGCGAAAGCTCATGTCATTCGGTCGAGGCGCTCGGATTGTCGGAATTTTCGGTGCGATTACCGCGCTCGCATCGCTCGGTTTCGTGGTCGGGGTAACGGCCGGTGAACTCAATCACATGGCTCAAAATGCCAACTTGGTGAACGCGGTCGTCAAGTGGTGGCCACCGTTCTACACCGTCACGTCGGGATTCGTGTTACTTGCCATGCTCGTTGGGTGGATCTTCACTCCGCGACAATCGAAGCTCGTCGATGACAGGGAGGACGTGAAATGAGTAACAACACCGAAAGTGCATCGAAGTACGACCTGGGAGAACACCCCGGAATGCGCTGGTCCGGTCGAGCGCTGGCGCTTGCCGGCTTGTACATGGTGCTTGCGGTATTCATTGATCCCGCCAACGCGACGGTC
This sequence comes from Actinomycetota bacterium, assembly GCA_039800905.1. Classification (GTDB taxonomy): domain Bacteria; phylum Actinomycetota; class Actinomycetes; order Actinomycetales; family Microbacteriaceae; genus MWH-TA3. The sequence continues at coordinate 175 of JBDLPW010000046.1, read as the reverse complement.
ACCAATCCGTTGATGGACACGTTGTTCTATATCGAAGTATTGGCGCTCGGTCCTTTTGCGCTCATCGTTGTGAATGTTGGGTCGTGGGCGTATGTCATCAACTTCGCGCAGTGGTGGCCGCACCGCAAGCCGTTCGCGCAGCGTCCGTGGACGCGGGAATATCTACTCTCGACTC
>JBDLPW010000045.1:0-10744 GCA_039800905.1 Actinomycetota bacterium | reverse complement strand
AGCGGGTGTAGTCGTCAATCTCGAACGGACTCGTCACAGTTCCACACGTTACCGACCGTTCGACCAAATTGACCGTCACTTCGGTGCCGGGGTTTGTGTCGAGTTCCGCCCAGATCGCCTCGACTACCGATTCGGGCACGACGGCCGTGAGCAATCCCTGCTTGCCCGAGTTACCGCGGAAGATGTCCGCGAAGCGCGGAGCGATGACCGCACGGAAGCCGTAATCGCGCAGCGCCCAAACCGCGTGTTCGCGCGACGAGCCCGTTCCGAAGTCCATTCCCGCGACGAGAACGGTTCCCTTGTCAAACGGTTCCTGATTGAGGATGAAGTCGGGTTCCTGGCGCCAGCGCTGGAAAAGTGCGTCATCGAAGCCGGTCTTGGTGACGCGCTTGAGGAACTCGGCGGGGATTATCTGGTCGGTGTCGACGTTGGTTCGCTTGAGCGGAACGCCGATACCGGTGATGGTCGAAATCTTCTCCATTGCTTACTCCACATCCCACGGGCTGGACAGCGTGCCACGGATGGCGGTTGCGGCGGCGACGAGCGGGGACACGAGGTGCGTGCGTCCACCCTTGCCCTGGCGTCCTTCGAAGTTACGGTTCGACGTCGACGCGCATCGCTCGCCCGGCTGCAGCTGGTCGGGGTTCATGCCCAAACACATCGAGCAACCGGCGAAACGCCATTCGCCACCGAAATCTTCGACGATCTTGTCAATGCCCTCGGCCTCTGCTTCAAGCCGAACCCTGGCCGAACCGGGAACCACCATGAGTTTGACGTTGGGGTGAAGCTTCTTGCCCTTGATGACGCTGGCGAATGCGCGAAGGTCTTCGATTCGCGAGTTCGTGCACGAGCCCATGAACACCTGATCGACGGGGATTTCCTTCATCGGGGTACCCGGCTTCAGGTCCATGTATTCGAGCGCGCGCTCCGCGGCGGCGCGGTCGTTCGCATCGGCGATGTCCGCGGGGTTGGGAACCGTCTCCGACAGGGCGACTCCCTGACCGGGGTTCGTTCCCCATGTCACGAACGGTTCGAGGGAACTGCCGTCGAGAACGACTTCGGCATCGAAGGTTGCGCCGTCGTCGGTCGGCAGGGTGCGCCAGTAGGCGACAGCGGCATCCCAATCGGCCCCCTCCGGTGCGTGCGGACGGCCCTTGAGGTACTCGAACGTGGTCTCGTCCGGGGCAACCATGCCCGCGCGAGCACCGGCCTCGATGGACATGTTGCAGATCGTCATGCGACCTTCCATCGACAGTTCCTCGATGGCGGTCCCACGGTACTCGAGCACGTAGCCCTGTCCCCCACCGGTGCCGATCTTCGCGATGACGGCGAGGATGATGTCCTTCGCGGTCACGCCGGGACGCAGGTGTCCGTTGACAGTGATCGCCATCGTCTTGAACGGCTTGAGGGGAAGTGTCTGGGTTGCGAGGACGTGCTCGACCTCGGAGGTCCCGATGCCGAACGCCATCGCACCGAACGCACCGTGCGTCGAGGTGTGACTATCTCCGCACACAACGGTGATGCCGGGCATCGTGAGACCCAACTGCGGGCCAACGACGTGAACGATTCCCTGCTCGATGTCGCCGAGGGAGTGAAGGCGAATGCCGAATTCCTTCGCGTTCGCGCGAAGCGTCTCAATCTGCGTGCGCGACGTCGGGTCGGCAATCTGCTGTGAAATGTTGAGCGTCGGGGTGTTGTGGTCCTCGGTTGCGATCGTCAAATCGGGGCGACGAACCGGGCGACCGGCCATGCGCAAACCGTCGAACGCCTGAGGGCTAGTGACCTCGTGGACGAGGTGCAAGTCAATGTAGATGAGGTCCGGTTCACCGTTTTCGCCGGTCACCACACGGTGCGCATCCCAGACCTTTTCGGCGAGAGTGCGAGGGCGACGTTCGGCGTTCATCTCGCCAAGTTTATCAGCGCGATGCTCAGTGTTTCGCGGAGTCCGCTTCCTCGCGCCGACTGCGGGCAAGGCTTGCAACGACGGAAATTGTGAGCGTCAACACAATCACCACGAGCGACACCCACGTCTCGATCTCGGGGATGAATTCGACGTGCTTGCCGCCGTTGATGAACGGCAATTCGTTGAGGTGAAGTGCGTGGTTGACGAGTTTGAAGCCGATAAACGCGAGAATGAACGCGATGCCGTGCCCGAGATAGTGCAGTCGGTCGATGAGGTCACCGAGCAGGAAGTACAACTGACGCAGCCCCATCAGTGCGAAGACGTTCGTCGCGAGGACAAGGAACGGGCTCGTCGTGATGCCGAAAATGGCGGGGATCGAGTCGAGGGCAAAAATCAAGTCGATTGTGCCGAGCGAGACGAGCACGAGAATCGCCGGCGTGAAGAACTTCTGCCCGTTGACCATCACGCGCCAACGGTCATTGTCGCGCCATTCGGGGTGAACGCGCAGGACCTTCTTGAGCCACGCGAGGACGACGTTATCTTCCCCACTGCCGTGCTCATCCTTCTCGCGAAGTTGCTGAATCGCGACATAGACGAGGTAGGCGCCGAAGATGTAGAACAGCCACGAGTAACTCTCGAGCAGCTGCGCGCCCAGCATGATGAAAATTGCGCGGAAGACAAGTGCCAAGACAATTCCGAGCATGAGCAGTTCTTGCTGCATTTTCTTGGGTACCGCGAACTGACTCATGATGATGAGAAAGACAAACACGTTGTCGGCGGACAGCGAATATTCGGTCAACCATCCGGCATAGAACTGCAGTCCGAGTTCTGTTCCGTGAAGTCCGGCGCCATGTGCGACCTGGATGACGAGGAATCCGAAGATCACCGCAAGCGACACGTAGAACGCGATCCACAGTGCCGATTCCTTCGTTGACGGCACATGGGGGCGACGAACGACGAGGAAAAGGTCGAACAACAGAATCGCCAACATGACCACGATCGAGGTGGTTTCGAACCAGTACGGAAGTGTCGTGTCCATTGTGAGCCCAGCCTACCAAGGACGATTTTCGACGTCTCGGTCGATACACAAATGCCTCCGACAGCGAACTGTCGGAGGCAATCGTGACCCCAGCGGGATTCGAACCCGCGTTACCGCCGTGAGAGGGCGGCGTACTAGGCCGCTATACGATGGGGCCAAGTGCAACCTAGAAAGTATCGCACACGCCGTGGGGCACCCGCAAACCGAGGTCAGGAGCGGGTATCGAGAACCGGCAGAGCGAGTGGCTTCACCTCAATGTCCATCGGCAATGGCCCGATTCGCTCGCCGTCCGAATACCCGACAAGATTCGGTGAGTCGAGTCGGATGTGCCGACCTTGACGAATGATCACGCGCGGGTCGGTGACGTGGGTGCCCTTGAACACCTTCGGGTAAATCGCGATGAAGTCACGGCGTGGGAGCGGTCGCACCATCATGATGTCCAACAGCCCGTCATCGGGCTTTGCGTCGGGGCAGATCAGCATTCCGCCGCCGTATTGTTTGTTGTTCGCAACGGTCGTCAAGATGGCTTGTTCCTGCGTTTCGACACCGTCGATGGTGACCGTGTAGTGAATCGGCTTAAGGCGCAACAACTCAAGAACCATACCGACGGTGTACCGCGACGGCCCCTTGGGAAAGGCCAGGTGGTTGACTCGTTCGTTGACGAGAGCGTCAAAACCGGCGGACACCGTGCTGCAGAACCACCGCGTTCCGCCGTTCCACGTCATCGTTCCCGCATCGATGCGCCACACGGGTTTGTCGAGTGCGGCGATGATGCGCGCGATGCACGCGTCCATGTCTCCGATCGGCATCCCCAAAATCCCCTGCGCGGTGTCGTTTCCCGTTCCGCTCGGCATTATTCCGAGAGGTGTGTCCGTGCCCGCACACGCGTTTGTACCAAGTTGAGCGGTGCCGTCACCGCCCACTGCAATGAGCGCATCAACGCCCGACGCGACCGCGGCTTTGGCCAGTGCCTCGAGATGGGCGTAATCGTCGGCGCGAAGCTCGTCGACCGTTCGACCCGTCGCGCGCAGAGCTTCAACGAGATGCGTGCCGACGTGCCGCCCTTTCCCCTGCGACGCCGAGGGGTTGATGGCGACCGCAATGTGGGGCCGAGACAACGATGTCATTCCGCCACAGTAGTGGCGAAATGATATCGAGAACAGCATTTGCTGTTGTTAATGCTGGGGTGCCTGGACTCGAACCAAAACTAAAGGAACCAGAAACCTTCGTGCTGCCAATTACACCACACCCCAAGGGCGCGACAAGTCGCTTGCGCAAGCCTACCAAAGCGCGGGGTACGCGCGAAATTGAGAGGTGCCTTAGACGGTCGCGCGCAGGCGTGCGATGCGCGCCAGCGACGATTCCCGCCCGAGGATTTCCATCGATTCGAAAAGCGGCGGACTAATTCGACGGCCGGAGATTGCGGTGCGAACGGCACCGAATGCACTACGCGGCTTGAGCTCGAGTCCCTCGATGAGCGTGGTGCGTAACGTGTCTTCGATGTTCGTAACCGACCAGTCGACGAGTGCGGTCAGCGCCTCAGTCGCCGCGTCGAGAATTCGCGCAGCATCGGTATCGAGCGTCGCACGAGCGTCATCCGCCACGGTGAGTGCGTCATCGTCGGTGAAGAGGAACGCGATCATCTCCGGTATTTCGCCCAGCAACTGGACGCGCTCCTGAATGTGCGGTGCGATCTCGTGAAGTCGAGCCAGTTCGTGCGACGACGGCGTCGAGCCCACCAGTTCGGCCGACTGCAGGTACGGAAGCGACCGCTCGATGAAGGTTTCGCGTGGCAGCAGACGGATGTGGTCACCGTTGATGGATTCGGCCTTCTTGAGGTCGAATCGCGCAGGGTTAGGGTTGACATCCGCAACATCGAATGCGGCGGCCATTTCGTCGAGGGTGAACACGTCACGGTCAGCGGCGATTGACCAGCCGAGAAGCGACAGGTAGTTGAGGAGCCCCTCGCGCACGAAACCGCGGTCGCGGTGGTGGAACAGGTTCGATTCGGGGTCACGCTTGGAAAGCTTCTTGTTGCCCTCACCCATGACGTATGGCAAGTGTCCGAATCGCGGCACGAACGTTGTCACACCGATATCGATGAGCGCGAGATATAGCGCAATCTGACGCGGAGTAGACGACAGCAAGTCCTCTCCGCGCATGACGTGAGTCACACCCATCAATGCGTCGTCGACGGGGTTGACGAATGTGTACAGCGGTGCGCCGTTCGGTCGAACGAGTACGAAGTCGGTGGTCGACCCCGCGGCAAAAACAATCGGGCCGCGAACGAGGTCGTCGAAGCCGAGGTCGACATCGGGAACACGAAGGCGCAATGCGGGCGAACGACCTTCGGCACGGAACGCCGCGCGCTCCTCCGGTGACAGGTGGCGTTCGAAGTTGTCGTAGCCCTGCTTGGGATCGCGACCGTTCGCGAGGTTGCGGGCTTCCATCTCCTCGGGTGTGACATACGACTCGTAAAGATGTCCGGCGGCAAGAAGGCGGTCGATGATGCCCCGGTAAATCTCGGTGCGCTGTGACTGACGGTACGGTTCGTGCGGTCCGCCCTTGACGACACCTTCGTCCCAATCGAGCCCGAGCCAAGTCAACGCGTCAAGAAGTTGTTCGTACGACTCTTCCGAGTCTCGCTCCGCGTCAGTGTCCTCGATGCGGAAGATGAAGGTCCCGCCCGTGTGACGCGCGTACGCCCAGTTGAAGAGGCAGGTGCGGATGAGTCCGACGTGCGGGGTGCCGGTGGGCGACGGGCAGAAGCGGACGCGAGTGTCTGCGCCTGTTGCGGTCGAGAACGGAATTGTCATTGTGCCTCAATCCTACGAGGGGCTGGCTGACCGGCGTTGGTGCAGTCGCACGAGCTGGATGAGCGCTAGCGCCCCCGCCACGAAGAACATTGCCGCGACGGACAAACCCGGGTATCCCACGAGTGCAAGCCCGGGTCCGGCCAACAAACCCGCGAATGCGCCCGACGCGCTCATCATCATGTCGCTGCGTCCCTGAATCGCGGTCTTGTTCTCGGGCGGCGCGCTCTCGGCAACGAAGGTAGCGCCAGCGACGGTGTTCGCGCTCCATCCGAAACCGAGCAGGAACAATCCGACGGTGACGAGAGCTTGATTGTCTGCAAACGCCGAGGTCAAGACGAGCGACGACAACAGGATGAGCTGGCCAGCGATCATGACGGGGATTCGCCCAAATCGGTCTGAGGCCGCGCCAAAGATGGGGCTGAACGCATACATTCCCGCAACATGCAACGAGATGACGAAACTGCTTTCCGCGACGGTTGCACCGTGGTGCACCAGGTGAACCGGTGTCATGGCCATGACGGCGACCATCGTCGCGTGACCGAATCCAATCACGGCGATTCCCATTGCCGTGATGGCGGGAACCGCCACGCGCGGCGCCTTAATCCTCTCCGCAGTCCGCGGGCGAAGGTTCTGCAGCGGTTCTGGGCGAAGCCAGATCAGGTACACCGTCGTCGCGGCCAACTGTGCGAACGCAGTGAGAAGGAACGGTCCCGTGAGGTGTGGCATGCCGATGGAATCACCCAACGCGACACCGACCCCGTTGAGGTTCGGACCGGCGACCGCACCGATCGTGGTCGCCCACACGACAAGTGACAGGTCTCGCCCGCGGTTCTCGGGTGTCGCACGGTCGGTCGCGGCGAATCGCGCCTGCAGATTGACCGCTCCCCCGACGCCGACGCCCATCAGACCCAGCAGGAGTACCGGTAGCGACATGAGGGCACTCGACAGAATGATGAGTCCGGCTCCCCCGATGGCGATGAACGCACCGATGGCGAGCGCCACTCGACGTCCACGACGTGCGGCAAGTCCCGCCAGCGGAATCGCGGCGACAGCGGAACCCAGCGTCGACATCGTTGCGGCAAGTCCCGCAAACGACTCATTTCCCGCAATGTGCTCGGCGAGAAGTGAGCCGACCGTCAGCGTGGCGCCGATTCCCAGCCCCGCCAGGATTTGGCCAACGATGAGAGCGCGGCGAATACGCAGGCGAATTGCGTTGTCGGCGGCGGAATCAGTCACGGTCGTCACGGTTGCGTGCTGGGTTCGACAGCGTGCCGATCCCCTCAATGGTGATCGAGACGGTCTGGCCGTCGACGAATCCACCGAGTCCAGCGGGAGTTCCCGTGCAGATGATGTCGCCCGGGTACAACGTGAACGCGTCCGACACGAACGCGATGATCTCAGGGATCTTGTGGGTCATGTCAGCGGTGAAACCGTGGCGGCGCACTTCTCCGTCGACCGTCGTGGTGATTTCGTGACGTTCGAACGGGTCGAACTCGGTTTCAATCCACGGCCCAACCGGACAGAACGTGTCATACCCCTTGGCGCGTGCCCATTGCCCGTCTGCGAACATAACATCTCGGGCCGAAACGTCGTTGGCGATGGTGTACCCGAATACGTAGTCGGCCCAGTCTGCCTCCGCAACGCGGTGCGCGTGCTTGCCGATAACAACCGCGAGCTCACCCTCATGCACAATTCGCCCGGGCAGCGGCGGGATGATGATGGCGTCACCATCGCCGACGACCGCAGTCGGCGGCTTCAGGAAGATGAGTGGCGTGATCGGTCCGTCGTGGTGCATCTCGGCGGCGTGTTCGGCGAAGTTCATACCCACGCACACGACCTTCGACGGAGCGACAGGTGCGATGAGATCGACCTCGGTCAACGCGATGGCGTCACCCGTTTCGTGGACGCCGTCATGCAACGGGTCGCCCTCCAACACTCGTACGGTGTCACCATCCACGACCCCGTAGTGAACGTCGTGGTCGTGGATGAAGCGTGCGATCCTCACCCGAGTAGCCTAACCGCGGGTCTAGTCGTTCTGACGCTTGAGTCGCGACGCGGCGCGAGCACGAGCGTTCTGCTCGAGTTCGACCTTGCGAATGCGAACCTTCTCGGGCGTGACCTCGACGCACTCGTCTTCTCGAGCGAACTCGAGGCACTCTTCGAGTGACAGTTCGCGCGGCGGAGTCATCTTTTCGAGCACATCAGCGGTCGACGAACGAATGTTGTTGAGCTGCTTTTCCTTGGTGACGTTGACGTCCATGTCCTCCTGGCGCGAGTTTTCGCCAACAACCATGCCTTCGTACACCTCGTCACCCGGCTGGACGAAGAACGCCATACGCTCCTGCAGTGCCATCATCGCGAACGGGGTGGCGACACCCTGACGGTCGGCGACGATGGAACCGTTCTGTCGCGTGACGATCTGGCCGGCCCAGGGACCGTATCCGTGCGAAATCGCGTTGGCGATACCCGTACCGCGCGTGATGGTGAGGAACTCGGTACGGAAACCGATGAGACCACGCGACGGAACGATGAACTCCATGCGAACCCAACCAGTACCGTGGTTGGTCATACCGTCCATGCGGCCCTTGCGTGCGGCGAGCAACTGGGTGATCGCGCCGAGGTACTCTTCGGGAGCATCGATGGTGAGGTGTTCGAACGGCTCGTGAACCGACCCGTCGATCTTCTTCGTCACAACCTGCGGCTTGCCGACGGTCAGTTCGAAGCCTTCGCGGCGCATGTTTTCGACAAGGATGGCGAGCGCCAGTTCACCACGACCCTGGACCTCCCAGGCGTCGGGACGACCGATGTCGACGAGCTTGACCGAGACGTTACCGATGAGCTCACGGTCGAGGCGGTCCTTGACCATGCGTGCCGTCAGCTTGTGTCCCTTGACCTTGCCGACGAGCGGCGAGGTGTTCGTGCCGATTGTCATCGAAATGGCGGGGTCGTCGACGGTGATGACCGGCAGTGCGCGCGGGTCATTCATATCGGCGATGGTTTCACCAATGGTGATGTTCTCGATACCGGCGACGGCGACGATGTCCCCGGCCTTAGCGGTCTCGGCAGGGATACGCTCGAGTGCCTTGGTAATAAGAAGCTCCGTGATGCGAACGTTCTCGACCGTACCGTCGTGCTTCATCCATGCGACGGTCTGGCCCTTCTTGATTTCGCCCTGGAAGATGCGAAGAAGTGCTATACGACCGAGGAACGGTGATGCGTCGAGGTTGGTGACGTGGGCCTGCAGCGGGTGATCCGTGTCGTAGGTCGGCGCCGGAATGCGATCGAGAATGGCTTCGAAGAGCGGTTCGAGATTGTCGTTGTCGGGAAGATCGCCATCGTTCGGCTTGTTCCACGACGCGGCTCCGGCGCGACCCGATGCGTACACAACGGGAAGTTCGAGCAACGAGTCGATGTCGAGGTCGGGAACGTCATCGTGAAGGTCGGAGGCGAGACCGAGGAGAAGGTCCTGCGTCTCGTGAACGACCTCGTCGATTCGAGCGTCGGGGCGGTCCGTCTTGTTGACGAGAAGAATGACGGGGAGCTTGGCTTCCAGCGCCTTGCGGAGAACGAATCGGGTCTGCGGAAGCGGGCCTTCGCTCGCGTCGACGAGCAGAACGACACCGTCAACCATTGACAGACCGCGTTCGACCTCACCACCGAAGTCTGCGTGGCCGGGGGTGTCGATGACATTGATCGTGACGGGGGTACCGCCCGCGTGAACACCCGAGTAGGACACCGCGGTGTTCTTCGCGAGAATCGTGATGCCCTTTTCGCGTTCGAGGTCGTTCGAGTCCATGACACGGTCCTCGACATGCGCGTGGTCACCGAACGAGTTTGTCTGACGGAGCATGGCGTCGACGAGGGTCGTCTTACCGTGGTCAACGTGAGCGACAATCGCCACGTTGCGCAGGTCATTGCGGGTGGCGAGTGCCATTCGTGAATCCTTACGTCGTGCGCGCGCGTCGACGCTGTCGTTGTTCCTCAGGATCGGGAACGGGGACGGCGGCGATGAGCCTTTGCGTATACGGGTGTTGGGGGTTGCGCAGAATCTGATCTGTCGAACCCTGCTCCACGATTTTACCGTGATTCATCACCGCAATGCGGTCACTGAGCATGTCGACGACCGCGAGGTCGTGTGAGATGAACAAAATCGCGAACTTTTGCTTCTTCTGAATCTCGGTGAGAAGCGCCAAAACACGCGCCTGGACAGACACATCGAGTGCGCTAGTCGGTTCATCAGCGACGAGAATCTTCGGGCTCAACGCAAGTGCACGTGCGATTCCGACACGCTGGCGCTGACCGCCAGAGAGCTCGTGCGGGTAGCGGTTGCGGTAGTTGCGCGGCAATTCGACCATTTCCAACAGCTCGACAATGCGCGATTCGATTTCCTCTTTGCTGCGCCCCGCGAGGACGAGCGGTTCCGCGATGGAATCTCCGATCGGCCAGCGCGGGTTGAGGGACGAACCCGGATCCTGGAACACGATTCCGATGTTGCGGCGAACGGCCTGTAGGTCCTTGGGCGAAACGCCAACCATGTTCTGGCCAGCGACGGTGAGTTCACCCTTGGCGACCTTGAGAAGTCCGACAACCGCGCGGCCGATAGTGGTCTTACCCGACCCGGACTCGCCCACCAGACCGACGACTTCGCCGGGGAAGATGTCGAGGTTGACGTCCTCGGCGGCGGTGAAGGCAGCGACGCGACCGTGCTTGGGGTACACGATGTCGACGCCCTTCATCGACAAAATGGGTGTTTCTCCCTTGTGCGGATCCGCCTTCTTGCCGGTTGCCGCTCCGGTTCCGAGGTGCGGGACTGCCTCGAGAAGTTCCTTCGTGTACTTCTGTTTCGGCGAGTGATAAATCTGCTCGGCAGAACCCGTCTCGACAACGCGACCGCTCTTCATGACGATGACGTGATCGGCCATGTCGGCGACAACACCCATGTCGTGCGTGATGAGGATGATGCCCGTGCCGAGCTTCTCGTTGAGC
>JBDLPW010000044.1:0-7231 GCA_039800905.1 Actinomycetota bacterium | reverse complement strand
CGTACGCGCCGATGTAGTGACGGATGCGGTGACGCCACACGCCAAGACCGATTCGGGCTCGCTCGTCGCCCGCCGCCACGGCGTCCTCGACATCGCGCATGTCCGACTTGCCCGTCAGCCCCAGCATTCCACTGCGCTTGTTGAGCAGGTCGTCGATCTCGTCGATGGTCATCCCCGCGACGCGGTTGAGGTGCGTGACGACCGCCGCATCGATGTCGCCGCTGCGCGTCCCCATCACGAGTCCCTGCAACGGGGTCAACCCCATCGAAGTGTCGACCGACCGACCGCCCTGAACCGCAGTGACGCTGGACCCATTGCCGAGGTGGCAGATGACGAGGTTGGACTCAGCTGGGGTGCGCCCGAGAAAATTGGCAGCCGCCGAAGCGACGTATTTGTGGCTGGTGCCGTGGAAACCGTATTTGCGCACCCCGTACTCGGCCGCGACATCGGCGTCGAGCGCGTACAGATAAGCCTCCGCCGGCATGGTCTGGTGGAACGCGGTGTCGAACACGACGACGTGGGGCACATCACTGAGTACCTCGCGTGCAGCGCGGATCCCGGCAAGGTTGGCCGGGTTGTGCAGTGGCGCCAACGGTGACAGCGCCTCGATTTCCGCGAGGACGTCCTCGGTCACCACGGTCGCGCGGTCGAAACGGTCGCCACCGTGAACGACGCGATGGCCGACTACTGAAATATCGGCGTCCGCACCGAGTTGCGCGAGAACCGACCGCAGCCCATCGGTGTGGTTGTCCGCGTCACCGCCCGGTTCGCCAATGCGTTCGACCAGTCCAGACAAAACCGATTCCTCGGATTCGAGGTCGATGAGCTGAAATTTGATTGACGACGAACCCGAGTTGACGATGAACGCGCGGCTCATCCGTTGTCCTGCGCCTGAATCGCGGTTATGGCGACCGTGTTGATGATGTCGTTGACGAGTGCGCCGCGCGAAAGGTCGTTGACCGGCTTGTTCAATCCCTGCAGAACCGGTCCGATTGCGACGGCACCCGCCGATCGCTGGACCGCCTTGTACGTGTTGTTCCCGGTGTTGAGGTCGGGGAAGATGAACACCGTCGCACGCCCGGCGACTGGCGAGTCCGGCATTTTCGTCGCGGCAACGCTGGGTTCAGCGGCGGCGTCGTACTGAATCGGTCCCTCGACGAGCAGTTCGGGGTTGCGCTGGCGGACCAACTCGGTCGCAGCGCGAACTTTTTCGACCTCGTCACCGCTGCCCGATGTGCCGGTCGAGTAGGACAACATTGCGACGCGCGGTTCAATGTCGAATTGGCGTGCGGTCGCGGCGGACGAAACCGCAATGTCGGCGAGCTGGTCGGCCGTCGGGTCCGGGATGACGGCGCAGTCCCCGTAAACAAGGACGCGATCGGCGAGCGCCATGAGGAACACGCTCGAGACAACCGAAGTTCCCGGCTTCGTCTTGATGATTTCAAACGACGGTTTGATGGTGTGTGCGGTCGTGTGCGTCGCACCGGACACCATCCCGTCGGCAAGTCCGAGGTGAACCATCATCGTGCCGAAGTAGCTGACGTCGGTGATTACTTCGCGCGCCTGTTCGACGGTGACTCCCTTGTGCGCGCGCAGGCGGGCGTACTCTTCGGCGAAACGTTCAAGGTATTCACTGGACTTGGGGTTGATGACGGTCGCCGCGGCAATGTCAACACCGAGTTCCTTGGCGCGAGCGCGGACTTCGGACTCGTCACCGAGGATGGTCAACGACACAACCTTGCGCGCCAACAGCGTCGCGGCGGCCCGGAGAATGCGGTCGTCGTCGCCCTCGGGCAGAACGATGTGCTTGTGGTGCGCACGGGCGCGTTCGAGCAGGTCGTACTCGAACATCAACGGCGTGACGACGTCAGCGCGTGCAACGTTGAGTTTCGCCAACAGCGAGGCCGAGTCGATGTTCGACTCAAACAGCGACAACGCGGTGTCGTACTTGCGCTGGGAATCGGCGGCGAAGCGCGACCGCGTTTCCATGACACGCATGACCGTGTCGTAAGTAGTCGACGGTGCCTCGATGATCGGCAGCGGCGAGTTCATCCCGACGACGAGTCTCCATACCGATTCGGGCGTCGGGTATCCGCCGTACAACACGATTCCGGCGAGCGACGGGAAGTTGTCTGATTCGTGGGCGGACAAAACCGCGACGAGCATTTCGGAACGGTCCGAGGGGATGAGCACGATCTCGCCCTCGCGCAGTCGCGAGATGACGTTCTCGATGTTCATCGCGGCGACTTTGGCGTGGAGGACTTCGCGCTTCATCAGTGCGGGATCGCCGTGGATGAATCGACCCTCGATGGATTCCATGACGCGCTCGAGCGTGGGGGCGATGAGGAACTCGTTCTCGGGAATTGCCCCGACGAAGGCATTGGGGATTGTGGCCGACAGTGCCGCGGTGACCTCGGCGACGGATTCCGTGTCCACGCGGTTGGCGATGACACCAAAAAGGGTCGCGTGTTCTTTCTCCAGTTCGGGCAATGCCATGTCGATCAGGTTGACCAGGTCCTTGACGGGTCTGGCCGGCTGTTCGACGAGTCCGCCCTGGGAACGCCCGGTTGCACCACGACCTCGAAGGACGACCAGAACGGGGGCTCCGAGGTTCGCCGCGATGCGGGCGTTGAACGACAATTCGGTCGGGCTCGCGACATCCGAATAGTCCGACCCGATGACGACGACCGCGTCGCAGGCCGCCTCCATCTGGTGGAATCGCTCCACGATTGTCGCGAGTGCCGCATCCTGATCGCCGTGAACGTCGTCGTACGAGACGCCGACGCACTGGTCCAGCGTGAGATCGACCGAATCGTGGTCGATGAGAGATTGGAGAACGTAATCGGTGGACCCGGCCGGAACCGTGATGGGTCGGAATACCCCGACCTTTTTGCCCTGCGATTGCAGGCGGTCCATCACTCCGAGCGCGACGGTTGACTTGCCGGAGTTGTCTTCGGCACTCGTGATGTAGATGCTCGTCGCCACGAGTCCAGCCTAGAACCTAAACCTGAGCGGCTTTCTGTTGACAAGGAAAGACCCCTCGCGCACCCGCCAGAGCCGGGTTACCTTTGCTACGTTTCCGTCCTGGAGGAGTTGGCCTGGGTGGCGCCACGCGAGGGGCTACCTCAAGTGTACGACCGGGTCGCGGCGCGGACTAAATCAGCCAGGCGGTGGTGTTCGGTCCGAGCTTGCCGTCGACAAGAGGCTGGCTCGTCAGAACGACGTTGCCCTTCGGCAGCGCGACCGGCTTGGCACCGAAGTTCGTAATTGACTGCCAACCGTTGGCGCGCTGGAAGTGCACGATTTTCGAGTTGAACAGACGGTTCTTCCACGTGATCGACTCGTCCGTCGTCAATCCGCGACGCACGTGCAGCGCTCGGCGATAGAACTCGAGGTTTGACCCTTCGACACCGTCCTCGGCTTCGACCGAAAATTGGCCGAACCATGTCGGCTGCGGAAGGTGCGAGCCGTTCGAGCCAAACCCGTAGGACGACCCTTCGCGCGTCCACGGCAGCGGAACACGGCAACCATCACGGCTGAGTCCAAGATCGGGGTTGCGGAAGAACTGCGGGTCCTGCATGTCCTCGGCAGGGATGTCGAGAACCTCGGGCAAGCCGAGTTCCTCACCCTGATAGATGTAGGACGAGCCGGGCAGCGCGAGGAGCATAGCTGTGAACGCGTTGGCGCGGGCAGTACCCAAAGCAAGGTCCACTTTTGCGGTGAAGCGGTTCTTGCCGTACCACTCGAACATGTTGCTGACCTCGGGCAGACCGAAGCGGGTGACGTGACGCACGACGTCGTGGTTGTCCTGAACCCACGTCGTGCTGCTGCCAGATTCCTCTGCCGCTTTGAGGTTGTATGTTGCGATCTTGCGCACCTTCTTGGCATCCCATCCGACTCCGAGCATGTCGAAGTTGAAGCTTTGGCCAAGACCCTTTTCGCTTGCGTACGCTGGGCGGCGATTGGCGTGAACCCACGCTTCGGCGACGCCCATACGCGGCGGGTCATACTGATTGAAGATGCGACGCCACGAGGCATAAATCTCGTGAACTTCGTCACGGTCAAAGAGATCATCCGTGCCATCGTCCTTCATGACGGCAACGTCGTACGACGAGCGCTCGGGTAGGTGGCCGTTCGACAGGTCCTTGATGAGTGCGTGGGCGACATCAACACGGAATCCGTCGACACCCCGATCGCACCAGAATTTAATGGTCTTCTCGAAGTCGGCGCGGACCTCGGGGTTGTCCCAGTTCCAATCTGGCTGTTCCGACGCGAACAGGTGCATGTACCACTGGCCGCGAGTTCCGTCGGGTTCGGTGATGCGCGTCCACGCGGTCGGACCGAAGTGGCTCGCCAGTTCGCTGGGTCGGATCTCGCCGTTCTCGCCTTTGCCGTCACGGAAGATGTAGCGGTCTCGCTCGGGCGAGCCAGGCGCCGCTTTGAGTGCGTCCTGGAACCACTTGTGGCCGGACCCGCTGTGGTTGGGGACGATGTCGACGATCAGGCGAATGTCCGCCTTGTGGAGTTCATCAACGAGTTCGTCGAACTCGGCGAGCGTTCCGATGCGTGGGTCGATGTCGCGGTAGTCGTCCACATCGTAACCGCCGTCGGCAAGCGCCGAGGGGTAGAACGGGCTCATCCACACCGCGTCAATGCCGAGCGATGCGAGGTAGGGAACCTTCGAAATGATTCCGCGGAGGTCACCGATGCCGTCGCCGTTGGCGTCCTTGAACGAGCGGGGGTAGATCTGGTAAACGACCGCTTGACGCCACCAGTGGGCGTCGCCCTTGAGGAATGTGAAATCGGACATGCAGGAATCCCTTGAGTGGTGGTGGACGTGCGCGGCAACCAGCGCAACTTGGCAATTCTATCCGACAGGGTGTGCGCGAAGTCGGCGGTCAATGACCCACGCGACGATTGCGATGAGGGAGTTGGCGGCCAAGCCAGCGCCGATGATGGGCAGTAATTGCGCCGTAGTCAGCGCCGCGAAGCCGAAGAAGTCGATGAGGAAAGGTACCAGGAACACGCCCGTCGCCATCACGACCATCCCGCCGAGAATCGCGATTCGCCACTTGTTGAGCGGGACCGACAGCGTCGTCAACACCCACAGTCCGGTCATACCCAAGAGCAGGGCGATGGCGGTTTGTGATTCGGCGGGTTGCCACGAATCGTCGAGTCGGATTCCGTAATCGACCGCGAGAACCGTGACCGCGGTGATGAGTCCCGCCGGGACGCAAAACGCGAGCGAGCGCCGGAGAAAACCAGGGATGTACCGACGTGAGTTCGGCAGAAGTGCGAGGAGGAACGACGGCACACCGATTGTGAAGGAGTCGATCGCAGAGAGTTGACGCGGCAAGAACGGAAAGGACAACATTCCAAGCCCCAGCACGGCGGCCAGAGTCATCGCCCACACCGTCTTCGTCAGGAACAGGCGGGACAGTCGTTCGATGTTCGCGATGACCTTGCGACCTTCGTCGACAACGCCGGGCAGCGACGAGAACCGGCCGTCAAGCAGGATGAGGTTCGACACCGCCTTGGTCGCCGCGGAACCAGAACCCATCGCAATTCCCAGATCGGCGTGCTTGAGCGCGAGTGCGTCGTTGACCCCGTCCCCCACCATCGCGACGACGTGTCCACGCGATTGCATCGCGGCGATCATCAGCTTCTTCTGTTCCGGCGTGACGCGACCGAAAACTCGATGTGTCTCGAGTAGATCTGCCAGGGCATCAAGGTCTGTAGGAAGAGTGCGGGCATCAATCGCCTCCCCGACCTCGAGCCCGGCGCGGCGAGCAACCGCGGCGACCGTCGCGGGGTTGTCGCCCGAGATGATTCGAACCTCGACTCCTTGGGTGTTGAAGTATTCAAGAGTCTCTTGTGCATCGTCGCGGACTCGTTCCGCGAACGTCACGAGTGCGATGGGGTGCAACGTGCGCGGCAGCGCGGATTCCGTGGCCCGGTCATCATCGGCGAGCGCGAGGACGAGAGTGCGCAGACCGTTTTCGGCCAACTCCATCGCCTGGCTGTGGGCGACCGCATGGTCCTGCCCCGAGCCCAGGACGATGTCGGGCGCACCAAACACCCACGTGAACCGCCCCGTCGTGATGCTCGACCACTTCCGTGCGGACGAGAACGCGACCCGCGAATCGACGGGGACGGGCACGTGGTCGAAGTTTTCCCGCAGTGCAAGCGCGGTCGAATTCGCGTTCACGTCGTGTGCGAACAGTCCCAAGGCGACCATCGCCGACTGTGCGCCGACTGGAGGCGCGGCAAGTTGAATGAACGAGTCGAACGCGATCTCGCCATCCGTGATCGTTCCCGTCTTGTCACAGCAGAGGATGTCGACGCGCGCGAGCCCCTCCACCGAATACAACTCTTGAAGCAGAACGCGGCGGCGAGTCAGTCGAACGGCGGCGAGGGCGAACGCAATAGAAGTGATGAGCACGAGCCCCTGAGGAACCATCGCGACAATCGACGAGGTTGACCGAACGACGACCTCGGTCCACCCACCCGGTCGCACCGACCCCCAACCACCGACGGTCTGCACCTGGGCGTTGACGATGATGACCATGAGTGGCAACAAGGCCCACGTCACCCACGTGATCAACTTTGCGAGCGCCGAGCGCAGTTCACTGCTGACAAGCGAGAAGCGGCGGGCTTCGACCGTAATGCGACTTGCATAAGTGTCAAGCCCGACAGCGTTGACACGAACTTGAGCGGAACCGGCGACGACGCCGCAACCGGACAGGACAGAGTCGCCCGTGCGCTTCTCGACCGCGTCCGATTCGCCCGTCAACAACGATTCATCGACCTCGAGACCTGTCGATTCCAGAACAGTGCCGTCCGCAAGGATCTGGTCGCCGGCTCTCAATTCCAGCAGGTCGTCGTGGACGACCAACTCCAGTCGAATTTCAATGACCTCACCATTTCGGCGGACGCGGGCAAGAGGTTGGTTCAACAACGCGAGTCGGTCGAGAGTGCGCTTGGCGCTGACCTCCTGGATGATTCCGATGAGCAGGTTCGAGATGAGCGCGAAACCGAAGAGGGTGTCCTTCCACTGCCCGAAGATCATGAGCAGGATGAAGCTGCCGCCGACAACACCGTTGAACAGGTTGACGATGTTCCCGCGCAGGATGCTGGCGAGGCTGCGACTGGGGTCAAGTTTCTGCGTATTCGCAAGTCCAACAGTCAGTCGTTCGTTCACCTGGGCGGTCGACAAACCGTTCATCGCGTA
>JBDLPW010000043.1:0-3180 GCA_039800905.1 Actinomycetota bacterium | reverse complement strand
ACGTGCGCGCGACGAAGGGATCCATCATCGGGTTCGGGTCGTCGTCATACACCCGCGGTCGCGCCAACTACGCGCTGTACTCGTCGTCCAAGGCGGCCCTCGTCAACATGACCCAAGCCATTGCCGACGAAGAACCCGACGTCCGCATCAACATCGTCAACCCCGAACGCACCAAGACGCCGATGCGCGTCAACGCGTTCGGCGACGAAGAGGGTGTGACGATGCTCACCGCTGAAGAGGTCGCAATCGCAACCATCCGTTCGCTGCTGTCCAGCGAAACCGGTTCGGTCTTCGACGTCAAGATCACCGCGGACCAGGCGTCGGTCGGTATCAAGAGTTAGTGATGATTCGAGCCAGTCGCTCGGTCGCTGACTGGTTCGGATCGATGTCGATGTATCGCGCCGCAAATCGTGCGGCCGCGCCTCGGCGAGTGTCATCTTTCAATGCGGCGAACAGATCATCCACCGATTCGACGATGAGTTCGCGCAGTTCGTCTGCAGACGGATACGACTCGGCAAACAACGCGTCTTGGTCCGCATTCGGCGCCCACAGGAAGCCGGGGATGCCGAGCAAGCCGGCCTCGTAAATCATCGACGACTTGTCGGTGACGAACGCCTCCGCAACCGTTAACAGGTCGCTCGTCGACCACCCTGCAGTCGACCGGTGCGTGACGGGGTGGTGGGACGCCACGGTCGAGAACCCGTGTCCGGCGGACACCGCGGCGATTTCGTCAATCGTGGAGTCCGTTGACAGTGGACTGTGGATGGTCGGGGCGATGAGCAACAGACGACCGTCGACGTCGAGTGAGCCGGGATTGCGGCGAATCGCCTCGGCCACGCGGACACGGGTCGCGTCATCCACAATCCGGTCAACACGGGGGAGTGGTGACACGGCAACGCGATCGCGTGCAACGGCAAACGCGCTCGCAAAGTTGTTCGCGGATGTGTCCGAACTGGCGACGACGACGGTGTTCCCGGCGTGCATGTTCAACGCCTTCGACAGTTGCACACGACGCGGATTGGACGGGTCCACGTCATCCCAACCGAATCGCTTAAACGATCCCAGGGCGTGCCACATTTGGATCACACGGGCATCGCGGCGGACGACCTTGTTCGACGTCAGCAGGGAATACGAATCCAAGACCACGGTTGTCGAGTGGGCGAGGTGCCACACCTGACGGATGAGGTGAAAACCGTACCCCAGGTCGCGGTTTGACCGCATCTTGCGTGCCAGGACGACGATTCGCGCTCGTGGCGACTCGGCGTGAAGGTGTGCGGTCAGGGCCGCGATGTCCGCGCTCGGTTCGTTCGATTGACGCGACAGAAACAGGATTCGGTCGCCCGCCGGGATGATTCGCGCGACGACAAACAGCACGCGTAATCCGCGAATCGCCCACCCCAACCCAGCGATCACTATGGGGCTGAGTTCGGGCTTTGATGGGGAATTCACTGAGAAGGCTCCACGAACGGGGCGATCAACTGGGCGACAACGCGTTCCGTCGAATGACCGTCACACGCGGCCAGATGGCGCGAATACGCCGCGTCGAATTTTGTCTTGTCTACGACAGGGTTCGCGATTGCCGCGGCGAGATCGTTCTGGTCGCTCACCTTCGGACCCCACACATAGCTGTTTGCGTCGAAGAAGAACCCGCGCAGCTCCTCGTAATCGGACTGGTCGGTGGTGAAGTACACAACGGGCTTTCCCAGCAGGGCTGCGTCGAAGATGACAGACGAATAGTCGCTGACGAGCACATCGGCCGCGCTGAGGATCGGTTCGAACTCGTCACGGTCGGTGACGTCGATCACGCGCGGGTGCGGTGCGTATCCGGTTGCCTGTCCACGGGTGAACGGGTGGTTCTTGATGAGGATGTAGTGGCCCGGCAGTTGTTCCGCAATGGCGTGCCAGTCGGTCGGGTGGTCGACGATCTCAGCCGAAATCTGTCCGTGGCCTCGGAACGTCGTGGCCACCAGCGCGACGGTGGCGTCGGCGGGAATCCCCAGCTCGCGGCGAACGGTCGAGCGGGAATCACTCACCCACTTCGCGTCGAACAGACGGTCCGTCTTCGGGTTTCCGACCGCGTGGATGTTCTCCACCGGCATGTTGAACGCGAGCGCGTAAGCATCGCGGACGCCCTCCGAGCTGACGATCGCGGCGGTGTAACCGCGATGTGCCTTGGACCGGGGGCCGGGGCCGCCCAGCATCCCGCGGCGAGCGAACCCGACCTTCTTGAATGCACCGGACGCGTGCCACAGCTGGATGACCTCGATGCCTTCGGGCATTTGCAGGCGGTAAATCTCGGGGAAATAGTCGTCCAACACCAGAACTCGTGCTGTTGCGATGCGGTGACCCAGTTGGATTGCGCCCCACAGCGATCGGTGGGCGTACACGGTCGGGCGCGTGCTGACGAAGATGTCCAGTGAATCGCCGAATCGGCGTCGAACCTCGTTGAGGACGAGGAGTAGGTTCCCCTTAGGCGCCTTCGCTGCGTCACTCGCGAACACGATGCGGTTCGGTTTGCGCTTCGACACCTTGGTGAAGAACAGGAACGCCAGCATGAACAGGAAGATGTCGGACAACATCCACAGGCGACGGATTCGGTGACGAAGATTGAACTGGATTTTCATGAGCACCTCAAGTTTATCCGCGCGCCATTTGGCGGTTCGGGCGGCGCGCTAGTGTGGGGTCGTGACCAGTCGACAGCCAGCGATTCTCCTCTTCGACGGGGATTGCGGGTTCTGTACCTCGACGGCGAATCTGGTCGTTCGACGTTCGACTCTTCCCGTCACCGCAGTGCCGTGGCAGTGGGCGGACACGCTTGACTACGGGTTGACACCGACGCAGACCGCCGAGCGGGTATGGCTCATCATCGGCAACGAGAAGTTCAGCGGGCACCTCGCATTCGCCCACCTCTTGTTCAACCAGCGAAACCCTCTCGTCCGCGCGGTCGGATGGGCGCTGACCGTGCCGCCGTTCTGTTGGCTCGGGTCAATCGGGTATGCGCTGATTGCGCGGTTCCGCCACTTGCTGCCCGGCGGTACACCCGCCTGCAAAATGCCGCCCGCTCGGTAGTGTTTTCCTGTGAGTGAGTTTTACCCCGTCGTCGAGAAAACGATTGCCGAATTGCGCGCAGCGCTGGAATCGGGCGAGGCGACATCGGTCGACCTGGTTCGCTCGTATCTG
>JBDLPW010000042.1:0-9622 GCA_039800905.1 Actinomycetota bacterium | reverse complement strand
TCCGCTTCTGGTACCGCCATGCCGGAATCGACAGAATCACCGACAGCGCGACGATGCCACCGAGCACAAATGCGAGTTCCATACGAGAAACGATACGAGACCAGAACGTGGAATGTGACCTTACCAGGAGTGGAGATGGGGGGAATTGAACCCCCGTCCAATATGAACAGCCGAAGCCTTCTACGGGCGTATCCTCACAGTCGTTCTACTCGGCTCCGAACTTTGGTTGAGGCACCTAGATCGACAAGCCCAGTCTCAGTAAAAGTCCCGCAACCCCCTGAAACACGGGGTTACAGCAAGCCTTCTAAATGACGCCAGGGTCCGAGTCGAAGGCGAACCCGGTCTGACGGACTTCGATGGCGGCTTATTAGGCAGCGAGAGCGAAGTCGGTGCGCTTAGCGTTGGCACCTATTGGTTTGCAAGGGGCGTTAACGAGATAACCCTGCATCCTCGACCCGCTTCTATCCGACTTAGAACACACTGTCGAAACCGATCATCCCCGAGTGGGGGCGGGTCACATTCCACGCTATGGAGTTTTCAAGCACCGCTTGGCGGCTTCACCAGTGTAAATCCCACCGGTGACTGTTTATTCCCTACCGGTACGTCTTCGACTTCATCGCGCGGTCCGCTTCGCGCTTATCCTCGCGCTCCTTGAGCGTCTGGCGCTTGTCGTAGTCCTTCTTACCCTTGGCGATTGCGAGTTCGACCTTGGCTCGACCGTCCAGAAAATAAATCTGCAACGGGATGAGCGTGTAGCCACCGTCTTTGATGCGGTGGGAAATTTTGACAATTTCGGCCTTGTGTAGCAAGAGCTTGCGCTTGCGACGGGTGGCGTGGTTCGTCCACGCACCGGAAACCCACTCGGGGATGTGAACGGACTCCATCCACATTTCGCCGTCGACGATCTGTGCCCAGCCGTCGACGAGCGACGCTTTGCCCTGTCGAAGAGCTTTCACTTCGGTGCCGGTCAGGGCGAGGCCACATTCGTACGTGTCCTCGATGAGGTAGTCGTGGCGCGCCTTGCGGTTCGTCGCTACAACTTTTGATCCTTGTTCGCGTGGCATCGCGCGCCTCCTTTCCTCTGTTCGGCGGGTGTCAAGCCCTCCAGTTTATCGCAGAGGTTAGACGCGGAGGTAGCGCGAAATTGCGACGTACGCGCTGCCAGCAGCGAGAAGTGCTCCGAGACCTAAGAGAATCGGGAAAACAACCCACGAATCGCTCAACTGAATGAACGCCGTGGTCGGCAGCGACGACTGGAGGAAGCCGTCTACGAAGAACACGATGATGCCCGCGATTGCGGCACAAGCGAGCAACGAACCGACGGTCGCGGCCACGACACCCTCAAGAATGAACGGCGTTTGGATGAACCAGTTAGAGGCTCCAACGAGACGCATGATGGCCAGTTCACGTCGACGAGAGAACGCCGAGAGACGGATGGTTGTTGCGATGAGCAGCGCGGCAGCGATGAGCATCAGCGCTGCAATTCCCACCGCGGTGAGGCTGGCGGCGTTGAGCATCGAGAAGATTCCGTCGAGGTACGAACGCTGGTCCACGACCGATTCGACACCGGACATTCCACCGACGGCCTCGAAGATAATGTCCGATTGGGTTGGGTCTTTGAGGTTGACCCAGAAAGTCTGCGGCAGTAGGTCGGGCGTCACGAGGTCGACGACTCCGCTGCCCTTGAACTGTTCGGTGAAGTTCTTGTACGCGTCATCGTGGTTCTCGAAATAGAACTTGTCGATGTACGGCGCGAGCGTGTCCGACTTGAGCTGAGCCTCGACCGCGGCGATCTGGTCCGCACTCGCCTCACTTTGGTCACACTGACCGAGCGTTGAGTAATCGGTGCAGAGATAGACGGCGACCTGGGCCTTGTCGTACCAGAAAGACTTCATCGACTGAACCTGCAGCTGCAGGAGAACTGCGGAACCGACGAATGTCAGCGACACGAGGGTCACGAGAATGACGGAAACAACCATCGAGACGTTGCGGCGAAGGCCGTTCCACGCTTCGAGGAGAACGAAACTGAGACTCATAGCGGGTCCTCGTCCTTCATGCGGTCGAGGTACGACAGGTCGACCGCTTCGCTCGACGGGGACATCGGGTCGAAGTCCGGAATCGGGTCGAAGTCGAGGGGTTCGACGAGGATCGGCTGCGAGTCGGCTCGGGTCGGTTCAAATTCTTCGCGGACAATCGCGTGAGCTTTAGTTTGGTAGCTACCGACGGCCTCGTCACGGATGATGTGGCCCTCGCGCAGTTCAATGACGCGCTTCTGCATCTGGTTGACGATGGCAGTGTCGTGCGTGGCCATCAAGACGGTTGTTCCGGCCGCGTTGATGTTGCGAAGGACGTCCATGATGCCGCTCGACGTGGTCGGGTCCAAGTTTCCCGTCGGCTCGTCGGCGAGCAGGATCGCGGGCTTGTTAACGACCGCGCGAGCGATCGCGACGCGCTGCTGTTCACCACCGGACAACTCGTGGGGAAGGCGATTTTCCTTGTTCCCCAGTCCCACCAGACCGAGAACTTCAGGCACGGCGTCGTGAATGAACGCCTCGGACTTGCCAAGAACACGCAGTGCGAACGCGACGTTGTCGAAGACGGTCTTGGTCGGCAGAAGACGGAAATCTTGGAACACCACACCGAGATTTCGGCGGTAGTGCGGGACCTTGCGGTTCGACAGACGACCCAGGTCTTGCCCGAGGACGTGAATCGTGCCGGAACTGGCGCGCTCTTCACGGAGGATCAAGCGGAGAAACGACGACTTACCCGAACCCGACGCACCGACGAGGAAGACGAACTCACCCGGCTTGACCTCAAGGGTCGCCTCGTGCAGGGCGGGGCGATTGCCCGACCGATACAGCTTAGAAACGGCGTCGAAGCGAATCATCGTTCTTGTAGCCTAGGCGCGAGTTTTACGCCCACCCGTGAGCGACACTCGACGGCTAGGCGCGCGAATTCTTGCGCCAGCGAATACCCGCCGCGATGAACCCGTCGAGGTCACCGTCGAACACGGCGGACGGGTTGTTGACCTCGAATTCGGTGCGCAGGTCCTTCACCATTTGGTACGGCGCGAGGACGTAGGAACGCATCTGGTCACCCCACGACGCGGTGATGACTCCGGCGATTTCCTTCATCTTCTTCGCCTCTTCTTCACGCTGCTGGAGCAGGAGTCGGCTCTGCAGAACACGCATCGCGGCGGCACGGTTCTGGATCTGGCTCTTTTCGTTCTGGCAGGACACGACGATGCCGGTCGGAAGGTGGGTGATGCGAACCGCCGAGTCGGTGGTGTTGACCGACTGCCCACCGGGACCGGATGAACGGAACACATCTACGCGAATGTCACCCTCGGGGATGTCGACCGATTCGGTCTCGGGTAGTAGCGGCACGACCTCGACCGCGGCAAACGACGTCTGGCGCTTGCCCGCCGAGTTGAACGGGCTCATACGAACGAGTCGGTGGGTTCCCGCCTCGACCGAAAGTGTTCCGAATGCGAACGGCGCATCGATTTCGATGATCGCGGACTTGATTCCGGCCTCTTCGGCATAGGACACGTCGAGAACCTGGGCGCTGTACTTGTGCTGTTCCGCCCACCGCACATACATGCGCAGCAACATCTCGGCAAAATCAGCGGCATCGACACCACCGGCGCCGGCGCGGATCGTGACGATGGCGGGTAGAGCGTCGTATTCGCCGTCAAGAAGCGTCTGTACTTCCATGTCGCCGATGAGCGTTTCGAGTTCGGCGAGTTCGGCCAGGACTTCGCGCGCAGAATCGTCGTCGTCCGCCTCTTTCGCCATGTCGAGCAGGACATCGAGGTCGTCGAGTCGCGTTTGTAGGTCACGAATGCGGCCGCGCTGTGTCTGTGCGTGGGACAACGCGCTCGTCACCTTCTGGGCGGCATCGGGGTCATCCCACAGGTCGGTCGCCCCGGCCTTCTCAGAAAGGTCCGCGATTGTCGCATCGAGTGCGGGGATGTCGACAACGGAAACGATGTCGGCGAACGAGCCTCGCAGGGCTGCGATGCGATCCGACACGTCGAGAGAAATCATGAGATGTCCAGACTACCGAACCGCCTCAGTCGAAAAGGGTGCGGGCGCGAGCGGTTGCGGTCACGCGCATTCGAATCGGAATAAAATCGCTGTCGAGCGGCGCTCGCCACTGGCGGGACAGGGTGACAACGACCGTTCTGCCGTCCGGGACAGTCACTGAGCGAATCACCGTTCCCGTCGCCGCCGACGCGTCAAGATACGAACGCACATCTCGCCGTGCCGCCGATCTCGTGATGGCGAACGACAAATGCCCATCCGAAATCGTCGCGGTCGTCGGGTTGACATCCTGCGCGGCCGCGAGCGCCGCCGCATCCGCGACGCTCTGCAGTTCCGACCGCGTGAGTGACAGGTCGGTCGAATCGATGACAGCAACAGCGAAGACGCCCGCGAGGGCGAGCAACCCGGCGATGAGCGGTAGTACGGACCCGCGGTCGTTCACGGGATCACCGGTAGTGGCGCGCGCTGACTCGCGGTTGCGGTGATGGGGACGGTGGTCAGGCGTTCGAGACCGGGAAGCGCCGGAATCATGGCCAGAGAAACGTTCAGCGTTGTGGTCACCCGCACGATTCCGCCCTGCGTTCGGCACGGTGTGGCCGAACACGCCACCGTGAATCGGGTCGTTCCGTGCAATCCGAAATCCGCGATCGTCAGCGCGGCAATTCGGCGAATCGCACGTCGCCCAGCGGCATCGGACGGAGCGAGAACAAAGGCGCGAACGCCCTGCCGTGCCGTCTCGGCCATCGCGAATTGCGCTGCCTGAATTGCCGATACGGACACGGTCACCGCGAGCACGGGGACGAGCACGCCGAGCGCAACCACGATGAACTCAAGACTCGCCGATCCTCGTTCGCGCTCGCTCATGAGCTAAAGAGTGGACTCCTGTTCAGAATTTCGCCCCTGTTGTCCACAGATATAGTTCGTAATCATTCGTACCTAAATGGTTCACTTCTGCTGTTTTTCGGTATCGTGAACGAAACACAGTGTCACAACTTCTTCGAAAAGGTTCACCCACATGAGTCAGCTGAGCGGGGTGCAGTCCCAGGTCTTTCGACCGCTGCCCGACGTCCTGCGCGCTGAAGCCATCGTTGAACGGCTCACCACCGCCATCACGCTCGGTCTGTTGCGCCAGGGCGAACAACTTCCCGTTGAAAATCAGTTGACATCGATGTTCGGCGTCGCCACCGCGACCGTTCGTGATGCCCTACAGACACTGCGCGACCAGGGAATCATCGAAACGCGCCGCGGTCGAAGCGGTGGAACCTTCATCGTCGGAACACCGGCACCTCAACCGGCGGCGCTGCTCCAGCGTCTTGTCGGTTTGTCGATGGCGGAATTGCGCGATCTCGCCGACGAACAAGCATCGAACGGAATGGCCGCGGTTCGACTCGCAATCGAGCGCGCATCGGATCACGACTTTGACCGCCTCTCTTCGATCGCCGACCTCGTCTCGAAGGCCGATTCGGCGGCGGCGTGCGTCCGCGCCGACTCGCGATTCCACATCGAAATTGCGGTGCTCGCACAGTCCGAGCGCCTCATGCAGACCGAGATGCGCCTGCTCAGCGAGTCGGTCGAAATTTTGTGGTCCGTCCTTGACGCGTCTGCCGACCGCGAATGGGCAGCGGCCGATCACCGCGCCATTGTCAGCGCGATGCGGGCCGGTGACGTTGATGCCGCTCAAATCGCAGTGCGCGACCACGTTTCTCGCAATCTCTATCGACTTGTCGACCACCGACTCGACGCGATGTACCCGACGGGAGGTGCACGATGACGGCTCGAGACACAGCACTGGCGAAGACTGCCGAGGAGATCGGCGCGTGGTTCCTCGCGATGTACGACGACCTCACCGCGCTCGCGGACAACACGGAAACGGAAATCGCGCACGCACGCGGTAAGCGTTCAACGGTCACCGACAAGGACCTCAAGGCGGTGAAGGCATCGGCGGACGCCTTCCTCGCGAAGCACCAGACACCCGAGGCTGCTGGAGTCATCCTGCGCCCCGGTGTCGTCGGCACAGACGGCGACATCGAGTGGTGGAAGCGAACCGAGGACGGCTCCGAAAAGGTGTTGTTCACCCTCACCCCTCAGACCGCCGGGTTCTACGACTTCGAGGCGCTCGAATGGTTCCGCAACGTCATCGAAACGGGTCGCCCCACGGTCACCGGACCGTACGTCGACTACGCGGGAATGGATCAGTACATCCTCACGTTGACCGTTCCGTTCCGTCTCGACGGCGAGATTGTCGGTGCAGCAGGGTGCGACATCGAACTGCGTGAATTGGAGTCGGCCCTCATGCCGATCCTGCGTCGCCTCGATCTCGACGCAGCACTCGTGTCACGACACGGCCGTGTGATTCTCGGCAACTCGGGACGATTCCTCGTCGGCAACCGCGTGACGGACGCGCCGAAAGACGGCATCAGCGTGGATGTCGCCGTTCACGAACTCAACATGCGACTCATCGCCGCACCGCGCGAACGTTACTGACGCAGTTCGTCGACGAACGCCTCAAAGAAGCGTCGACGATCACTCGCCGAACCGTTGTCGTCCTCGGGGTGCCATTGCACTCCGACAACCCAACGGGCGGTCGGAAGCTCCGTGCCTTCGACGATTCCGTCATCCGCACGGGCCGTCACCACGAGTGATTCCGCGACGCGGCGAACCGCTTGGTGGTGACCGGAACGAACAGTGACACGATCGCGACCAAGGATGTCGTGCACCTTGCTGCCCGGAACGAGAGTCACCGTCTCGTCCTTAAACATCGGATCTCCGCCACCTCCACGGTGAAGGTCGTACTCCTCGATGTCGGGGACGAGATCACCGCCGAGTGCAACATTGAGCAACTGCGAGCCGCGACAAATGGTCAGGAGCGGCGCGTCACGCGCAATCGTCGACTTAATGATGTCGATTCCGTAGTCGTCGGCTGCACGGTCAACTCCCCATTCGCGGTTCACGGGCTCGTCGTGACCGTACAGCGTCGAGTCGACGTCACCACCCCCGAGGAACAAGACACCGTCGCACTCGTCGGCTCGGTGCGCGTCGGACAGGTCGGGGCGGCTGGAATCCAAGAGGACCACGCGCGCGCCGACATCGTTGAGTTCCTGCAGTGCGACGCGCGTGAAACGTTCAACCAGTTCCGCGACCTCGTCGGTCATCCCCGGGATGTTGAGCGAGACAACGACGGCCACCGTCGGCGCATCGGCGGACATCGAGTCGTTTCCCGCCGGTAACACCTGTCCGGGTGCGATGTAGACGCTCATCAGGCGTCCAACGGGAACGGAAGGTGCGGCATCCACTTCTCCCACACCGCACGCAGACGACCGTCGGCGCGCAGCGTGTCGAGCGCGCGGTTGAGATCGGCGAGTAGTTCGGCGTTTCCGGGTTTCACGCCAATCCCCCACGGGTTGCGTGTCTCGGCGGTGAAGGCGACATCGAAGTCGGGGTCGTCACCGAGCGGGATGGTCACAACGTCGTCGTCGACGAACGCGTCAATCTCGCCACTGCGCAACGCGCGAATCATGTCCCCGAACACATCGTCGCTCGAAAACTCAATGATTTCGGCGCCCTCGATCGTGCGAGCGACCTTGATGTTCGCGCTATTCGCAATCGCACCGACCTTGTAGCCGGCCATCGAATGACGGTCGCGAGCCGGGTCATCGGCTCGAACCAACACGGTCTCGTTGAAAATCGCGTACGGCTGCGTGAAATCGACGAGCGCGATTCGCTCGGGGATCATGCCCTGACCACACCACACCGCGTCGGCTTCACCGGCCCGCACCATCGGGATCATGTTGTCCCAGCCGGTGATGACCCACTCGACCTCGCGACCCATTTCCGCCGCGACGAGGTCCGCCACCTCCGGTTCGTAACCGGTGCGGTGGACCCCGTCGACACTGCGGTCGAACAGTGGCGCCGCATCGGTGTCGATGCACGCCAGTCGCAACTTCTCCATTAGGGAACGGTCTCCCAGTACTGGTTGAATTCCCACTCGGTGATGACAGCGCAGTATCGCGCCCACTCGTCCTGCTTGAGCTGGATGAAGATGTCGCGCATCTCTTCCGGCAGTGCCTTCTTGAGCATGTCGCTGCCCTGGAACTCGACGATGGCGTCACCAAGAGTCATCGGTGTGACGTCGAACGTCGCCGTCTTGCCACCGTCCTGAGTGAGCGGGTCACCCGAATCGATCTTGCGGGCAAGACCGTCTTCCATCGCCGCGAGGAGCGCGGTGTGGGACAAGTAGGGGTTGACGCTCGCGTCAGGCTGGCGATATTCCATGCGGCCGATCGACGAGATGCGAATCATGCCCGCGCGCGAGTCGAGGCCCCAGGTGGGTGCGCTCGGAGCGAACTGGCCTGCGTCCCAGAATCGCTTGTATGAGTTGACGGTCGACGCCATGATTGCGGTCGAGTCAGCAGCGTGGGTGAGCATTCCACCGACCGCCCAACGACCGACCTCGGAAAGGTGAATCTCGGTATTACCGGGCTCGATGCAGGCGTTGACGCCGTCCTTCCACAACGACAGGTTGTGGTGGCAGCCGTTACCCATCAATCCGTTGAACGGTTTGGGCATGAATGACGCGGTGATTCCGAGTTCGCGCGCGACCTGCTTGCAGATCTGGCGGTAGGTGACGAGTCGGTCGGCGGTCAGTTCGACGCGGTCGAACATCCAGTTGAGTTCCAGCTGGCCATCGTCTTCGTAGTCACCTTCGACCATGTCGAGACCGAACGCGGTCGCGTACCGAATGACCTGCTGGTAAATCGCACGCGAACGCTCGAGGTTCTCGACCTGGTACGCGGGGCTTGCGCCTTCCTTCTTGATGACC
This sequence comes from Actinomycetota bacterium, assembly GCA_039800905.1. Taxonomy (GTDB): domain Bacteria; phylum Actinomycetota; class Actinomycetes; order Actinomycetales; family Microbacteriaceae; genus MWH-TA3. Next base: position 757 of record JBDLPW010000042.1, on the reverse strand, counting down.
TCGAGGCCGGGGCCCGACCACGTCATCTCGGGTTCCGTTCCGCTTCGCACCTCGTAACCGGTGCGCTCGGTGAATTCGTGGTGTGCGCGAATCAGCAAACCACGCGAGTCTGTCTGGAGCGGGCGACCGCCGACACCGGCGAAGTGCGGGGGTTCGTACGCGCGGCAGAACATGCGCGCGACGCTGGTGTCCCACGGCAAGACGACGAACGTCTCGGGGTCGGGCAGAGCAATCATCTCGCGAGCGCCGACGCCTCCACCGATGAGCTCGCCAGCGCGGGTCGACTGCAAGTCCGCGACGGCGGTGCGGTGCAGCGCGATTCCCTTTTCGAGGTTGCGCGTGATGTGCTTCGCGGGCACCATCTTGGCGACAACCTTCGATCCGATCGTCGGCAACATGTAATAGATGAATTCGACGCCGGCATCGGCGATCTTCTTCTGTAGTTCCTTGACGACCTCGGGTCGCATGTTCGCGGCCTGGTGCTTGTGGAACGCATCGTTGTCGGTGAGCGCACTCACGACGATGTCTGTGGCCATGGTTGGGACTCCTTTGTCCTTGTGGGTGTGGGTTGGGTTACTACTTGACGAAAATTGCCTGCAACGGGCAGACGTCGGCGGCTTCTTCGACTTCGTCGCGCAGCGACTCGTCGACGTTTTCCTCGTACTGCAGAATCCCCTGCTCGTCGAGTCGGAAGACGGTCGGTGCCGAGAACGTGCACTGCCCGTGGTTGTCGCACTTGGCGCGATCTACATGTACC
>JBDLPW010000041.1:0-8157 GCA_039800905.1 Actinomycetota bacterium | reverse complement strand
CATGAGCGAAACCCGTCGCGAGGCGCGTCAGCGCCGTTCCGGCAAGCGCAGCCGCGGATTCATAGCAGGAATCGTCATCGCATCCCTTGTGGTCCTCGGCGGCGGGGGATACGTCGGATGGTCGATGTTCGAAAACCGGATCCGTCACGTTCTTGGCCTGCCGCCCGCAGACTTCTCGGGTAACGGTACGGACCCTTCCATCTTCATCACGATCAGCGACGGAGATTACGGAAACGCGGTCGCACACAAATTGGCCGATGCAGGAGTGACGAAGTCCTTCGACGCCGTCTACCAGTTGCTTCTTAAAGATTCGACGGTCGTTTTCACACCAGGAACCTATGAATTGAAGACGGGTATGAGCGCCGTCGCGGCGCTCGACGTGATTTCGAACGAGAAAAACCGTCTCGTGTGGAAGGTCACAATCCCTGAGGGTCTGATCATTTCCAAGGTCATCACACGCCTGTCGAAGGCAACCAAGATCCCGGAATCCGAGTTTGAGGCCGTTGTTTCTGATACCGCACAGTGGCGATTGCCCGAGGGAGTCAAGACGCTCGAAGGGTATTTGTTCCCCGCGACCTACGAATTCGAATACGGTTCGACCGCCCACGAAATCATCGGAAAGATGATGTCGACGATGGATAGCAAACTCGCTGCACTCGGCGTTGACCCCGCGAAGAAACACGAGATTCTCACCATGGCATCGATCGTGCAACGCGAGGCGGGCAAGAACCTCGACGACTTCGGAAAGGTTGCACGCGTGTTTTATAACCGTCTCGATAAAGGCTGGAGACTCCAGTCCGACGCGACCGTCACATACGGCACCGGCAATTTTGGTTCGGTGTGGACGACTCAAGCCGAGCGCGATGATGCGAGCAACTTGTACAACACCTATGCTCACGACGGACTGCCCATCGGACCGATCGGTGCGCCTGGCGAGGTAGCCCTCGAGGCGGCGGTGAATCCGCCGAAGGGCCCTTGGTTCTTCTTTGTGCCCGTCAACCTCAAGACCGGGGAAACACAGTTCTCCGTCACCGCCGCCGAACATGCCGCTGGCGTGAAGAAGCTCAAGGCGTGGTGTGCTGCGTCGACCGAGAACGCTCAGTACTGTGACTAGCCGCTTCGCGGTTCTTGGGAGCCCGATCACGCATTCGAAGTCACCCGCTCTGCACCGTGCCGCGATTTCAGCGCTCGGAATTGACGCTGAGTACGCTTCACACGACGTTCACGAGGGCGAGCTTAGGTCGTTCCTCGCCACACGAACCGATGACGAGATTGGTTTCTCGTTGACAATGCCGCTCAAACACGCTGTTCGTGAGCTCGTCGTTGACGAATGTGCCGATTCAACGCTGGCTGGTGCCGTGAACACCATCGTGCGGGGAACGTCCGGCTGGCACGGTTTCAACACTGATGTCTGGGGTGCGCAGACGGCCATCGCTCAATCCATCGGAACGCACTCGCGTTCGGCAATCGTGTTGGGTGGGGGAGCGACGGCATCGTCGTTGACGGTGGCGCTTGCGCGGATTGGAGTTGAACACGTCACAGTCGCTCTCCGTGACGTTTCGAAAGCTGGTGCCCTGCGCTCACTCGCCGTACGGTTGGGTCTCGGCATCGATGTCGTCCAGTTGAACGGCGCGTCTCTCCAAGCTGACCTTCTCGTCAACACTCTGCCCGGCAACGTCCAGTTGGACGCGAGCGCGATCGACGATCTCGACGCCGGCGCTCTCTTCGATGTGTCCTATGACCCGTGGCCCAACGCACTTTCGCGCGAATGGACCGCTCGCGGTTTACCGTCGTCCAGCGGCTTGCTCATGCTTCTCTGGCAGGCAGTGCGTCAGGCACGCGTCTTTTACGGAGACGGCATCGACGAACCGCTTCCCAACGAAGGTGTCGTTATCACCGCCATGCGGTCTGCCGTTGGTCTCTAACCTGCGCTTCGTCTGAAACAATAGAACCTATGCGTTGGTTGACCGCGGGAGAATCACACGGTCCGGAGCTCATCGGAATCATCGAGGGCTTGCCGGCCGGTTTCGCGGTGTCGTTGGACGCTATTCGCGATGAACTAGCCCGACGTCGCCTCGGCTATGGACGCGGCGCCCGCATGAAATTTGAAGCCGACGAGGTTCACATCTCGGGCGGTGTCCGTCACGGGTACTCGATGGGAAGCCCGATTGCTCTACGCATCGGCAACACCGAGTGGCCGAAGTGGGTCGACGTGATGAGCCCCGAACCCGTCGATGTTGACGTGTCGGAGACCGGCCGTGGCGCTCCTCTGACCCGTCCTCGCCCCGGGCACGCGGACCTAGCGGGAATGCAAAAGTACGGTTTCGACGAGGCGCGTCCGGTACTCGAACGAGCTTCGGCGCGTGAAACCGCGACACGCGTAGCACTCGGCTCCGTCGTGCGGCAGTTCCTCGCTGAACTTGGTATCGAGGCCGTCGCACACACCGTCTCTATCGCCGAAGTGTCCGTTCCGGAAGGTGCGGCGCTGCCACGTCCTCGCGATGTCGATGCTCTTGATGCCGATCCACTACGTTGCTTCGATGCAGAAACGTCGACGGCGATGGTTGCTCGAATCGTTGCGGCACACAAAGACGGTGACACGCTCGGTGGGATCGTCGAGGTCCTCGTGTACGGACTGCCGTCGGGTATCGGCTCCTATGTTCATTGGGATCGCAGACTCGACTCCCGTCTCGCCGGAGCCCTCATGGGAATTCAGGCTATCAAGGGTGTCGAAATCGGTGACGGCTTCGAAACCACTCGTCGACCCGGCAGCCAAGCCCACGACGAGATGGTTCCCGGTGACGAGATCGAACGTCTCACCGGTCGTGCCGGTGGGATTGAAGGCGGGATGTCAACCGGTCAGGTCTTGCGTGTACGTGCCGGAATGAAGCCAATCGCGACGGTGCCTCATGCACTGAAGACAATCGACACGACGACGGGTGATGCCGCCGAGGCTCACCACCAGCGTTCGGATGTCTGTGCCGTTCCCGCGGCAGGTGTCGTGGCGGAAGCAATGGTTCTGCTGGTGATCGCCGAGGCCGTACTCGAAAAGTTCGGCGGTGACTCGATCGAGGAGACCCGTCGCAACATGCAGTCCTATCTCGACGCAATCCCCGCAACGCAGCGCACTCAACGGGATCTTCCGTGAAACCCATCGCGGTCCTTATTGGTCCGCCTGCTGCGGGTAAAACGCGACTCGGAAAGCGCATCGCAAAGCTCTTGAACGTCCCCTTTGTGGATACCGACGTGCGCATTGCCGACAAGCATGGATCGATTCCCTCGATTTTCGCCACACACGGGGAACAACAGTTCCGCGAGTGGGAACGTGAAGAGGTCGTTCGGGCACTGGCCGAGGATGGTGTCGTTTCGTTGGGTGGTGGTGCGATTGAGAACCCCGATACCAGGCGCGAACTGGCAGACCACCTTGTAGTCCTCGTCACGGTCTCGCCGGACGCGGTAGCGGGACGTATCGACAACGATAAGCGACCGTTGCTTGATGGAATCGAATCGTGGAAGGCGCTCGTTGCTCGGCGACAGCCGCTCTACGACGAGCTGGCGGTCATTACTTTCGACACGTCGGTCGGTCCGATGGACGAACACGCCGATCGGCTTGCAGAGATGGTGAGGGCCGCAGCATGACGCACGAAACCGTCTCGATCACTGGCCAGAACGGGTATGACGTTTTCATCGGCTCCGGCGTTTCAGGCCTGCTCGCAGAGTATCTCGTCGGCGCATCACAAGCGCTTCTCATACACCAACCCGTCATGGCCGCTCGTGCTGCAGAAATCCGCGAGGCGCTGGCGGGAACTGTGAACGTGTTACTCGCGGAAATCCCTGACGGCGAGGATGCAAAGCGTGTCGAGGTTGCCGCCTTCTGCTGGGGAATCATGGGGCAGTCGGACTTCACCCGATCCGACGCTGTGATTGGTCTCGGTGGCGGCGCCGCCACCGATCTGGCCGGATTCGTCGCCGCCACTTGGTTACGCGGCGTTCGCTTCGTCAACATTCCCACTACGGTCCTCGGTGCGGTCGACGCATCTGTCGGCGGGAAGACTGGGATCAATACGGCCGAAGGCAAGAATCTCGTCGGCTCGTTTCATGCCCCTGCGGCAGTTCTTGTCGATACCGACATCCTCGCGACCGTTCCCGACAATGAGGTCCGCACCGGTTTTGCCGAAATCGTCAAGGCGGGCTTCATCGCCGACACCGCCATCCTTGATCTCATCGAGAGTGATGTCGCCAGTGCCCTCGACCCGACGAGCCCGCTCGGTGGTGAAGTTCTGCGTCGCGCAATTCAGGTGAAGGCGACGGTTGTTTCCGAAGACTTCACGGAACGGGGCCTGCGCGAAATTCTCAACTACGGGCACACTCTCGGCCACGCGATCGAGCACGCGGAGCGCTACCGGTGGCGCCACGGTGCAGCGATTTCCATCGGAATGGTGTTCGCCGCCGAGCTTTCACGAATCACGCGTGGGCTTTCTGACACAGCGGTCGATCGTCACCGTCACATTCTCGGTGAACTGCTCGGACTTCCGCTGACATATCCAAACGGGCGCTGGGATGCGCTGCTATCGACGATGCGACGCGACAAGAAGGCGAGGGGAGCGGCACTTCGCTTCGTTCTCCTCGATGACATCGGGCGGCCGAGCGTCACCGCCGTCGCCGACGAGTCCCTGCTCTTCGCGGCATACGGCGAAATCGCTGGGTAGGCTGGTTACATGACTCGTGTGCTCGTGCTGAACGGGCCCAACCTTTCGCGTTTGGGCACCCGTGAACCTGACGTGTACGGACAGACCACATGGGTTGAACTGGCGGCTCAGTTGACCGCTGCCGCGCAGGGCGATGAGTCGATTGAGGTTCGACAGACGAACGACGAGGCGGAGCTCATCGGCTGGCTTCACGAAGCTGCGGATTCGCGTGCTGAGGTAGTCCTCAACCCCGCAGCGTTTACGCACTATTCATACGCCGTGCGCGACGCTGTGGCCATTGTCACGTCTGCGGGTCTTCCGGTTATCGAGGTACACATCTCGAACCCGCACGCGCGTGAAGAATTCCGTCACACCTCCGTGATCTCGGGGGTCTCGACGGGAGTCATCGCGGGATTCGGAACGGATTCGTACCACCTCGCACTCGCCGCGCTTCGCTCGCGTCGCGCCTAACCAACGACCACACCACCAACAAAGGGATCACCATGGCAACAACGAATGACATCAAGAACGGCTCCGTGCTCAACATCGACGGCCAGCTGTGGACAGTCATCGAATTCCAGCACGTCAAGCCGGGTAAAGGCGGTGCATTCGTTCGCACCAAGCTCAAGAACGTTATGACGGGCAAGGTCGTTGACCGCACGTTCAATGCGGGAACAAAGGTTGACTTCGAAACCGTTGACCGCCGCGACTATCAGTACCTGTACCAGGACGGTGACGGATACGTGTTCATGGACCTCACCGACTACGACCAGATCACTGTCCCGGCGGCTGTCGTCGGTGACGCAAAGAACTTCATGCTCGAAAACCAGGCGGTGCAGGTCGCGATGAACAACGGGAATCCGCTGTACATTGAACTCCCGACCTCAGTTATCCTCGAGATCACGTACACCGAGCCAGGACTTCAGGGAGACCGTTCGACCGGTGGCACCAAGCCGGCAACGGTTGAAACCGGACTCGAAATTCAGGTTCCGCTGTTCCTCGAGCAGGGCACTAAGGTCAAGATCGACACGCGCGACGGTTCCTACCTCGGTCGCGTCACCGACTAGTGTCGGCGAGACGCAAGGCTCGCAAAGCCGCGTTTGATCTGCTGTATTCGGCGGAGCAGCGCGGTCAGTCGCTCATCGTCGCGCTTGACGAGTACGACGAACGGGAGACACGAAAGCGTGAACCGCTGACTGAGCTCGCCTACGTGCGCGAAATCGTGCGAGGGATCGACACACATCAGGCCGCGATCGATGATGCAATCTCCGCAAACCTCAAGGAGTGGACGTTGGCGCGCTTGTTTGCGGTCGATCGCGCCATCTTGCGCGTCGCGACGTGGGAATTGTTGTACTCGGAAACACCCAAAGACGCCGCGCGTTCTGAAGCTCTCGCACTCGCTGACGAGTACGGTTCCGATGACGCGGCGCGGTTCATCGGGGGAGTTCTCGGCGCGATTGTGCGCGATTCGTAATCTTTCCGCTATCCTGAAACAACTAGATCCTTTAAAAGCGTCCTGTGAGGCGGAAAGGAGCGGTGTAGTGGCGCGTATCGTCCTCACCAAGCCCGACATCGACCGGGCACTGACCCGTATTGGTCATGAAATTGTCGAATCTCAACGTGGTCGTACGGGACTCGTGTTTCTCGGAATCCCGACCCGAGGCGTGTTCCTCGCTAAGCGTCTCGCTGAAATAGTTGCCCGAATCGAGCCTCAGGACATCGAGGTCGGAACGCTCGATGTCACGATGTATCGGGACGACATTCAGGCGAAGTCCACCCGTGCCACCGCGCCGACAGAGATTCCGGCGACGGGAATCGACGGGAAAACGGTCATCCTCGTCGACGACGTCCTGTATTCGGGTCGCACCGTCCGTGCTGCTCTCGACGCCATCACGGCACTCGGCCGCCCCGACATCGTTCGTTTCGCGGTCCTCGTTGACCGCGGCCACCGTGAACTTCCGATTCGCGCTGACTTCGTTGGCAAAAACCTGCCCTCCGCGGTCGACGAACGCGTCAACGTCGCCCTCACTGAAATTGACGGCAACGACGAGGTGAGCATCGCATGAAGCACATGATCTCAACCCGCGGCCTGGACCGCGAGACGGCAATCGCTCTGCTTGACACGACCATCGACATGGTCGAGGTCCGTTCTCGTGAAATCAAGAAGTTGCCGACTCTGCGCGGAAAAACCGTCGCAAACGTGTTCTTCGAGGATTCCACGCGCACCCGTCTGTCCTTCGAGGCGGCGGCATCGGCTCTGTCGGCCGACGTGATGACATTCACGGCCGCTGGCTCGAGCGTGTCGAAGGGCGAAAGCCTCAAGGACACTCTGCAGACACTCGAAGCGATGGGTGCCGAGTACATCGTGTTGCGTCACTCGCACTCCGGCGTCGCCGAGACGGTCGCGAACAGCGGCTGGGTCGACGCACACATCATCAACGCAGGTGACGGTACCCACGAGCACCCGACGCAGGCGCTCCTCGACACGTACACGATGCGCTCGCGACTGAAGGGCGACAACGCTCGTGGATCGGACCTCAGCGGCATCAACGTAACGATCGTCGGCGACATCCTGCACTCCCGCGTCGCTCGATCGAACGTGTGGCTACTCAACACGCTCGGAGCGACGGTGACTCTCGCTGCACCAAAGACGTTGCTGCCCGCCGACATCTCTGAGTGGGGTGTTTCCACAGTGCTCACACTCGACGAGGCCATCGAGGCACAACCCGACGTCGTGATGACACTTCGCATTCAGAAAGAACGGATGTCAAGCGGATTCTTCCCATCCGAGGCCGAATATTCACGATTCTGGGGGATGACGACCGAGCGTCTCTCGCGTCTCGGTGGCGACGCCATCGTCATGCACCCCGGTCCAATGAACCGAGGACTGGAAATTGCGGGTGCGGTCGCCGATTCTCCGCAATCGACCGTCACCGAGCAGGTCTCGAATGGGGTTGCCGCACGAATGGCAGTCCTCTACACACTGACGGGAGCACAATCGTGAGCACAATCCGTATCTCCGGAGCCCGGATCTATGGCGACACCACTGCAGACCTGCTTATCAACGATGGTGTAATCACCGAGGTTGGGTCCGTATCGACGAAGGCCGATCGCGTGATCGACGCTGCGGGACTCATTGCGCTCCCCGGGTTCGTCGACCTTCACACCCATCTGCGCGAACCGGGCGGCGAGGGCGCAGAAACGGTACTCACCGGCTCGCAGGCGGCTGCGGCCGGCGGTTTCACCGCGGTTCACGCGATGGCGAACACGGACCCGGTCGCCGACAACGCGAACGTCGTTGAACGGGTGTACGACTTGGGTATCCAAGCGAGTTACGTCGAGGTTCGCCCCATCGGCGCCGTCACGAAGAACCTCGATGGCGAACAGCTCGCCGACATTGGAGCGATGGCCGCGAGTCGCGCGCGAGTTACGGTGTTCTCCGATGACGGCAAATGCGTGGGGGATTCAC
>JBDLPW010000040.1:0-22470 GCA_039800905.1 Actinomycetota bacterium | reverse complement strand
CAGCAAACCGGCCGAATCGCCCAGGAGGAGCAGAAGTGACCTATGTAATTGCGCTTCCATGCGTTGACGTCAAAGACAAGGCCTGCATTGAAGAGTGCCCGGTTGACTGCATTTATGAGGGTGACCGCATGCTCTACATCCACCCCGATGAGTGTGTCGACTGTGGTGCGTGTGAACCCGTCTGCCCGGTCGAGGCCATTTACTACGAGGACGATCTGCCCGAAAAGTGGAGCGAGTACTACCGCGCCAACGTCGAGTTTTTCCGTGAAGTGGGCTCACCGGGCGGTGCCGCCAAGGGCGGACCGATCCCCGGCGACCACGAAATCGTGGCGGCGCTTCCGCCTCAGGCCTGATGCTCGTTCTCCCCGATTTCCCGTGGAACGCGCTGGCGTCCGCCCGCGAACGTGCCGAAGCGCATCCCGACGGAATCGTAGATCTGTCGGTTGGCTCCCCTGTCGACCCGACACCCGCGGTTGTCCGCCGCGCACTTGAAGCATCGACCGATGCGCACGGTTACCCGACAACTCAGGGCGCGAAGAAGGTGCGCGAAGCGGTCGTCGATTGGTACGCACGCACTCGCGGGGTCAACACCCTCGACGTGTCGAGCGTCATTCCGACCGTTGGATCGAAAGAATTCGTCGGCCTGTTGCCAACGTTCCTTGGGCTGGGACCAGGAGACGTCGTCGTCCACCCGACGGTGGCGTATCCGACGTATGACATCGGTGCCCGAGTCGTCGGCGCGACACCGATGCCGTCGGACGACCCCGCCGAATGGCCAGCCAACACGAAGCTGATTTGGCTCAATTCTCCCGGCAATCCGGATGGTCACGTTGACTCGATTGAGTACCTCCAGGCGGCGGTGTCTCGCGCACGCGAACTCGGTGCCGTCATCGTCAACGACGAATGCTACGCCGCGCTGACGTGGGATGTCGATTCGGCTCCGTCGATTCTCGACGAGCGCGTGACGGGTGGATCGCATGAGGGCGTCCTGGCCGCCTATTCGTTGTCTAAGCAATCGAATCTCGCCGGTTACCGAGCGGCGTTCGTCGCAGGAGACCGCACCCTCATCGCGGGAATTCTCGAAACCCGTAAGCACCTCGGCCTCATCACTCCGCTGCCGATTCAAGCGGCCATGATCGCGGCACTGCGAGATGACCAGCACGTCGCGGCACAACGCGAAACGTATCGCCGTCGTCGCGATGTCTTGCGCCCGGCGGTGGAGGCGGCTGGTTTTCGCATCGACAAGTCGCTTGCGGGACTGTATTTGTGGGCGACTCGCGGAGAGCCGGCATTTGACTCGGTCAACGCACTCGCCGATCGGGGAATTCTTGTCGCGCCGGGAGTTTTTTATGGCACGTCTGGCGCCGAACACGTCCGAATCGCGTTGACCGCGACGGATGAGCGGATCCAGGCCGCCGCCGCTCGATTGACGTAGTTTTCCGCGCCATTCCTGTTCTAGGCTGGTGTCACTGCACACAATGCATTGTCTGACCAAGGAGAGCCCGTGACCAACGAGCCGCAGATTGCCCGCCTGGAATACCCCGGCGGTTCGGCAGAGTTCCCGATCGTGGAATCGGTTGTCGGCCCGAACGCGATCGACATCGCCACGCTCTCCAAGCAGACCGGAATGAACACGATCGACCGCGGTTTCGTCAACACCGCGTCGACGAAGTCCGCCATCACGTACATTGACGGTGACGCCGGAATCCTGCGTTATCGCGGATACGACATCGAGGACGTCGCCAAGAACTCGACGTTTATTGAGGTCGCCTACCTTCTGATTTACGGCGAGTTGCCGACCCCCGCACAGCTCGCGGAATTCGACGACCAGATTCGTCACCACACTCTTCTGCACGAGGACCTCAAGCGATTCTTCGATGCTCTGCCGCACAACGCCCACCCAATGAGCGTTCTCTCGTCGGCGGTCGGCGCATTGGGAACGTACTACGGTGACTCGCTCAACGTGCACGACCCCGAGCAGATTGAGCTTTCGACGATTCGTCTTCTCGGCAAGTTGCCCGTCATCGCGGCATACGCGCACAAGAAATCGATTGGGCAGGCATTCCTCTACCCGGACAACAAGCTGTCGTTCGTCGACAACTTCCTGCGCCTCAACTTTGGCTTGATGGCAGAGGAATACGAGCCCAACCCGCTGCTCGCGAAGGCGCTCGACCGCCTGCTCATCCTGCACGCGGACCACGAACAGAACGCCTCGACGTCGACGGTTCGACTTGTCGGCTCGACCGACGCAACCATCTTCTCGTCCATCTCGGCGGGCATCTCGGCATTGTCGGGTCCGCTGCACGGTGGCGCAAACGAAGCAGTTCTGTCGATGCTCGCCAAGATTCAGGAATCGGGCGAGGGCGTCCAGAAATTCGTCGAGCGCGTCAAGAACAAGGACGAGGGCGTGAAGCTCATGGGCTTCGGTCACCGCGTCTATAAGAACTACGACCCGCGCGCTCGTCTCGTCAAGGAGAGCGCGGACGAGATCCTCGAACAGCTCGGAGTCACCGACCCGCTCCTCGACATCGCCAAGGAACTTGAACAGATCGCCCTGGCAGACCCGTACTTCCAAGAGCGCAAGCTGTACCCCAACGTCGACTTCTACACGGGCGTTATCTACAAGGCGATGGGTTTCCCCACGCGTATGTTTACCGTGTTGTTTGCCATCGGCCGTTTGCCTGGCTGGATTGCCCAGTGGCGCGAGGCGCGCAACGATCCGGCAACCAAGATCGGGCGCCCGCAGCAGGTGTACATCGGGCCGGAACACCGCCCGTTCCCTGCTCGCTAACTAGGCGTGCAGCGCGGCGTTGAGTGCAATGCCGTGACCGTCGCGTGACGTGGCCTCCACGACTCCCGTGGTCGAGTTTCGACGGTACAGCAGGTTGGAGTGGCCAGACAGTTCGCGCGCGCTGACTACGGTTCCGTCGGTGTCGCCCCCACGCAGAGTGACCTTGGTTCCGGCGGTGACGTATAGCCCGGCCTCGACCACGCAGTCGTCGCCGAGCGAAATGCCGATACCCGAGTTCGCTCCAAGCAGCGAGCGCTGGCCGATGCTGACCCGGTGGGTTCCGCCGCCAGACAGGGTGCCCATGATGGACGCGCCGCCGCCGATGTCGCTGCCATTCCCGACGACCACGCCTTGTGAAATGCGTCCTTCGACCATCGATTCACCGAGCGTTCCGGCATTGAAATTCACGAATCCCTCGTGCATGATCGTCGTTCCTGGCGATAGGTAAGCGCCGAGGCGAACACGGTTTGCGTCAGCGATTCGCACGCGAATCGGAGTGACGTAATCGAGGAGGCGCGGGAACTTGTCGAGCGCAACGATGGAAATCCCGGCGCGCTGCAGTTCGCCACGGCGCTCGGCGAAGACGGCGGGAAGCATGGGCCCCGCGGTGGTGAACGCCGCGATTGGCAAGTGGCCGTAAATCCCGTCGAGGTTGATGCTGTTGGGCTCGACGAGAAGGTGCGAGAGCAGGTGGAGGCGCAGATAGGCGTCGCTCGTTGATGCGGGTGCCGCCGCCAATTCAATTTCTGTGGTGACGGGAACGACATCGACACCGCGACGGTCATCGTGCCCGGCGAGTTTCTCGAGTACCGCCGGTGCAAGACCAACCGCGTCGGCGGGTCCGTGGCCCAACGACGGAGACGGGAACCACGTATCGAGGACCGTTCCGTCCTCAGCGATTGTCGCGAGTCCGTGGCCCCAGGCGTGTGTTGCGTCCGTCACCCTTCAACCGTAGCGCGAGTACGCTTAGGGTGTGGCAACACTCGACCCTTCGCTTGACGTCGTCGCACTGACGGCGGCGCTCTGCGACATCGAATCAGTGTCGGGAAATGAAGCCAATATCGCCGACGCAATCGAGTTTTGGTTGCGTGATTGCGCACATCTTGACGTCGTGCGAGACGGAAACGCGCTCGTTGCCCGCACCTCGCTTGGCCAGGAGAAACGTGTCGTCATCGCCGGCCACATCGACACCGTCCCCGTGAACAACAACCTGCCGAGCGAGATGCGCGGCGACGAACTGTGGGGTCGCGGGACTGTCGACATGAAGGGCGGTGTCGCTGTCATGTTGTGGCTTGCCCGCCACCTCGACCAGCCCGTTCACGACGTCACGTGGATTTTCTACGACCTCGAGGAAGTGGAATCGAGTCGTAATGGGCTTGGTCGACTCGCGAAGTCTCACCCCGAACTCCTCGCCGGCGATTTCGCCATCCTCGGCGAACCGTCCAACGCGATCATCGAGGGTGGTTGCAACGGAACGCTGCGCGTCGAGGTCACCACGCGCGGAACGCGTGCGCACTCGGCTCGTTCCTGGATGGGTGTAAACGCCATTCACGGCGCGCACGCGATTCTCGAACGATTGGCCAACTTTGAGGCCGCAACGGTGACTGTTGACGGGCTTGACTACCGCGAAGGGATGAATGCGGTGAATATCCGCGGTGGCATTGCCGGAAACGTCATCCCCGACGAGTGCACTGTTGAGGTCAACTATCGATTCGCCCCCGACAAGTCGGAGGCGGACGCGCTCGGAGTCGTTCAGCGACTCTTTTCCGAATTTGATCTCGCGGTCACCGACATTGCTGGTGGTGCTCGCCCTGGCGCCGATTCTGCGCTCGCCCAAAGTTTCATTGCTGCAGTCGGTGGGCAGATTGCGCCGAAGCTCGGTTGGACCGATGTCGCACGTTTCTCCGAATTGGGAATCCCCGCCGTGAATTTCGGCCCGGGAAATCCCGCCTTGGCGCACGCCGATGACGAGCGCGTCCCCGTACACCACATCACCGACTGCGTCGAGAGCCTGCGGACGTGGCTGGGCGGTCACTGAGTTCCTCCGTTTCGCTCGGCAGCGTCCCGCGCTGGGCTGCACTGCTGGGAATCATCCTCGTATCGCGTGCAGTGTCCACCGCGTTGATGCTGTGGTTTGCCGCGGCACAGCCCGAGAACGCGTGGACAGCAGCACAGCCTGACCTCTTCGAGTTCTCGCGCATCTGGGATTCGCACTGGTACCGGATCGTCGCCGAGGTCGGATATCCCAGCGAACTGCCGATGGACGGCGACCGTGTCGGCGAAAGCGCGTGGGCGTTCATGCCCGTTTTCCCGTTCCTCGTCAAGGGACTGATGATGGTGGCGGGCGGGACGTTCGCGTACGTGTCCGTTGCGGTATCGGTGGTGGCGTTCGCCGTGTTCATCATCCTCGCCGACCGCATCTTCCGCTCGCTCGTCGGTGACCGCGCGGCATTGTGGGCCGTCGCCATCGTCGCGTTTGCACCAGTGTCGCCCGTCTTCCAGGTCGGATACGCCGAATCGTTGTCGATGGTGTTCCTCGCCCTCGTTCTCATCGGTTTGACCGAGCGGCGCTGGGCACTTGCCGCGATCGCCATCCCGCTGGCCGCGCTCACTCGTCCACTTGGCGCTCCGCTCGTCATCGCCCTGACGGTTCTTGCAATCATGCGGTGGAAGTCGGACGACCGCCGCTCGTATCTCGGGCTGGGCGCCATCGCGCTGGCATCGACCGCGCTGTGGCCGCTCATTGCGTGGGTCGTCACCGGGCGAATGACGGCTTACCTTGAGACCGAGCTCGCGTGGCGCAGGCCCTATTACGGTGACTCCAAGGGGCACGGCTGGGGGACTGGCTGGTGGGACTCCGCCAACTGGTGGTTCCACGAATCCGCCCTGTGGGTGATCCTCGGACTGGCCGCAACCGTCCTCATCATCGCAGTCGTGCCGGCGACCCGAAAACTCGGAAAGGTCGCTCTCGCGTGGACGTGGGGTTACCTGGGATACCTCGTGCTCGTCCTGTTCCCACAATCCTCGATTTTCCGCTTGTTAGCGCCGATGTGGCCCCTGTCCGGGGCCCTCGCGCGCTCGCGAACGGCGTCGATTGTCGCCATCGGACTCGGCCTGGTCGGCCAGTACTTCTGGATCCACTGGTGTTGGTCTGTCGAGGGCTCTGACTGGACTCCGCCGTAAACCAAGCCCTTCCGAACAGGGTAAAATGAAGAGTAGTTATTACCCCACTAGGAGTCACCCCATGGCAGCACAGAAACCTCGCGCTGGCGACGGTCCCCTCGAGGCAATCCGCGAAAAGAAGGACCTCATCATCGTCAAGGTTCCCGCTGAAGGCGGCGGACGTCTGGTGTTCTCACTCAAGGACGAGGAAGCAGTCGCACTCCGCGACGCACTCGCGGGAGTAACTAACTAGTTCTTGACGAGCGTCAGGACTCCGTCACCGACGGGGACGAGTGTCGCACGAACGTGCTCGTCAACGGCGTAGTCGCCGAGGATCGTTCGAAGTTCCGTCGTTACGGCGTCACGCTTAGCAGGGTTCGCGACGTGTCCGCCACCAAGTGCGTGGGTGAGGACTACGAGCCCGCCCGAACGGGTGAGTCTCAAGGCGTGACGAACGAAATCGAGAACGCCCTTGCCCGTCGCGTTGACGAGGACGAGGTCGTACGTCCCCTCGTTCATGCGGGGGAGGATGTCGCCGGCGTCGCCGGAAATCACACGGACACGCGCGGTGGGGATGCCGGCAGCAACCATGAGGTCTTTGGCGGATTGCAGGTGGTCGACGTCCTTTTCGATGGTCGTCAGGTTCGCGTCGGCATTACCGTGCAAAAGCCACTGGCTTGCGACACCGAGGCCGGTTCCGATCTCGACCAGCGACTGTGCACCGGTGATGGTGACGAGCGACGCGAGGTAACTGCCCACTGCGGGAGTAACGGGTTCGACCCCGTGTTCCATTGACGCGTGACGAGCAGCGCGAATCGCGTCGGGCTCGTTCACGTAGTTTTCGGTCCACGTGCTGATCAAATCTGCGTCAAACATCACGCCTCCTCGCCCATCACACTATCCGCCGAACCTCTGTGCCGCGGTATTCTGGGGCGGTGTCGTTCGGTCTCACAATCGAGAAACTATTCCTCATCGGTCTAGTCGCTCTTCTCGTTGTCGGACCCGACCGACTTCCGGCGTATGCGGCGCAGTTGGCGAGGCTCGTCAAGCGCCTCAAGGGCATGGCCCAGGGTGCCGAATCACGACTGCGCGAAGAACTGGGCGATGACTTCGACCCGTCCGAGTGGAAAAAGCTCGATCCCCGCCGTTACGACCCGCGGCGAATCATTCGCGATGCGCTCATCGATGACGAGCCGGCCCCGGTAACGGTGGCAAAGCCGGCACAGAAGCGCGTTGTGGGCGAACCCACACCGTACGATTCGGAATCGACCTAGGCGTCTTCGCGCGGAGCGGACTCCAAAGCCGCCTTCGCCGCGGTGACTGTTCCCGTGGGGACGATGACGTCGTACTGTGATGCGACAACCTGTTGAACGGACTGGAAATCGTGGCGTCTGCGGCGCATCGAATAGGTCACCAGATTGAACAACATTCCGATTCCTGCGCCGATGGCGACGGTGGCGGGCAGGTAGAGCGTTTCACCAGTGGTGGTTGCGGAGGTTGCCCCGAAAACGAAACCGAGGAACAGGCCGAACCAAGCGCCGTTGATGGCACCGCGCATCGCGACCTTGGCGTAGGTCAATCGACCGGTGACGCGTTCGATGGTGACAAGGTCTCGGCCGACGATAGCGATGTTCGCGACGGAGTATCCCGCGTGGGTGAGGCGATTGACGACGGACTGCGCCTCAGCGTACGTGTCAACGGTCTGCAAGACATCGCCTCGAGGAACGGCTTGTGTGTTGTTCTTACGCGAGAAGAGCGGGGTAGTCACGTCCCCATTCTGTCACCTCGCGGGTACGCTGTAATCGTGACGTCGACGCGTGTGTATGTAGCTCGGCTCGCGGGGTGTGCGGTCTTTGACCCGCTCGGCGACCGAGTCGGTCGCGTGCGCGATGTTGTGGTCTCCTACCGTCAGAAGGACACTCCCGTTGTCGTCGGTCTCATCGTCGAGATCCCCGGTCGCCGCCGCGTGTTCCAGGGAATCAACGCTGTCACGAGCATTCGTCCCGGACAGATCCTGACGACCGGACTCTTGAACATGCGACGTTTCGAACAGCGCGGGGGTGAAGTCCGAATTTTCGCTGAACTCATTGGTCGTTCGATGTCGTTCCGCGACGGTTCGGGAACCTGCATGATTGAGGACGTTGCGATCGAAACCGACGCACTCGGTCAGTGGTCGGTGTCGCAACTGTATTTGCGCCGCGACAAGTCGGCCGGCCTGTTCGGCAAGGGTCCGACGGTGTTTGCCCGTTGGGAAGACGTCATCGACACGTCACACGACGGCGATTCGCAGAGCGCAGAACACCTTGTCGCGTCGTACTCGGAACTTCACGCTGTCGACCTGGCCGCATCGATCCTCGACCTACCGGAAGACCGCCGCATCGAGGTCGCCGAGGAACTATCCGACGAGCGACTTGCTGACGCACTCGAAGAGATGCCGGAGACCGACCAGCTCGAAATCATCGAGGGTATGGACGATGAGCGCGTCGCAGACGTCCTCGACAACATGGAACCAGATGATGCGGCCGACTTGCTCGCGCAGATGCCGCAGGATCGCACCGAACAGATTCTCGAACTCATGGACCCCGAAGAGGCTGAGGACGTTCGCTTCCTTCTCGCCTTCGACCCGGAGACCGCCGGTGGGCTCATGTCAACCGAACCGATCATCGTGTCGGCGGAAACAACGGTCGCTGAGGGGCTCGCCCTCGTCCGTCAGTCGGATGTCACACCGGCGATGGCGGCAGCAATCTGCGTCACGCAACCACCCTTCGAATCGCCAACCGGCCGTTTTCTCGGTATCGTTCATTTTCAGAGGATGCTTCGGCACCCACCGCAAACCCCACTCGGCACCATTCTCGACACCGGCGCGGAACCGTTACTCGACACCGCACCACTCGACGAGGTCGCTCGCACGTTCGCGAGTTACAACCTGGTGTCATTGCCCGTCGTTGACGAGCAGAACCGATTGCTCGGCGTGGTCACCGTCGATGACGTGCTTGACCACATGTTGCCGGACGACTGGCGCAACCCTTATTACGAGACGGAACGGACGACAGGAGCGTGAGCCATGGAGAAGCAGACCATCCGTGCGGCGACCGCACGTCGTCGCCGCGTACACATTGACGAGCAACTGAACGCTCCCAAGAGCCTGCGACCCGTTCTTTCGCGCCGTTCCAATGACCGTTTCGGTCGATTCACCGAAGGTGTCGCTCGCGCGATGGGAACCCCGTGGTTCCTCATCATCCTCACGATCATCGTTGTTAGCTGGATGACGTTCAACACTCTCGCACCTCTGGAATGGCGTTTCGACTCGGCGGACATCGGGTTCACAGCATTGACGCTCATCCTGTCGTTGCAGGCGTCGTACGCCGCACCGCTCATCCTGTTGGCCCAGAATCGCCAGGACGACCGTGACCGCGTCGCGATGGAACAGGATCGCCAGCGCGCCGAGCGTAACCTCGCCGACACCGAGTACCTTGCGCGTGAAGTGGTTGCGCTGCGACTAGCGATCAAGGATGTGGCGACCAAGGACTTCATTCGTGCCGAACTGCGTTCGTTGCTCGAGGAATTGGACAAGTCCGGCCAGACCGATGACAAGTCCTGACGCGGTTCGTGCCGCGGTCGGAACGGTTGTCGACCCGGAACTTCGCCGCCCGCTGGCGGATCTGGGGATGGTCGGAGAGGTCTCGGTCGAGGCCGGTGTCGCGTCGGTCGAGGTTCGCCTGACAATCGCCGCATGCCCCAAGCAATCTCAGATTGAGCAGGCTGTGCGCACCGCAGCACTGGGCACCGGCGTCGACGCGGTGACGCTAACCGTCGGCGTCATGAGCGATGACGAACGCCAAGCACTGTCCGACCGCATCCACGGCGGTCGTACTCCGGAGGACCGATTTGGGCCGAACTCGTTGACGCGCGTCATTGCGGTGACCAGCGGCAAGGGCGGTGTGGGGAAATCCACTATCGCCACGAACCTCGCGGTCTCGCTCGCACGGCGTGGACACAAGGTCGGACTGCTTGACGCCGACGTATTCGGGTTCTCGATCCCCGGGTTGATGGGCATCGAGGGCGAGAAGCCGACCAAGGTAGCGGACATGATTTTGCCGCCCGTCGCTCACGACGTCTCCGTCATTTCAATCGGAATGTTTGTTGACCCGCACACGCCCGTGTCGTGGCGCGGCCCGATGTTGCACCGCACCGTTCGGCAGTTCCTCGCCGACGTCTATTACGGGGACATTGACATCCTCGTCTGTGACTTGCCGCCGGGGACGGGCGACGTCGCGATTTCGCTGGGTCAGATGGTTCCCCACGCTGACGTTGTTGTCGTAACGACTCCACAGTCGACGGCAAGTGATGTGGCTGAACGATCAGGGCTTGTCGCGCGCCAATTGGGACAGAACGTCATCGGCGTCATTGAGAACATGAGCGACTACACGGATGACGACGGGGTGCGCCACGAGATGTTCGGCACTGGCGGTGGTCACGATGTTGCCGACCGACTCGGTGTTCCGCTGTTGGGCACGATTCCGTTGACGCCTCAGGTGATAGCCGCGGGCAACGCGGGGACTCCGGTCGTCGCGAAATACCCGGGTGACGAAGCGTCACGCCGTATCGAATTCATCACTGCGGAAATCGAACGCAGCGCAAAGCCGCGCGGCAACGCGTCGCTACCGTTGAGTTTTTAGCCACTTTTCGACATCGTCCGCGGTGCGGGGGATTCCCGCCGACAGGTTTTCGGCTCCCGTAGCGGTGACGACGATGTTGTCCTCGATGCGAACACCGATTCCGCGGAATTCCTCGGGGACGGTGAGGTCGTTGTCCTGGAAGTACAGTCCCGGCTCGATGGTGAAAACCATGCCTTCGCGGACGATTCCTTCCTTGTAGAACTCTTTACGCGCCTGCCCGCAATCGTGGACGTCAAGTCCCAGATGGTGGCTGGTTCCGTGAACCATGTAGCGGCGGTGCTGCTGACCCGATTCCGCGAGCGATTCCTCAAGGCCGACGGGCAGGAATCCCCACTCGGACACCTTGCGTGCGATGACGGCCATCGCGGCGGCGTGGACTTCCGAGAAGACAATCCCTGGCTTGACGATGGCGAAAGCTGCATCGGCGGCTTCGCGGACTGCCTCGTACACCTGGCGTTGAATGGGCGAGAACGTTCCCGAGACCGGGAAGGTGCGCGTGATATCGGCGGTGTAAAGGCTTTCGACCTCCACGCCCGCGTCCATGAGGACAAGGTCGCCCTCGTTGACCTTGCCGTCATTGCGCGTCCAGTGGAGCGTGCAGGCGTGGTTGCCGGCGGCCGCGATCGTTTCGTATCCGACGAAGTTTCCTTCCGCTCGCGCGCGGCGGTTGAAGGTGCCTTCGATGAGTCGCTCACCGCGTTCGTGCGCGACGATTTCGGGGATATCGCGTAGGACGTCGTTGAACCCGCGGTGTGTGGCGGCGATCGCGTGGCGAATTTCAGCAATCTCATAATCGTCTTTGACGAGACGTTGTTCGCTGGAGAATCGGAACAAATCGTCGTCCTCGAATTCGCCGGTGCCGCGGGCCGCGTCGAGTGCGGAGGTGACGTCCTGTGCGGCTTCGCGAATGACGAGCCAGGTTGCGTCGGCGTGCGTCACGAGCTCGTCGAATTCACTGCGAGGCGCAGTCGCGATGCCGAGTTCGACCGCGACGTCCTCGGCGCTGGGTCGAGGGCCGACCCAGAATTCGCCGATGTCCGAGTCACTGTAAAACTCGTCGGTGCCACGCCCGGCGGGGAATCGGTAATACAGGGTCGCGTCGTGCTCGTCACCGCGCGGAGTCAACACCAAAACGCTGTCCGCGACGGTGTCGGAACCCCATCCCGTGTAATACGTGAACGACGAGTGAGCGCGGTACGGGTGATGAGTGTCGTACGAACGAACAAGCCACGAACCAGCAGGGATGACGAGCGTCTTGCCGGTGAAAGCGGCGGACAGCGTGCGACGACGTTCGACGCAGAAAGGGACTTGCTCGCGGACAGTGACGGTTCGGCGGGGACGGTCAGCCCAATCGCCCGAAACATACGCCTTGAACGCGCTGTCTGCGGGGAGGGTGGACCTGTTTGCGTTCCGCTTCGATACGTCGTCGCTCATGTAAACAGTCTGTCACGGGTCAAAACTAGACTGACGATATGAGCGAACCGCGCATCGATCTTCACCTTCATTCGAATCGGTCCGACGGCTCTGAAACGCCCGCGGTGGTCATGCACGCGGCCAAGAAGGCGGGGCTCGACATCGTTGCTCTCACAGACCACGACACCACTGATGGGTGGGACGAGGCACGTGCAGCCTGCGCGGACCTCGGAATGACTTTCGTGCCCGGCATCGAGTTCTCGGCGTCGCACAACGGTTCGATCGTTCACCTGCTCGGGTACCTGGTTGACCCGACCGAATCCGCCTTTGCGGACACGTGTGCGCGCACGCGGGATGACCGCCAGTGGCGCTTCGAAAAGATGGTCGACAATCTTCATCAGGATTTCGGTGGGATGACGCGCGAGTTCGCCTATTCGTTCCACGTCGACGGAGCCACGCTCGGTCGACCCACCATCGCTCGCGCACTCATCGACTTGGGAATCGTGGCGACCGTGTCGGAAGCGTTTGACGATCTGCTGTCATCGTCGAATGACCGCTATTACGCGGGGCATTACGCGCCCACAATCGAGGATGCGATTGCCATTGTGCGAGGCGCGGGCGGTGTTTCGGTGCTGGCACATCCGTGGACCGCGACCCGAACAACACTTGTTGGCGAGCACGACACCGATGAGCAGATCAGCGCCCGATTCGCTGATCTAGTGTCAGTCGGGCTCGCGGGTCTCGAGGTTCACCACGAAGAAAACACCCCGTTCGGGCGGGAACGACTCGCGGCGATTGCCGCCGAGCACGCCCTCATCGTGACCGGCTCCAGTGATTACCACGGTCTTGACACGAAACCCGTGAAACCGGGCGCGCACACGACGTCACTCGTCAACTTCGAGCGAATTGTTGCGCTGGGAACCGGCTCGGCCGTTTCTTAGTAGTCGAACGCGGTGGTGTACCCGTTGATGGCGGGCTGTCCACCGAGGTGTGCGTAAAGGACACGGCTTCCCTCGGGGAAGTAGCCCTCGCGAACGAGGTCGATCATCCCTGCCATCGACTTTCCTTCGTACACGGGGTCGGTGATCATTCCGTCGGTGCGCGCCGCGAGCTCAATCGCCTCGATGGTGCGGGGACCTGCAATTCCGTAAATGTCGTCGTGCCAACGGTCGAGGAGGACGATTTCTTCGTCGGCGATCTCACGTCCGAGTTCGATTCCTTCGGCGGTGCGACGGGCGATGCGGGCAATCTGTTCCCAGGTCTTCTCGACGGTCGCCGACGCGTCGATACCGAGGACGCTCTGGGCGCGGTTCGAGTGTGCGAAACCGGCGATCATGCCGCCCTGGGTGGAGCCGGTTACCGAACACACGATGACGTTGTCGAACGTGAATCCGAGTTCCTTCTCCTGGTCCTCGACCTCAAACGCCCAACCAGCGAATCCGTGTCCACCAAGTACGTGGTCCGATGCGCCAGCAGGGATCGCGTACGGCTTGCCGCCGCGCGCCTCAACCGACGCAATCGCGTCTTCCCACGACTTGCGGAATCCGATGTCAAAACCGGCAGCGTCAAGCCGAACGTCGGCACCGAGGATGCGGCTCAACAGGATGTTGCCGGTCTTTTCATAGTTGACCTCGTCCCAGTCGACCCAGTGTTCCTGAACGAGAACGGCCTTGAGTCCCAGCTTTGCGGCAACAGCCGCGACCTGACGGGTGTGGTTCGACTGAACACCACCGATGGAGACGAGAGTGTCACACCCCTGTGCGAGCGCGTCCGCGGCGAGGTACTCCAACTTGCGCGTCTTGTTGCCACCGAACGCGATGCCCGAGTTGACGTCCTCGCGCTTGGCCCACAGCTCGACCTTGCCACCGAGGTGGTCGGTCAGGCGGTCAAGGCGGTGAATCGGCGACGCCCCAAATCGGAGGTTGACGCGGGGAGTGTTCTCGAGTGCGGAGCGCGACATTGGGCTGCCTTTCGGTGCGGGTTATGCGGTGGGTGTTCCGCCACCCGACGGGCGACGGCGACGCTGACGGTTGCGCCCGCTGCCGGCGGGCTTGTCGATGGCGGATTCGCCACGAGGTTCGCGCGGTTCACGACGCTCGCCCTGCGGCTTGCTCGCGGCTTTCTCGGCGCGTGGGATCGGGGTCGAGTTGAGGCGACCCTTGGTTCCGGCAGGAATGTCCAGGTCGGTGTACAAGTGCGGCGACGACGAGTACGTTTCTGCCGGCTCGAGCGGCATGTCCAATGCGCGGGCGATGAGGTGCCATTTGTGCATGTCTTCCCAGTCGACGAACGTGACCGCAGTTCCGGTGCGACCGGCACGACCGGTGCGTCCAACTCGGTGCAGGTACGCCTTGTCGTCTTCGGGGACCGTGTAGTTGATGACGTGGGTGACGTCATCGACGTCGATTCCGCGTGCGGCAACGTCCGTCGCGATGAGAATGTCTTTCTTGCCGGCCTTGAACGCGGCCATTGACCGTTCGCGCGACTCCTGGCTCATATCGCCGTGGACGGCGGTAGCGGCGAACCCGCGGTCGGTCAGTTCTTCGACAACCTTTGAGGCACTTCGCTTCGTGCGGGTGAAGATGACGACCTTTTCACGTCCTTCGGCCTGCAGGATTCGGGCAACGACCTCGTCTTTGTCGAGGTTGTGGGCGCGGTACACAACGTGTTTGATGTTCGCCTGAGTAAGGCCTTCGTCGGGGTCAGTCGCGCGGATGTGGATCGGCTTCGACATGAAACGACGAGCGAGGGCGACGATCGGGCCGGGCATTGTTGCCGAGAACAGCATCGTGTGACGGTTGGGCGGGGTTTGAGCGAAGAGCTTTTCCACGTCTGCGAGGAAGCCGAGGTCGAGCATGCGGTCGGCTTCGTCGAGGACCATCACTTCGACGTCCTTGAACGACAGCAAGCGCTGGCTGGCGAGGTCGAGCAGTCGGCCGGGGGTGCCGACGATGATTTGCGCGCCGTCCTTGATGCGGTCGACCTGTTCCTCATACGCCTTGCCGCCGTAAATTGCGGCAACTTTGGTCCCACGGTTTGCGGTAGCCAATTCCATGTCCTCGGTGACCTGCACACACAGTTCACGGGTCGGAACAACGATGAGCGCCTTGACGCCCGGAGCTGGGTCCGTGCCGAGCTTCTGAATCAGCGGAAGGCCGAAACCGAAAGTCTTGCCGGTACCCGTTTTAGCCTGTCCGATGATGTCCTGGCCGGTAAGCGCGAGCGGGATGGTCTGTTCCTGGATAGGAAACGGGTCGATAATGCCGCGAGCGGCGAGCGCATCAACAATGTCCGAGTCGATGCCGAGATCACGAAAAGTCACAAAAGCCCAATCAGTTGGTTCTTCCTAGTCTATCGGCGGGGTGCGACTGCCTATGCTGGTGGCGTGGCCCCTCTGTTTTGGAATCGCGATAAGCCGACCGGTCCTGCACCGACGGTTCGGTCGCGCGACGACGACACCGGTGTCCGCATTGAGTTCACCGACCTCGCACCGGACGCCGAGGTATTCCTCGGGCAGAGTGCGTACCTGTTCCTCCGTTATGCGGAATCGGCAGCCCGCCACGCGCACGACGCGACGGACCTCGAAACCGAGTCGACCCTCGCGGTCGTTGCCGGCGAATGTTTCAAGCGCTTCGATGCGCTCGTCGCCGCTCTCGACAAAATAAAAGCGGACCGCGTTGAATCAATGAGCCCGTTCATCGCCCCGACCCGCGAATTCGAACGACGCACTCGCGGTCGTAACTGGACGGAACGCGTCGCGTGCACGTGGATCACGATGGCGTTCCTGCAGGACTTCTGGCGCCGACTGGCCGAGGGGCTCCCCAAATCAATTCGTGCGGATGTCATCGAGGCGCTCGCGGACGACACGATGATCGAGGTGTTGCGCACCGAACTCGAACGTCGAATCGGGTTGGAGCCCGGACTGCGACCCGTTCTCGCGATGTGGGGGCGTCGACTGGTCGGTGACACCATGCTCATGGCTGAAAGCGCTCTGCAACACGGGGATGACCCAGTCGCCGAGGCGGACGGTGTGGAGCCGGTCTTCACCGAAATCATCACCGCGCATTCCCAGCGAATGGACTCGCTGGGGTTGACCGCTTAGTCGGACTAGTTGACGAAGCCGACGGGACGCGCCTGCGTCGTCCCGAACTCGATGTACGCGACGTTGGCCGCGGGCACCAGGTACGACTGGCCTTTGACGTCACTGAGGTGAAGGACACCCGACTTTGCCAGTGCGTCGGTGAGCTGTGCGTCGATTTCGGTGGCCGAAGCGTCCGTCTCAAACGAGAGTTCACGGGGTGCGTGCTGAATTCCGATGCGAATTTCCATGAGTCAAGAGTATTCGCTGGGGGAGGTCACTTGTAACCTCAAAGAATGGAACCACGAACCCTCGACTCAGACCAGCGGAGCGCGCTCGACGCGATCCTCGCCGGTGGCAGTCGACGGGTGTTCGGTGGTCCGGGAACGGGCAAGTCGACGGTCATCATTGAGGCGTTGGCGGCACTCGCGGAACGGGACGGGCGCGACTCTGTGCGAGCAGTCACTCCCAGCCGCCAATCTGCTACTCGTCTTCGCGACGAACTGTCGTTGCGGTTGGGGCTCGCGACCCGAGGGCCTCTCGCGCGTTCGATGTCGTCGTTCGCGTACGACGTTGTCGCGACGCATCGCGGACCGTCGTTTCCGGTTCGATTGATCTCCGGTGGCGAACAAGACTCCGATATGAAGGCGTTGTTGGACGGCGAAATCGCCGACGGGACGGGCGGTTATTGGCCCGAATCGCTCGGGCCCGAGGTTCGGGTGCTGCGCGAATTCCGCACCCAGTTGCGTGACCTGTTGTCCCGTGCCCGCGACGCGGGGTTGGTCGGGTCGTTACCCAGCTCGGAACCCCTCCTGTACGGTTTGGACGCGCGCGGGCGTGAACACAACGTTCCCGAATGGGTCGCTGCGGCGAAATTCTTGGACACCTATCTACGACTGTCGGCTCGCGCCCGCGGCAGTCAGATCGATCCCGCCGCAATAGTCGATGAAGCGACCGAAATCGTCGTCGGCGGAGGGTACGAGGAACTCACGGCCCGAACGTTGTTGGTCGACGATGCTCAAGACTTCACCGTCGCTCAGTGGCGATTCTTGGATGCGTGGCAACGCCATCGTGGTCCCGTCATCGCGTTCGGCGATCCCGACTTGGCGACCTCCGGATTCCGAGGGGCAACCCCGACTCTGTTCACGGGTGCCGAGAACATCGACGGCGACTTCTGGGAACCCTCGGTCGTCCTGACCACCAACCACCGCCAGGGCGGTGCGGTGCCGCATGTGCTCGGCGTCATCGCCGCCGCGATCCCCGGCGCCGCAGGCCGACACCGCTCGTACCCCGAACCCGCCGCGCCTTCGGATGTGCGCGGACTTCCGGATTTCGATCTGACAGCGGCGACAGCGTCATCGCCGGCTGGCGAATACGACATCATCGCTCGGTACATTCAGGACCGAACCAAGTCGGGCGTTGCCGCGGAAGACATCGCCGTCATCGTTCGCTCCGGCTCCATCGCCGAAGGGCTCGTGACGTACCTGACCGCGAACGGGATTGCGTCCTATGCGGAGACCACCGGTTCGCCGCTGCGCGAACACCCCGCCGTCGACGCGCTGCTGACTATCGTGTCCGTCGGAGTTGGATTTAGTGACCTCACTCCCGACGTCGCGCGCAAGTTGTTGACCGGACCGATCGGGCGTTTGTCGGCGCTCGACTATCGCCGATTCCGCCGTGCGTTGCGCATCGAGGCAATCGGCGCGGAGGACTACCGACTTGCGGATGACCTCCTGCTCGAAGCGATGACCATTCCTGGCGCGTTCGCGACATCGGTGGCACGCGCCGAAAAAGGCGTGGCGCTCGTGTCCAGTCTGATTTCGGCGGTTCGCGCTAACCGCGACTGGCAGATCGACGAACTCTTGTGGCTCGTCTGGTCCAAATCGGGGCGCGCGGACGTGTGGGCGAGTGAATCACGCGGCACAGGCCCCATCGCTGCCCGTGCACACGAATCCCTCGACGCGGTCCTCACCCTCTTCTCGGTAGCGGCGACGGCGCTCGAAAATGAACCGACGGAATCCGTCACCGTTTTCCTCGAACGAGTGCTGGGACAGCACGTTCCCAACGACACACTCACACCCCGCGCCACGGTCGGTTCCGTCGCGGTCTGCACTCCGGCGGCGTCGATGGGACGGGAATTCGACAGCGTCGTGGTCGCCGGCCTCAACGAAGGCGTGTGGCCGAATCTCCGCGTTCGCAGTGCACTCGTCAAGTCAACGCTTCTGCCCTACGCCGTCGAAGGCGCAAACCTCGCAACCCTCGACCAGCGCGCAGGAATCCTCGCCGACGAACTGCGACAGTTCCTCGTCGCGATGTCACGTGCGCGGTCTGCGATGCTCGTCACCGCCATCTCGTCCGAAGACGAATCACCCAGTGGCCTTTACCGAATCGTCGCGGGGGAAAAGCTTCGCGACGAAGAAACCGGTCCGATGGAACCGGCACGCAATTCGTACGCGACCGTTTTCGCTCCGGACCGTGTCTTCGTATCACTCGCCGAACTCGTTGGTTACGCCCGAAGCATCCTTCTGAGCGACAAGCGCACCGATGCCGAAAAGTCAGCAGCAGCACTCGCCGTGCGTGAACTCGCGGCACGGAACGTGCGCGGCGCGGATCCGTCCGAATGGCTCGGTCTTGACCTGGGGACAGCTCGCGCGCTGTTCGCCGGTCTTCCGGCCAAGTTGTCGCCGTCGGGATTGACCAAGTTCACCGAATCAAATCTTGACTGGTTCGTCAGCCAGGTCTCGGGTGGCTCCGCCGGAATCGATGCCGCGGTCGGCACGTTGCTGCACGCGTCCGTCGAAAACGCGCCAGAAGGAACAGCACGCGATCTGGAATTGACCGTGAACGAACGCTGGCACGAACTCGCGTTCGACGCACCCTGGCAAGCGATTCGTTGGCGCAAGCTCGCCGACACGATGGTCGTCGCGCTCGCCGATTACATCCGAACCAGTGCAAGTGAAAACTTCACTCCGGTCGCCAACGAAGGGCGAATTTCGGTTGACGTGCACGATCCCGCATCGGGCGCTGTCATCGGAATTGTGTCCGGTTCGATTGACCGTGTCGAAATGAAAGACGATCACGCGGCCCGCATCATCGACATCAAGACGGGCAAGACCGTCGAAAGCGCCGACAAGCACATGCAACTCAAGGCCTACCAGTGGGCGCTTAAGGCAGGCGCCGTCGACGAACTGCCCTCGGACGCGACCTCGGCCGGTGCTGCACTTTTGTACCCGCGCGTTGCTGGTTCGAAGGGTTTGTTGTTCACACTGAAAGTGCAAAAGCCACTGACGGACGAACAAATCGACGAGTTCGAGGCAACTCTTGTCGACATTGCAACGACAATGGCGTCCAGCGAATTCAGCGGACCGATTTATGCGAAACAGATTGGTCGGTCGGCTCCGTTCGACGCACAGTGGGTTCGCACGCCGGAGGTGGGAAGCGATGACTAAGGAAATTACTCCGGCGCAGTTGAAAGAACTTCTCGGACTCGGGTATGCCCCGAACGACGAACAATCCGCCGTCATCGACATGTCTCGCGACGGAGTTCACCTCGTGCTTGCAGGCGCCGGTTCGGGAAAGACCGAAACGATGTCGATGCGTGCACTGTGGATGATTGCGGTCCGTGGCGTGCAACCCGACCAGGTGCTGGGTCTCACCTTCACGCGCAAGGCCGCCCGTGAACTCGCGGAACGTTTCCGTCGATACATCGCGCTCATGATCGAACGTCGACACGTGTTCGCGGAAGCGGGCATCAACCTCGACCACCTCGGCACAGACCCGCACGGGTTCTCAATTCCGACGGTTGCCACCTACAACTCGTTTGCGGCACAAATTTTCAGCGACAACGCGGCACGAATCGGCTGGGATTCTGACACCCCGGTCATCACCGAGGCGACCGCGTACGCCATCGCCCGCTCGGTCGTCATGGAATCGGATGACGAGCGCCTCGCCGACATTGATGAATCGCTCGACGCCATTGTGTCCGCGGTCATGCGCCTAGCGAACGAGATGGCGGAATTCGGGATCACCGACGCGTCAGACGTTATTGACTTCGGTGAGAAGTTCGCCGCACTGGCTGAACTTCCTCAAACGGGTGACACTGTTCCGGCGGTGAAGAAGAAATTGCAGAAGGTCGCCGCGCTTCGCTCGCTCGCGCCGCTCGCAATCAAGTACCAGGAAGCGAAACGCTCGCGCGGGGTTGAATTCGCCGACCAAGTAACGTTCGCGCGAAAAATCATCGGTCAGTTCCCCTCCGTTCGCGATGACTACCGCAACCGATACTCGGTCGTCATCCTCGACGAATACCAGGACACGTCCTTTGCCCAGACTCGGTTGTTCACCGAATTGTTCGGACCTTCCCGTGTTACTGCGGTCGGTGACCCCAACCAGTCGATTTACGGATGGCGAGGAGCCAGCCCGGCGAACGTCGCGAGTTTCTATGACGACTTCGGTTTGGAAACTTCGGCACCCAAGGAACTACTCACCACGTTCCGCAACGGGCACAAGATCCTGGCCGCGGCAAACGTCATCCTCGACAAGCGGACAACGACACTTCCGCTCGATGTTCCGGCGCTTCGCGCTGGCCCGAACGCCACCAATCACGACATCGACGCAGTGTTTGCGCCGACCTCGCAAATTGAGGCGGAACGCGTCGCAGAGTGGTTTAAGAAGCTCATTGACGACGCCCCGATCGGGGAAAACGGCACGAAGCACATCCCGACCCTCGCGATGCTCATCGAAAAGCGAACGCATCTCGCTCAGTTCCTCGCAGAATTCGACCGTGTCGGGCTGTCTTATCACGTGCTCGGTGTCGCGGGAATTCTCGGTAATCCGTTCACCGCAGACCTCTACTGTGCGCTGTCCGTCATCGCCGACCCGACCGCCGGCGCCAGACTTATTCGCCTCCTCGGCGGATCGCGTTGGCGTGTTTCGGTCGATGACCTGTGGGCACTTCACGGTCACGCACGCAACCTTGCCAAACACCACTCAAATCCGGACGTCCGTCGTCGCCTCGGCGGGTCATTGGCCGCCGACGAAGCGGACTCGCTGGTCGATGCGTTGGACGACCTTCGCTCGGCGTCTCGTTCCGATGTCGAACGCGAGGAAAGTCCCGGCATGAGTCGAGTGCAATTTTCGGATGACGGGTGGGCACGACTCACCGCCGCAGCGGAATTCTTTGCCGAATTGCGCAGTCACGTCGACCTGTCATTGCCCGACATGGTGAACGTCACGGCTTCACGACTCGGGCTTGATGTCGAGGCGCGTGCGGTCGTCGCGAACAGTCCGGCGGCCCATCGCGAGGCGTTCAACGGACTTGTTCAGTCCTACCTCGCGATCCCTGGCAGCCCGACGATTCGCGGATTTGTTGACTGGGTTGCGGAAGTGGAGCGAAAAGAGAAGAACTCGCCTCGAACTGAAGATCCGGAACCGGGAACCGTCCAAATCCTCACCATTCACACATCTAAGGGTCTTGAATGGGACGCTGTCGCTCTGCCGATGTGGACACGGGCAAAAGAGTCGAAGACCAGCAAGATATTCCGCGGTGATCTCTCCGACAAAGCGAACGAACTGGGGTGGCTGCAACTCGGCGCATTGCCCCGTGAATTCCGCGGAGACCAGAAATTCCTGCCGGAATTTGTGTGGGACGGTGCCACCACTCTCAACGAACTGGAAACGCGCTCGGTTGCGTACACCGAACTGCTCAAGAAACTGATGTACATCCCGGAAGAGCGTCGACTGATGTACGTCGCGGTGACGCGCGCACGCCACCGACTGCACATCTCGGGATCGTGGTGGGTCGGAACGAACAAGAACCACGTCATCCCGAACGAATACTTCGTGAACCTCTGCGACGGCACCGATGCCGAGGGGAACCCGCTCATCAACGAGTCCGTTATTTCAGACATGCCACAGTCCAACCCGAACCTCGCCGGCGAGACGATTGTGTGGCCGCGTGATCCGCTCGGGTCGTCGACGAACCGGGTGCGTTACGAAACGGCGGCGGACCTTGTTGCGACGGCGACCGGCACGCTCGACGCGTGGTGGCAGGACGCCATCGATCACCTGACCGCGGACCGCGCCTCCGTCGGCGCCGAGGTTCCCATCCGTATCCCCGCATCCCGATATGCCGAATGGGCGATGGATGTTTCCCAAGTCAAAGAAGGTAACCGCCGACCCGTCCCGTCGCGTCCTTATCGTGCGGCGCGAATCGGGACCGAAATGCACTTGTGGATCGAGCGCGGAATTTACGACGAAGGCCCTCTCGACGGGCTCGACATTGAACCGCTCGACGACGGTGTCGACATCGAGACGCTCAAGGCGAACTTCCTCAAGTCGCGCTGGAACGG
>JBDLPW010000039.1:0-5890 GCA_039800905.1 Actinomycetota bacterium | reverse complement strand
GCTTCTCCTGTGCGCGAACGAGTTCGGTGATGTACTTCTTCGACACTTCGAGACCCTGCTCAACGATTGCTTCGTTGGGCTTGATTCCGCCGGCCTGGATGAGGTTCCACGAACCTTCGGTAGCCTCGGCCTCGACCATCATGATCGCGACGTCTTCAGTTCCGTCAGCGTTCTTGACAATGCGACCAGCCACGACGAGGTCGAAAACTGCTTCTGAAACCTGCGACGCGGTCGGGAATGCAACCCAGTCGCCGTCGATGAGAACCATGCGAACACCGGCGATGGGACCCGAGAACGGGAGGCCCGAGATCTGGGTCGATGCCGATGCAGCATTGATTGCGAGAGCGTCGTAGTACTCGCCCGGTGCAATCGAGAGGACGGTGATGACGATCTGGACCTCGTTGCGGAGTCCGTCGACGAACGACGGGCGCAGTGGGCGGTCGATCAGACGGCATACGAGGATTGCCTCGGTCGAGGGGCGGCCTTCACGGCGGAAGAACGAACCGGGGATCTTGCCGGCGGCGTACGAACGCTCTTCGACATCAACGGTGAGCGGGAAGAAATCGAATCCTTCACGCGGCTGCTTGCTTGCGCTGGTTGCCGAGAGGATCATCGTCTCTTCGTCGAGGTAGGCGGCGACAGCACCCTGTGCCTGCTGCGCCAAGCGGCCCGTTTCAAAACGGACCACGCGCTTGCCGTGCTTGCCGTTGTCAATAACGGCCTCGGCAAACTTGATTTCGGGACCTTCCATTAGGTCTTTCTCCTATACATACGAACTCGTACCCCGTGTGGGCATGAGTTTTCATTCCGAGCAAACGGACCAACAGAACTAGCGCACACTCCCCATGTGGGAGTCCGGCTCGCTGGCCACCAGTAGAAATTCACCGACCGAATTGTTCGGGAAATCACCACCGATAACCAACACGTCTGCGCCGTGCTCAGTTAAAGGGTAACAGACGGGCCGACATTTTGCCCGGAAAAGGGAAAAGGCCCGGCGAACCGAGCCTTTTCCGAACGAAATCCTTAGCGACGGATACCGAGACGTTCGATGAGCGAACGGTAACGGTTGATGTCAACACCGGCGAGGTAGCCGAGAAGACGACGACGGCGACCAACGAGGAGGAGAAGTCCACGACGCGAGTGGTGGTCGTGCTTGTGCTCCTTGAGGTGCTCCGTCAGATCCTTGATGCGCTTGGTGAGAACAGCAATCTGAACCTCGGGCGAACCGGTGTCACCCTCGTGAGTTGCGTACTCTTTGATGATTTCGTTCTTGATAGCAAGATCAAGTGCCATAGTTCAGTCCCTTCGGTTCGCTGCGCGGTGCTTCACCCCGTTGGTGAAGCGCTCTCTGTCCGCGGCCGTTACACGGCAACCTCACAACCTTAGCAGATTGCGAGCGCCCGAGCGAGCGAGCGAGCCTATTCGGTCGAATCGTCGGCGGACTTGCCCTTGCGACGCGAAACGATTCGGTACACCGCGATGGCGATTCCGGCGACGAGTAGCCCTCCGCCCAAAAGGGTGATGAAGGGGACGCCCTGAGCCCCAGTCTGTGCGGTTTCTGTGGGCAGTCCACAGTCCACGGGGTTGTCATCGCAATAGGTCTCGCTCGGCAACACTCCGACGAGATAGATGCCTGCAAAGTACAGGTTGTCGTTCGACGAGTAGTTACGAGTGGTGACCTCGAGCGACGTGTCGCCTTCCGTCAGGAACGAGTTGAGCAGGTAAAGCTCACCGTCGAGGTTTACGTCGTACGACGTGACTTCGGTGTCGACGTACCCCGGCGCACCGGCCGTATTTCCGATGCCACCGATGGTGTTGTAGCCGCCGAAGCCACACTCGAGTCCGTCAATGTATTGAGTCGAGTCGTCACACCCTCCGGCGATAGTTGACAGGAAATCCCCGTTCGCCTTGATCTCCGACGTCTGACTCCACCATCCCCACTCGTACGAGTTGGACGAACCGATTGACAGCAGGATGTCGTTCGAGAGGTTCTCGGCGGTGAGTGCGGGGAATGTGAACGTGAACGAGTCACCTTCAGGATTAGAGGTCCCCGCGTTCAGATAGATCGATGACAACGGCGCGTTGGGGTCGTCGAAGATGACGATCAGCGAACCACCCTCGGATGAGTCGCCGTCGGTACCGTCGCCCTGGTCGAAGTTGAGGTCGAACACACCGGCGGGGTGAGCGTCAATTGTGTCTTTGACGATGTCGGTGACATCGCCAAAATAAGTCTGAAACTGGTCACCAGCGGTCAGCGATGCCCAGTGTGTGAACACGATGTTCTGGTCGTTGAGGTACATATCCTGAGGCGTGTGAGAATTTGAATTTCGGTTTCCACCATCGCCGGACACGAAAAGGGCTGCCCGAACGGTGGCTCCTTCCGGCTTGTCGACCTGG
Source organism: Actinomycetota bacterium (assembly GCA_039800905.1). Taxonomy (GTDB): domain Bacteria; phylum Actinomycetota; class Actinomycetes; order Actinomycetales; family Microbacteriaceae; genus MWH-TA3. Next base: position 3,493 of record JBDLPW010000039.1, on the reverse strand, counting down.
ATGGCGATTTCGTCGCCTGCGACGTGGCCGGCTTCCGATGCGCCATCAATCGACCAGCTGATTTTGCCGAAGTATTCGCCAACGTTCTGCAGCCCAGCATCGGTGACGTGGGTATCAGCAGGCAGCGAGGTCGCGGCCGATGCACCGGCAAGGGCGAGGACAGTTGCAGCAACGATAGAGACGAACTTTTTCATGGGGATCCTTCGTAATGTGACGGTGCAAGTTTAGCGGTGGCCGCCTGCGATGATGTGGACATGCGCATTTCCGTCCATGCCAAGCCGGGCTCAAAGAAAGGGCCACTAGTTGAGGTTGGCGGCGATGGGATTTACACGGTGTTTCTCAAAGAGCGTGCTGTCGACGGCGCAGCAAACGACGGCCTGATTGCCCTGTTGGCGGATTATTTTGGGGTTCACAAATCGGCAATCACGATTGTGAGCGGGCATTCGTCACGACACAAAATCGTGGACGTGGACGACTAACCCTCGAAGAGGGACTGTCCGATGTATTCGCCTTCCGAGACGCCAGGCGGGATGACAAATTCGGATGAACCGATTGGCGTCGTCCAGACGTTGAGGAGGTCCATTTCGGCAAGTCGTTTTTGGACGGGCAGGAAACGGCGTTCGATGTTCGTTGTGTAAGCGGTAAAAATGAGGCCGACGTTGGGCTCACCGCCAGCGGTGAATCCTTCGTCATAGTTGAACGGGCGACGCAAGAACCGCTCGGCCGGGTCGTCGTTGTGGGCGCGACGCATGTGCGCGTAGTCCGGGATGACGGTCAATCCGTTCGCCTTCGTCGCAGTGAAATCGGGAACGTCGAACTCATCGCCGCCCGTCAACGGCGCCCCCGAATCAATGCGACGGCCGATAGCCCCTTCCTTGTCGCCAACACCAAGCCGATCCCACGGGTCCAACTTCATCGCGATACGGCGAATGACCAACTGTGTTCCTCCCGCGAACCAGCCGGCATCGACTCCGGCCCAGACCTGATCGGCGAACGCCGCGTCAGTGCGTGGATTTTCAGTTCCATCTTTGAATCCCATGAGGTTCCGAGGTGTCTCACCCTGCACGGTTGAACCGGCAGCACGGGCGAAACCGCGCTGAGCGAAGTGAGGTTTGGCGATCGACGACACAACTCGGGACATGTGTCGCTGCGCGTGTGACAACGTGAGCGGATCGTCCGAACCAATCTGAATGAGCAGGTCTCCCCCGGAGAATTCAGGGCGAAGTTCGTCAATTGCGAATGCGGGAAGTTGAATAAATCCTTCGGGCTTCTTGTGCTGAAGACCGACTCGATCAAAGAGTCCGTGCCCGAATCCGAACGTGATGGTTAACCGCGCAGGTACAGTTGCGATCGTCGGATCGCTGTCAGACATTCCTGGTTCTCCAACACACAAACGTGACGCTTCAATCGTTGCGACACGCATCACTCCGCGGACCGTGTCAAGGGTTGCCGATTCGTTGAGTGTGTATGACGTGAATACACCGTGTGCTTGTTGCGCGGTTTGGACTCCGGATTGGTGCGGACCGAAGAATGGCTCGATTCCAACCCCAATCGCGGTAGCGGCGAGTCCCTCTTGTTGAGCGATGACCGCTCCAGCAGTTGCCGACGTCAGAGCTGCCGTACCAACGGCGACACCCGTTCCCAGAATGAGTTCTCGTCGAGAAATACCCCTCCGGGAACCAGTGTCATTCGTCATATAACTATTTTCCCATCCCGGAATCGCCCGGAACGTACTTTTCAGTTCCGCCTTCGATGGTCATCGCAATCGCGCTGACGTCCACGGTGGTGCCGTCGCTGACGTTCAGCGTGAGAGTGATTGTGTCACCGACCGCGATCGGCTTCGTGAGGTTCCAGTACATGATGTGGTAACCGCCGGGCATCAACTGAACTGACCCGTGCGCGGGAACCTTGATTCCGCCTTCGGCAAGCTGCATGACCATTTCGCCAGCATCGTTGGCGACAACTTCGTGCGCTTCCAGAGGCGTTTCCGTCAAACCAGTCGTGTCTGTTCCACCAGTGAGGTAGACGTCTTCGTCGCCGGTGTTTTCGACAGTCATGAACACTCCGGTCATGTCTCCCTCGGCGAGGTCAGGTACGGCGCGAACCCATGCATCCGTGACGGTGAGGGTAGATTCCGCGGTGTGGTCTGCAGCGCCCGATGTAGAGCAACCGGTAAGTGCAGCAATAGATGCGACGATGAGAGCGGCAATGCCGATTCGCAAGTTTTTCATGTCAACCTTTCGATGTTGGGATAGTAGAATTTTCTACAACACGTAGACGATACCATTGTTTCTACATCGTGTAAAAATTGGAGGCGGCATGTCGACGCGACGTAAAGGCGAACTCGAGCACTTGATTCTCGCCGCCCTGTGGGCAGGCGAAACCCCTCTGACTGTCGTCGAGGTGCGCGACACCTTCGACGAGCCCGTCCCCGCTACCACGACCGTGATTACCGTCCTGGAACGACTCCGGCACAAGGGGCTTGTGCGCCGCGACAAGTCGGGCAGCGGCTCATACAAGTACACGACCACGAGCGACCACAATGAACACGTTGCCGACACCATGGCATCGGCGTTGGCGTCCAGTTCTGACCGCTCGTTAGCCCTGTTGAACTTCACGGGCCAGCTCAGCGATGAGGACAAGCAAGTTCTGCGTCGAATGCTCGATTCTCGTGAGTAACCAATACGCAATGGCTTTCGCCATGCTTGGAGGCTATGCAGTCATCACGATGGCGCTCCCTCGGTTCGGCGCCTCGCTGGCTTTAGTGTCGCACTACCCCCGGACGACCATCGGATTGTGGCTCGGGGCGCTCGTTCTCGCAATCACAAGTCTTACGACCTCCCTTGGGATCTTGATTGCTGGTTCGTTGAGCACGACCAATGCTCTTGGTATCGGCGAGCCCTGGCAAGCCGCCGTTGCACAGCACGCGTTCGGCTGGATCGCATTGGCGTGCACGGGGGTGATCATTTTCCACCTCGGCGCAGCCGCGCAATGGTTACGTGCGGAACGGGCTGAATTCGCCCGTCAGGCCGCTTCGGTCATCGCGCATTCGACACGTTCTACACTCGGCGACGACGTCCGGGTAGTTACCCTAAGTCGCCACCTCGTCTCCGCCTTTCCACAGACCGGCACGGTACTTGTTTCGGATTACAGCGTCAGAGAACTCTCCGCAGGTGAAATCCGTTCGGCAATCGAACACGAACGTGCGCACCTCGCGGGCCATCACAACGTTGTGGTGTTACTTACACAAGTCGCAATGGCTGCTGCGGCGGGTGTCGATGCGTCCCGCGAGTTTTCTCGGACCGTCAAACTTGCTGTTGAGTTCGCAGCCGACGACCAAGTGTGTCGTACAGGCGCAAAAAGCGGTCTCTCGCGAGCAATCGCCGCCATCGCAGCAGAAAACGACCCTCTCGCCGAGTTACGACTGTCGCGCCTGCGCAACTAGATCGACGAGTTGCTGAGCTTGTCGGGAGCGAGAGCAGCGTCGACATCA
>JBDLPW010000038.1:0-6419 GCA_039800905.1 Actinomycetota bacterium | reverse complement strand
AGGATGACGGGTACGCCGTTGTCGGTCGCGTAACGGGCTGCCTGAATCTTCGTTTCCGCTCCCCCGGTACCGACGGACGAACCGTTTCCGCCGATGACAATTCCCGCGAAGTCGTCCTCGTGCGTAACGAATTCAATCTTCTGAGCGCCGTTTTCCTGCGGCGGCTTTGTGTACAGCGCATCGACGTCCGACAACAGGACGAGCACGTCAGCCTCGAGGAGAGTCGCGACGAGGGACGCGAGACGGTCATTGTCCCCGAAACGAATTTCATGTGTCGCGACGGTGTCGTTCTCGTTGACAATCGGCAGGAAACGGAGGTTGAGCAACTTGAGCATCGCCGCCTGCGCGTTGACACGAGTCGACTCGTTGTCAAAGTCACTCGAGGTCAACAAAATCTGTGCACCGACAATGCCATGAGGACGGAGAGCGTCGCGGTAGCGATCCATCAGAATCGTCTGCCCAACGGCAGCGGCTGCCTGTTCGGTGACGAGGTCGTCTTTAGGTCGTGCCTCAAGACCGAAGTACGGCAGTGCGGACGCAATCGCTCCGGACGAAACGAGCACAACCTCGACACCACGTGCGTGGGCAGCGGCGAGAGCATCGACAATCTCTGAGAGTACGTGCGCATTCGCGCCGCTAATCGACGACGAACCAACCTTGACCACGATTCGCTTCGCAGCCTCAACCTCAGTTCTCATCGGTCACGTCCTCGTCAGTCCACATTCCCGCTTCGCGCTCGGCGTCGAGCTCGGCACGCGCGGCGGCCTTGGCGTCCATGCGTTCTTTGTACGACAGTCGACGTTCCTTGTTGGTGGCTCGCTGGTTGGGGTCGAGACGGGAATCGGTGCCACGCGGACCAGTGATGAGTTCCGCGGCGCTCGTCAACGTCGGCTCCCAGTCGAACGCAAATCGATCGCCTTCACCGATGTACACAGTCGCTCCCGGGGTCGCACCCGCCTTGAACAGCTCGTCGTCGATGTTGATCTTCGCGAGACGGTCGGACAGATACCCAACAGCTTCTTCGTTGTTGAAGTCGGTCTGTTGGACCCAACGTTCGGGCTTCGCGCCGCGGACTCGGAACGTCGTGTCGTCGCCACGCACCTCAACGACAACCGAGAGTTCCTTCTCGTTGACCGCCTTGGGTCGGATGACGATTCGTTCGCGATTCTTTTCCGCTTGTTCACGAACAGAACGCTCGCTACCGACAATCTGGCCCAGCCGCAGAGTGAGTTCGCGGAGTCCCGAACGCGAGGCAGTGGAAACTTCGAACACTTCGAAACCACGTGTCTCGAAATCGGCGCGGACAAAACCGGCGAGTTCCTGCGCTTCGGGCACATCGACCTTGTTAAGAACAATCACCTGCGGACGTTCGAGCAACGGGGTCGCTCCCTCGGGCACGGGGTACGCCGCGAGCTCGTCACGGATGACGTCGAAGTCGCTCATCGGGTCGCGGCCCGGTTCAAGAGTCGCGCAGTCGATGACGTGCACCAATACGCGGCAACGCTCGACGTGACGGAGGAAGTCGAGGCCGAGCCCCTTGCCCTCCGAAGCGCCCTCAATCAATCCGGGGACGTCGGCAATCGTGTAGCGGTACTGCTCGACATCGACAACGCCGAGGTTGGGGTGCAGGGTCGTGAACGGGTAGTCGGCAATCTTCGGCTTGGCCGCTGACACCGCCGCGATGAGCGACGACTTGCCAGCTGACGGGAACCCGACGAGAGCTACATCGGCGACAGTCTTCAGCTCGAAGACGACATCGCCTTCCCATCCGAGAGTTCCGAGCAACGCAAAACCTGGAGCCTTGCGCTTCGTCGAGGCGAGAGCCGCGTTTCCGAGACCGCCTTGGCCACCCGGTGCGATGACGTATTCCATGCCCGGCTGGTCGAGGTCGACGATCAGTTCGCCGTCCGAATCCTTGACCACAGTGCCGACGGGCACAGGCAGGATAAGAGCCTCGCCCTTGAATCCGGAACGGTTGTCACCCATCCCGAACCCACCGTTGTCACTGTGGCGGTGGGGTCGGTAGTGGTAGTCGAGAAGCGTCGTCACCTGAGGGTCGGACACGAGGATGATGTCGCCACCGTTTCCGCCGTTACCGCCATCGGGACCGGCGAGGGGCTTGAACTTTTCACGACGAACCGAAACACAGCCGTTTCCGCCGTGACCCGCACGAAGGTGAACCGTCACCTCGTCCACGAATGAGACCACGATTCCTCCTTCCCTGAAAATACGACGAGGCGGGCCGAAGCCCGCCCCGTCAAAACTTCACTGCTTAGGCAGCGACGATGTTGACGACCTTGCGGCCGCCCTTGGTGCCGAACTCAACCGAGCCAGCAACGAGCGCGAAGAGCGTGTCGTCGCCGCCGCGACCGACGCCGGCACCGGGGTGGAAGTGTGTTCCGCGCTGACGAACGAGGATTTCGCCCGCCTTGACGACCTGGCCGCCGAAACGCTTGACGCCGAGGTACTGGGGGTTCGAGTCGCGTCCGTTACGAGTGGACGACGCTCCCTTTTTATGTGCCATGTCGGTGTTCTCCCTGGACTTACTTGATGCTGGTGACCTTGACGCGGGTGAGGTCAGCGCGGAAGCCCTGACGCTTGTGGTACCCGGTCTTGTTCTTGAACTTGTGGATGATGATCTTCGGTCCACGGAGGTCGTTCAGGACCTCAGCGGTCACGACGACCTTCGCGAGCTTGGCTGCGTCGGACTCGACCTTGTCTCCGTCAACGAGGAGAACGGGAGCGAGAGTAACGGTGCCGTTGGCGACGTTCGAGAGACGGTCGACGGTCAGGATGGTCCCAACTTCGACCTTCTCCTGGCGGCCTCCGGCGCGCACGATTGCGTAAACCACGATGGTTGTCCTTTCGAAAACTGCGTGCGCATCGCAAAGCGATAGACGCACCAAGGGTCAAGAATAGTCGATTTCGCCCTGCTGGGCAAATCACAACTACTCGGCTGTGTCGTTACCCGCCGGGACGGATTTCTTGCTTGCGCGGCGAGGGCGGCGCGAGGTGCGCTCCCCCGGTGCTGGTGCTTCGGGAAGCGCCTCAAGCAACGAGTCGAGGTCAGCGATTCCGCCTTTGTCAGCGGGTGCAGTTTCCTGTGTTTCGGCTGCTTCCGAGTGGACGGTCGAGGCCGCGATCGCCGCGAGCGCGTTGCGAGCACCCTCAGTGATTTCGTGCGTTCCACCGTTAGTCGGAGCCGTCTGCTTGACCGACTTTCCGCGGTTGCGACGATTCGAGCCGCCGGTGGTTTCGACCGGCGCGTCGGTCGGGCGACTCTTGGCGACAGGTTCGTGGTGAACGATCAGTCCGCGACCCGCACACACCTCGCACGCCTCGCCAAACGTCTCGAGCAGTCCCAGACCCAACTTCTTACGGGTCATCTGGATGAGCCCAAGGCTGGTTACCTCAGCGACCTGGTGCTTGGTGCGGTCACGCGACAGGCATTCAATCAGTCGACGCTGAACAAGGTCGCGGTTGGACTCCAGAACCATGTCGATGAAGTCGATGACGACGATTCCACCAATGTCTCGCAGTCGCAGCTGGCGGACGACCTCTTCGGCGGCTTCGAGGTTGTTCTTCGTGACCGTCTCTTCGAGGTTTCCGCCCGAACCGACGAACTTGCCGGTGTTGACGTCGATGACCGTCATCGCTTCGGTTCGGTCGATGATGAGCGAACCACCCGACGGCAACCACACCTTGCGGTCCAGCGCCTTGACGATCTGTTCGTTGATTCGGTAGGTGTCGAACGGGTCGGTTCCGTCGTTGTGAACGACAACGCGCTCGAGAAGGTCGGGTGCGACCTGCGACAAGTAGTCGGTGATGACCGCGTGTGCGTCGTCACCGTGGATGATGATGCTCTGGAAGTCCTCGTTGAAGACATCGCGGATGATCTTGACGAGCAGGTCCGGCTCCGAGTGCAGGAGTTGAGGAGCGTGTCCACCCTCGATCTTCTTCTGGATGGAGTCCCACTGCGCGGTGAGGCGCTGGACGTCGAGGGTCAACTGCTCTTCCGATGCACCCTCGGCCGCGGTGCGTACGATGACACCAGCGCTTTCCGGCAGAACGGTCGAAAGGATCTTCTTGAGTCGCGAGCGCTCGGATTCAGGCAGCTTGCGCGAAATGCCGTTGATGGAACCGCTCGGCACGTACACGACGTAACGACCGGGCAGCGAAATCTGGCTCGTCAGTCGTGCTCCCTTGTGGCCGACCGGATCCTTCGTGACCTGGACGAGAACGGTGTCGCCTGACTTCAGAGCGAGTTCGATCTTGCGAGGCTGGTTCTTTTCACCCTCTGCCTGCGCCGCTTCCCAGTCAACTTCGCCTGAATACAAGACGGCGTTGCGGCCACGACCGATGTCGACGAACGCAGCTTCCATCGAGGGAAGGACGTTCTGGACCTTACCCAGGTACACGTTTCCGATGAGGCTCGACTCGCTCGATCGAGCCACGTAGTGCTCGACGAGGACCTTGTCTTCGAGAACGCCGATCTGGATACGACCGTCTTTGGTGCGGACGACCATCTGGCGGTCGACACTCTCGCGGCGTGCGAGGAATTCCGTTTCGGTGACGACCGGGCGGCGGCGACCGATCTCACGCGAATCACGACGGCGCTGGCGTTTCGCCTCGATGCGAGTCGATCCCTTGATTCGTTGCGGTTCGGTGATGGGTTCCGGCTCGATGAGAACGCGTTCGACGCGCTCGGAACGTTCCGCACGGTTGCCACGGGCGCGACGGCGAACAGGCTGCGCGTCGTCATCGCCACGCGTTGCGCGGACGGGGACGTATTGCGGGTCCGGCGCACGGAACACGAGTTGCATCGGCGATTCGAGCACGATCGGCTCAAACACCGGCTTCTCGGTCTCAACGACGGCCGAAGTCTCGTCGACCACCGCGGCGGTTTCGACGACAGTTTCCGACTCAACAGTGACCTCAGACTCGGCCTTTACGGGACGCGACTCGGGGGCCTCGAACGGTGACGACACGTAGTTCGTCGGGTCAAATTCTGTATTTTCCACCATGAGATGGTGCACCTCTCGGCGGTTCCCTTACGGAAACCGGAACTCTGTCGGGACCTCGGCCCCTGAAAACTTGTTGTCACGAACACATCGGCGATGTGCCCTGCGTGCTCTCACCACGCGCGGCGCTGGCTAGCCGCTCAAACCCGAAGGTTTCTGTACCCGGTGTGCCCGGAAAAGTCGTGCACGATCAATCGCGCACTGTAATCGTAACACGCAGAAGCGTGATGACCTTCGACCCGACGTCACGACGGTCCCTGGCGCGCGATAATGGACACGTGAACCCCGATTTCCATGGCCGCAAAGTGTTCGGCACGTTCCTTCTCGCCTTTGGATTGATTTCTCTGTGGGCCTCACTCACTCTTTCGACCGAAGGGTTCTGGCTCCTCAAGGACGGCCTTCAGCCCTCGTGCAACATCAACCCGTTCTTCTCCTGCGGCAACGTCATGCAGTCTGACGAGGCGCACCAGTTCTTCACGGTCCCCAACTATTTCTGGGGGCTCATCGGGTGGAGCGTCGTTACGGCAACGGGTGCCGCGATGCTCGCCGGCGCAACGTTTGCCCGATGGTACTGGCGCGCCTTTTCCGTGGGGATGTTCGCGGCGTGGTTCTTTCTCATGTGGCTGTTCACGCAGGCCGTGTACGAGATCGGCTTCCTCTGCCTCTACTGCATGCTGACGTGGGCGACGCAAACTATCATGCTGTGGGTCATCACTCCGTGGTTGATGCGCGAGAAGCTCATCATCGACCGCGACAACGTGTCACGAATCGGCGCGGCAATCCTCACCTATTCGTGGATTCTGCCGGTCATCAATCTCGGCGCAATTGCGTTGCTGATCATTCAGCACTTCCCGCTGTTGCTGCCGTTGCTCCTCAAGGGGAACTAGAACCAGAGCGCGAGTTCGCGGGCGGCGGACTCGGGCGAGTCACTGCCGTGAACGAGGTTCTTCTGGACCTTTGCACCCCAGTCGCGACCGAGGTCGCCGCGAATTGAACCGGGAGCGGCGGTAGTCGGGTCAGTCGTTCCCGCGAGTGAACGGAAACCTTCAATCGCACGGTGTCCGCGAACGCGTGCCGCGACAACAGGTCCACTGGACATGAACTCGACGAGGGGCTCGAAGAAGGGCTTGCCTTCGTGTTCTTGGTAGTGAGCGGTCAACAAGTCACGCCCGGGTGTAAGCATGCGCAGGTCGACGATTTCGTAGCCTTTCGCCTCAATGCGGCGGAGGATTTCGCCGATGAGGTTACGCTCAACACCGTCCGGCTTGATGAGAACGAGAGTGTCCTGCGATTCCGTCATTTCTGTTCCTTTCGACGGTCGAGCTGTCGACCCTTCACTAGGCACGATACCCAGAAGATTTCACAAACGAGCCATGCGACAAACCACATCGGTTCGGT
>JBDLPW010000037.1:0-12725 GCA_039800905.1 Actinomycetota bacterium | reverse complement strand
ACGCCGGGTTCTTGAGGTAGTCCGACACCGACGGTCCGCTGTACGACGGGTATTTGAGGCTGCGTCCAAGGCGGGCTGCCTGTGCGGCGGTGAGCGCCTTGAAGTTGTCTTTGCTGATCGTTGTTGTTGTGCCGTCGGCGGCAACGATCACGTGTCCGTCCACCGAATTGTCGACGGTGACGGGGGTCAACGCAAATGCGGGAAGCGCGAACGCCCCGACGAGTGTGGACGCGACCGACACGATTCCGACTCTGCGGAATCCGTCGCTGCGGAGCCCACGTATTGCCCGACCACGAAGGTCACGTACACGGGCTGATGTGGCTCGCACGAATCTGCGAATCCCCAACGCCGAGCGTCGCCCGATGTGGAAGAGAGTGTGTGCCAAGAGAGAAAACTCCTAAACTGTGGCGGTTCACATCGACGCGTTGGCGCCGGTGAATTACCTCAAGGGTACCAAGCGGGTGTGTTGACATTCGGCTTATGGCACCCCGCGTGGCGTTTTCTGTGGAAATCCACAGGCGTGCTCGACGCGTAAAATGGTGGAATGAGCGACTTTCGACTGCCCGAGAACCTGATTCCCACCGACGGTCGTTTCGGCTGTGGCCCGTCCAAGGTCCGTCCCGAACAGGTCGATCACCTGATGCGTCACGCCCACTTGCTGGGGACTTCGCACCGCCAGAAGCCGGTTCGTGAGCTAGTCGGTCGAGTCCGCGCCGGGCTTGCCGAGTTGTATCGACTTCCTGCTGGCTACGAGGTCATTCTCGGTAATGGCGGATCCACAGCATTCTGGGATGCGGCCGCGTTCTCGTTAATTCAGACGCGTAGTGCACACCTGACTTTCGGTGAATTCGGTCAGAAGTTCGTCAATGCTGCCGGCGCCCCGTGGTTGTCAGCTCCGATCGTCATCAAAGGGGAGCCGGGTACTGTCTCGTCGTTCACTGGCGACGAAGATGCTGATGTTTTCGCGTACCCCCACAATGAAACGTCGACGGGTGCGATGGCGGAGGTCCGCCGTCAGGGGCGTGCCGGTTCGTTGACCGTCGTTGACGCGACGAGTGCCGCGGGCGGTATCGACATCGATGTCACCGAAACGGATGTCTATTACTTCGCACCGCAGAAGAACTTTGCCTCGGATGGCGGACTGTGGTTCGCCCTGATGTCCCCTGCGGCAATCGAACGAATTGCGACGATTGCGGCGAGTGACCGTTACATTCCCGAATTCCTCAGTCTCGATGTCGCGGTGCAGAATTCGCGCCTCGATCAGACTCTCAACACCCCCGCCATCGCGACGCTGTTGCTCATGGACGCGCAAATCCAATGGATGCTGGAGAACGGCGGACTGGCGTGGGCGGATGCACGGACGCGCGAGTCGTCGGGACTGATCTACGCCTGGGCGGACGCCCACCCCAATGCAACGCCGTTTGTGTCGGTGCCGGAACACCGTTCACAGGTCGTCGCCACAATCGACTTCGACGACACCGTCGACGCCAGCGCGGTGTCCGCGATGTTGCGCGCGAACGGCATCGTCGACATCGACCCGTACCGCAAGCTCGGGCGCAATCAGCTGCGCATCGCGACGTTTACCGCGATTGACCCGAGCGATGTTGCTCGACTTCTCGGCGCCATCGACGCCGCAATCTCCGCGCTCTAGTCTTTGTCTTCAACGACGACGTATTCGTCGTCACCGTCATCGACGCTTCCGGCTTCGTCTACGCCGTCAAAAACGTCTGAGTCATCGAATCGACTTTCGACCACATCGGTGAGGTCGATTCCATCAACGTCGTCGCCGAAATCATCATCGTCTTCTTCGTCATCGTCATCGAGGTCGTCATCGTCATCGAGGTCGTCCTCGTCATCGTCATCGTCATCGAGGTCGTCTTCTTCTTCGTCGTCGAGATCTTCGTCATCGGACGCAATAATGACTTCTTCGACCTCGTTGCCCGCGGCGAGAGATTCTTCGTATTCGCGAAGGCGATCGGCCCATGGCACCCAATCGGGAGCGATGACGGCGTCGCCACCTGCAACCAATTCGGTTTCGAGAATCGACGTGTCGTCTCCGTCAACGGCAAGCGAAACGACCCATTCCCACCCGGCGTATCCCTGCATGTGAGACGTGAAGTGCAGTGTTGCGATGTTCTCGGACTGCTCTGACGACACAAGTTCGCCAATCGTTGTCGACGGGGTGATTTGTTCGAGTGCGGCACGTGCCGGAGTCTCGAGATTGTTATGCGTCAAAGTTGTCCGCCACCTTTCGCAGGACCGCTGCAATCTTTCGCGAGTGTGAACTCGTAGGGTAGTGCCCGCGTCGTAAGTCGTTACTGGCGGAGTCGAGAAGCTTTACGAGATCCTCGACGATGACAACCATGTCATCCGGATTGCGGCGACGGTTTTTGGCAATTGATTGTGGCTCTTCGAGAACGACGACGCCGTGTGCTTGGAGTCCACGCTTGCCATCGACCGTTCCGTATTCGACACGAGCTCCGGGCTGGACCGACGTCCCCGCGGGCAGTGCCGACACGTGCAAGAACACCTCGATACCGTCATCACCCTGGATGAAACCGAAGCCCTTGTCGTCGTCGAAGAATTTAACTTTTCCGGTGGGCATGCCCGTCTCCTCGATATTGATGACTCTCCAAGAGGATACCCGTGGCGCGATAGAATTGTCGGATGCCCTCTGCCGTTCACGTTGCTAACCAGCTCTCCGAGCTGGGTCTCGGCGACTTGACGGACCTTCTCCTCGCACGTCCTCAGGGTTTGGCTCGGGCTCAAGACCTTCACGATGTCGCTGATGCCTTCCTTGCCCACGATTCAATCGCGGCCGCCCTCCGTTCGCTTTCGCGCGACTCGCTCGGCTCGTTGCGCAAGGGTTCGGCCGACGAGTTCGCCATCGGACTCGTGCTGGCGGACACCGCCGGCAAGCCCTACTCGGAGGTCACAGCGCTCGTCCCGGCGATCCTTGACGTCGCCACCCCGGCCGAGCCCACCGAGGTGCCCCTCGACGCGAGCACGCTTCTCCACACCGTCGTCGCGATTCGCGATGTGCTGGCGCTCATCACGACTGACCCCATCACGATGTCTGCGACGGGCGGCTTACTCAAAGCAGATGAGAAGGCGATGGCGACCGAACTTGTCATCCCCGAAAACGAGGTTGCAACGATCGTCTGGCTGGCCGAGATTGCGGGGCTAGCACGCAACGTCGACCGTCGACTTCGCGTCACGGCACTCGGGCTCGAGTCGATGGACGATCTGCACGGCGTGTGGCGACAGGTGACCGACGCGGCATTGGCCCAAATCCCCGCTTCCGTTCGCCGGGAACTGCGTGGGACATTGCGACTCGATGAGGCTTTCGTCGATTGGTCGTGGCCACTGCACAACACCGCCGACGGCGTTCGACTCCATCAAGTCATCCGCGCGGCCGAGATCCTCGGACTTGTTGCCGGGTCGACGACCCTGCTGGGGCGCGCCGTCCTCGCCGGCGATGAAACCGCCGTCGCGTCGATCCTCGATGTGTCAATCCCCGTGCTCGTCGACACCGTTTACGTGTTGGACGACCTCAGCATCATCGCGCCTGGTCCGATCACGTCGGAAACTGCCGCATTCCTCGACACGATTTCGGAAACCGAGGCACGAGGTCTTGCTTCGAAGCGACGACTGGATCCGACCCGAATTCTGCGTGCGATGGCGAACGGCGAATCGGTCGAGTCGCTCACCACAGAACTGGCGCGACACTCGTTGACGCCGCTCACCGCTGCTGTGACCTCGACCATTACTGACATCGCGACGAACACCCGTTTCGTCTCACTCAACGGAACGGGAACGGACACCGCCGCGAAGGCGTCCCACGCTGAACTCGGCACGATGTTGTTGACCGACCCGCGACTGCAACGCCTCGCACCCGTGAAGGTGGACGACTTCACCGTGTTGTACGGTGCTTCGCGCGACCGCGTCGAAACCGCTTTGGTGGAGGGTCGGTACACGGTCGTTGCATCGGAAGAGCCCGTCCCCGTCGCGGAACCGGCTCCGGCGTCACCCCTGGTCGAGTTGGCGGAACGACTATACGAGACTGGATTGGGGTCGTCGCATCTCGAACGTGCACTCATGGTCGCCGGCAAGTCCAAGGCGCGGGTCACACTGGTGGTTCAGACCGGTGACGGGTTGCGCACCATGACCATCGAACCGCGCCAGGTCGCCAACGGTCGTGTTCGCGGACTCGACACCGGGTCAGACGTGGAGCGCACGGTTCCAATCTCAGCGATTGTGGAACTCAAGGCTGTAGGAGAGTAATCGTGGACGGACCACTCATCGTTCAAAGCGACCGCACGGTACTGCTGGAGGTCGGTCACGCTCAGGCGACGGATGCGCGTCACGCTCTCGCGGTGTTCGCGGAACTGGAACGCGCCCCTGAGCACATCCACACCTACCGCATCACGCGCCTCGGACTGTGGAACGCCCGCGCGGCCGGTCACACCGCGGAAGAGATGCTGGCCACACTCGACACGTACTCGAAGTTCCCCGTACCGGCGGTCGTCGCGACGGACATCGCCGACACGGTCTCGCGTTACGGTCGCGTCGTCATCGAGCGCGATGCGGACGGACTTTTCCTCGAGGCCGAATCCCCCGCGATCCTGACCGAGGTGACGCGGTCGTCGAAGCTCGAGCCGCTTCTGGGCGACAAGACGAGTGACACCGTTGTCCGCCTCCATGCCTTCGCCCGCGGAATCGTCAAGCAGGAACTTCTGTCCATCGGATGGCCTGCCGAGGACCGCGCCGGATTCACCGAAGGACAGGCGCTTGCGCTCGAGTTCGTCGGCGGCGACTGGGAGATGCGTGGCTACCAACGTCACGCGGTCGACCTGTTTTCGGAATCGGGTGCCGGAGTCGTCGTGCTCCCCTGTGGAGCCGGAAAGACCGTCGTCGGAATCGGCGCAATGGTCGAGGCGCAGGCGTCGACGCTCATCCTCGTGACCAACTCGGTGTCCGCTAGACAGTGGCGTGATGAAATCCTCGCTCGAACCAGCCTGACCGAAGATGAGATCGGCGAGTACTCGGGCGAGCGCAAAGAGATTCGCCCCGTCACCATCGCGACGTATCACATCCTCACTGCCAAGCGCGGTGGTCAGTTTGCTCACCTTCCGCTGCTGGATGCGAACGACTGGGGACTCATCATCTACGACGAGGTGCACCTGTTGCCCGCGCCGGTCTTCAAACTCACCGCCGACCTGCAGGCTCGTCGCCGACTCGGGCTCACCGCCACCCTCGTCCGCGAAGACGGCAAAGAGGGTGACGTGTTTTCGCTCATCGGGCCGAAGCGATTTGATGCGCCGTGGAAGGACATCGAGGCGCAAGGCTTCATCGCCCCCGCGCGTTGCGTCGAGGTTCGCGTTCTGCTCGATTCGGACGAACGCATGGAGTACGCCATCGCGAACGATCGTCAACGCTTCCGCATCGCGGCGACCAGCCCGGCCAAGCAGCGCATCATTCAGCGACTGATTGAGAAGCACCCGGACGACCAGATTCTTGTCATCGCACAGTATCTCGACCAGATCGACGACGTACGCGAACAATTCGGGTTGCCGACGATCACCGGGGCGACGCCGGTCGACGAACGCGAGGTTCTCTACGACCAGTTCAGAACCGGACATATCAAGGTTCTCGTCGTCTCCAAGGTCGCGAACTTCTCGGTAGACCTCCCCGACGCGTCGGTTGCGATTCAGATTTCGGGGTCCTTCGGTTCACGCCAGGAAGAAGCCCAGCGCCTCGGGCGAATTCTGCGACCGAAGTCGGACGGACGTACTGCGGTGTTCTACACCGTCGTCGCACGCGACACCGTCGAACAGGACTTCGCCCAAAACCGCCAACGCTTCCTCACGGAACAGGGTTACGCGTACGAGATCGTAGACGAATCCGCCGTCTAGTAGTCCACAACTCGTGGATGGGCGATGTTGCCCACCGATTTCCTCTTCCGAACGAGCGCGAACGTGCGACGCGGTGACAATCGGGCATGACCAATTTCCATGTTGACGCCGTTGCCCTGGATGGGGCGACGAACCAGATCTCCGCAACCATCGACCGCATTACGAGCGATGTCGCAACGATGTCCGCGCAACTTCGCTCGCTCGACGGCTCGTGGAGTGGGCCGGCGGCAGTTGCGTTCGCGAACCTCATGACGGAGTGGACGGTGGCGAGTGGACGGGTTACCGATTCCCTCGCCACAATCGGAACCGCTCTGCGTCAGATCCATTCCCATTACCTCGAGACGGAAGCGGCGAACGTGCGCATTCTCGGAGGTTAAACGAAAGTCGGGGTGCCCCGAAGGACACCCCGACCGGTTTCGTGTGTGGACTAGAAGCCCATGCCACCCGTGGGGTCACCGGCGGGCATCGGAGCGGCAGGCTCCGGCTTGTCGGCTACAACCACCTCGGTGGTGAGGAAGAGACCGGCGATCGACGCGGCGTTGAGCAGAGCCGAACGAGTCACCTTGACCGGGTCCGAGATTCCCGCGGCAAGCATGTCGACGTATTCGCCGGTTGCTGCGTTGAGCCCCTGGCCGGCGGGCAATCCGCGAACCTTGTCGACCACAACACCGGGCTCGTGTCCCGCGTTGAGGGCGATCTGCTTGAGCGGAGCCTCAATCGCGGTGCGAACGATGTTCGCCGCGGTGAGTTCGTCACCCTTGAGCTTCAGTGTTTCGAGAACGTGAGCGGCTTGGATGAGTGCGACTCCACCACCGGGGACGATGCCCTCTTCGACGGCAGCCTTCGCGTTGCGAATTGCGTCCTCGATGCGGTGCTTGCGCTCCTTGAGCTCGACCTCGGTTGCGGCACCCGCCTTGATTACGGCGACACCCCCGGCGAGCTTGGCAAGACGCTCCTGGAGCTTCTCGCGGTCGTAGTCCGAATCGGTGTTGTCGATCTCTTGGCGAATCTGCTTGACGCGACCGGCAACGGCCTCGGACGTTCCGCCACCTTCGATGATGGTGGTTTCGTCCTTGGTGATGACGACCTTACGAGCTGTTCCGAGCATGTCGAGGGTCACGCCGTCAAGCTTGAGACCGATTTCCTCCGAGATGACCTGGCCACCGGTGAGGATGGCGATGTCCTGGAGCATGGCCTTGCGGCGGTCACCGAAACCGGGAGCCTTGACGGCTGCCGACTTGAAGATGCCGCGGATCTTGTTGACGACGAGGGTCGCGAGTGCGTCTCCGTCAACATCCTCAGCAACGATGAGGAGCTGCTTGCCGGTCTGGGCAACCTGCTCGATGACGGGGAGCAGGTCCTTGATCGACGAGATCTTGTTGTTGACGATGAGGATGTACGGGTTCTCGAAAACCGCTTCCATGCGCTCGGTGTCGGTGATGAAGTACGCGGACAGGAATCCCTTGTCGAAACGCATACCTTCGGTGACCTCGAGGGTCGTGCCGAACGCGTTCGACTCTTCGACGGTAACGACACCTTCCTTGCCCACCTTGTCGATGGCTTCGGCGATGAGTGCACCGATTTCAGGGTCGGCCGCCGAGATCGACGCGGTCGCAGCGATCTCTTCTTTCGACTCAACTTCCTTGGCGTTCTTGATGAGCTGTTCGCTCAGTGCGTTGACAGCCTTGTCGATTCCACGGCGGAGACCGATCGGGTCAGCACCGGCGGCAACGTTGCGGAGACCTTCACGAACAATCGCCTGGGCGAGAACCACCGAGGTGGTTGTTCCGTCACCGGCGACGTCGTCAGTCTTCTTGGCAACTTCCTTGACGAGCTCGGCACCGATCTTCTCGAACGGGTCTTCCAGCTCGATTTCCTTGGCGATGGACACGCCATCGTTGGTGATCGTGGGGGCGCCCCACTTCTTTTCGAGGACGACATTGCGACCGCGGGGTCCCAGCGTCACCTTGACAGCGTCGGCCAGGATGTTGAGGCCGCGCTCGAGACCGCGACGGGCCTCTTCATCGAATGCAATCAGTTTTGCCATTGTTTTCGTCCCTCCCGGACGTCACGAGGATTTCTGGCACTCAATCGTGGAGAGTGCTAACCCCAATTCTGGCACTCGACCATCGCGAGTGCAAATTTCGTCAACAGAGTTACTTGGCGACCGCGTCGGTCCAGAACTTGCCCGATGTCGGCACCAACTCGATCCAGGTGTTACCCGGAGCGAGCTTGACGACGTTGCCGTCCTGGAACGTGAACACCGTGAACGAGTTGCGGTCCTTCTTAGTCCACTTCACGGGGAACGTCTTGCCACCCGTCGACACGTACGCCGTTCCTTTGCCGACGACGAGAGCCTTCGGGACGTATCCGAACTCGTGTGATTCCTTGACAATTTCTGCGATGACGTTCGTCGCGGTGAGGACGTCACCGTTCTCGTCCACGTCCCACTCCCCGTTCGCCTGTCGACGCTTGTACACGCCGTTTTCGGCATCCCAGACCCACGACGGCTGGTTTCCGTAGGAGAACCGCGCGTGCAACACCTCGCGCATCTTGCCGAACTGGAGTGCGGTCGGCATTTCACCGTTCGTCGCGAACGTGAACGCGGGCGCGGGCGCCTCGGTTCCCTGACGATCGGCGATGACCTTCGCCGCACGCAGGATGACGTTGTGCGGTGCGGCACGGAGGTCGGTGCGATACATGTACGGCTTGGTCTTCGAAATACCGTGCATGAGGTTCTCGACCTGGGTGTCGCGCATCATGAAAATGAACTTTCGCTTACCACCCGAATACGCGATGGATCCCTTGAACGGGCTCGCGATGTCTGGGTCCATCGGACGGATGGAGCGAACGGGGCCGATCGCGTCGGGAACGTCCGAGTGCCACACAGCGACATAACGCGTGAGCCCGCCCTCGACCAATTCCTCGAACAGCACATCAGTGTGATTGAGCCCGAACTGGGGCCTGGCATCTGGGTGATTATCGATCTTGGCCATGATGACACCGTGGTTGAGCGTGTCCGCCACAAACGATTCGCCGGTCAGCGGCGCAATCGCCATCGGAGTCGGGGTCGGTGTGGGCGTCGGAGTCGCGCTCGCCGTTACGGTCGGGGTCGACGACGGGCCCGCCGTCGGCGCGCAACCCGTCGCGGTCAGTGCGACAGCAACAATCGCAACGCCAAGAGTGAAGCGGTGGACAGACAGCGTCATGGCTACTGGACGAAGTCCGAGCCGAGCAAAATGTAGACGCGTGCGCCGCGGTATGCATCCGACTGCTGGATGGTTTCGATGCCGAGCGCTGCGGCGATGGACTGCGCCATCAACTCGTCAGCTGGGTATCGGTAGACCACGATGGTCTGCTTGACCGTGTTGTCCGACGAATCGGCGAACGTCGGCTGCGGCCAGTTCTGCGTGGTCAACATCGACGCAACATCCGTCGGCAACGTCGGTGACGTCGTTCCATTGAGGATGGTGATGGTAATCGCCTTGAACTGCTTCTCTGTCAACGTCGTCGGGTCCAACAACACGACCGTCGGCGTTGGGGTCGGCGTCGGGGTCTGGCCGATGGTCGTGAAGTCAGGAATCTCAAAGTTGAGTCGCGCATCGATAACGGTGATCCCCGCGAGCGCCGCGACGATAATCACACCCGTTGACGCAAAAACAGTGACGAGCTTCACCCACCACGGCTTGCGGGTGACGGGCGCACGGTGAGCTCCGCGACCGACGGACTTCGTGTCGATTCCGTCGAATCGGTCCTGGGGGTACTGGCTCACAGTCAGTCGCTCACTCTCATCGCCCGCGTCGGGCGGGCTGGTCCTTCGCCTCGTCGAATGCGCGAACGAGGATGGGGTCGTATCGCCGTGCGGCGACACTCTCCATTATCGCGTACAGCAACTGGTAGTACCGAACGAGCGAGAGCGACCAGTGCTTTCGCACGAGCGATTCCTTGGACCTCAGGGGACCCCAGTAAACGCGCTCGAATTCGATGAGGTCGAGTTCGTCGGGGGTAAGTCCGTGCATGTTCTCCAGAACCACGTCTCTACAGTCGATGTCCGTC
The DNA here is from genome assembly GCA_039800905.1 of Actinomycetota bacterium. Taxonomy (GTDB): domain Bacteria; phylum Actinomycetota; class Actinomycetes; order Actinomycetales; family Microbacteriaceae; genus MWH-TA3. The sequence goes on along the minus strand of JBDLPW010000037.1, from coordinate 2,754 downwards.
GTCGCGATGCGACGCCCGTCGATGGTGAGAGCGCAGGCACCGTCGGCGTCGCCGTGATCGAGCGACACCCAGTGGAGTTTGGCGCGCGAGCAGTACTTTTCAAACTCGACGCGTTCAGTTTTCGGCAACCGTTCCACCACAAACGGCGACCAGAGAACGATCGTCGCTTTCGGTGCCGCGCGTCTGGCGCGAGCGACAGCGCCGCGGATCGTTGCGGCAACTGCACCTTTGGTGATGAGCGGGTTGGCCTCGAGAACGAGTTCCGCTGAATCAGCAATCAATCCCCGAATCTCGCCCTCGGGAAATTCGCGCGCGAGCAACCACGCCACATCGTCCAGGTCGCCATTCAGAGGTGCTGGGTCGATCCCTTCGCGGTACGTGATTGCCGGAATGGTTGGCGGAGTTGCGCCCCACCCCGTCAGGCTCGTGGGCAAATGCACTGGCGATTCACCGACCTGGTACGACCTCCCCCGTGCGTGCAGGTCGTACGCGAATGCGTCCGGAATTACCGAATAGCCGACTTCGGCCGACACATCAATGAGAGCGATAGGTCCCTTTATCTGTTGTAACGCGATGAGCAAACCGACATTCCACGACGGACTCGTTCGGTGATTGCGTCGCGCTTTCGCGGTCGCGGTGATGCCAGACCACAGCTCGATGAAGTCGGCGCGCGCGCTGGCGAAAGGACGCAGTGGCACTCCGACCACGCGTGCACATGCGAACACGAACTGTGGGTCGCGTTTGCCCCGTGGCAATGAGGAAATCCGGTCGAGAAGTTCAGCATCGACCGCGATGCCCGACGCCCAATCCCGATAGCGGGGCGACCGTCTCGCGGCGGCGTTCGCGAAGGCTCGATAGTGCTCTGCGATTCGTTCGCATTCGCCTTCCGCCATAGTTGCGAGTTTAATGGTGGGCATGACAGACAACCCTGGCGAACGCACCGACGCCGAGTGGCGCGAGATCCTCACGCCCGAACAATTCCATGTTCTCCGCGAGGCGGGAACCGAGCGGCCAGGCACCGGCGAGCTACTCGACGAATGGCGTGACGGTTTCTACACCTGCGGTGGTTGCGGTGCGGAACTGTTCAAGGCCGGAACCAAGTTCGAAAGTCACTGCGGGTGGCCGTCGTTCTACGAGACGGTGAACCCCGAGGCGGTCATCCTGCTCGACGACGATTCGCTCGGTCACCGCCGCACGGAAGTCCGTTGCGCCTCGTGCAACGGACATCTTGGTCACGTCTTCCCCGACGGTTTCGGCACCCCGACTGGTCTGCGGTACTGCATGAACTCGCTCGCGCTGGGCTTCACCCCCGAGGAAACCAAATGACTGAGATCATCTTTGACCGCTTCGACCAGACCGACGCGTGGACGCTCGGGGTCGCTATGCACGCCGAGGCGACGAAACGCAATTACCCGATCGTCATCGACATTCGCCGCGGCGAGACGCCGATGTTTTCCGTCATGCTTCCCGGGGCGAGCGAACTCAACTTCGATTGGGCGCGCCGGAAACGTAACCTCACCCTGCTGACTGGCGTCGCGTCGTGGACGCACGCAGAAAATCTCGCTCAGGGCGACGATGTCCTCGCCGTCATGGGGCTCGACCCCCGCGATTACACGGCTCATGGCGGTTGCGTTCCGATTCGCGTCAGAGGTGTAGGGATAGTCGCGACTGTGACAATCTCGGGGCTTCCGCAGAAGGAAGACCATGACTTCGCGATGGCGTGCCTTCTCGATTATCTGAACGGCCAGAAGAAATAACTGGAGCCGCCTGAGGGAATCGAACCCTCGACCTTCTCATTACGAGTGAGACGCTCTGCCGACTGAGCTAAGGCGGCGTGCCAAACGGCAACCGAACTAGATTAGCACGTTTGCCGTTTGTGAATTGTGGCGGTTAGCGACGTGCGCGACGGCGCAGAGCGACTGCTCCAGCCCCCGCGAGCGCGATAGCCGCGAGAGCGAGCCCCGAAGGGTCAAAGCCGGTCTCGGCTAGAACCGCGGGAGTTCCGATTCCGTACCAGGCCAGACCGTCGAAGTTATCTTCGGTCGCGACGGGCGTTCCCCACAAGTTCGTCGACAAATCGTAGGAGAAGAATTCGTCATTTCCTGTGTTGCTGTTTCGGCTCGCAACCTGCAGAACGCCGCCCTCGCTCACATCAATCGAGTACGCGTCGAACCAATCCAGTTCGGGATACATGATGTGACCAGCGGGCGAACCATCGCTGAGGTTGAACATGCTGATCTGGCCAACGTCTGTCAACACATAGATGGTCCCGTCGAGGATGGCGACGTCGTATGCGCCGGCGTCCCACAGCGCCGTGGGCATTTCGAGCGGTGTACCCAATTCACCAGTCTCGCGATCAATCGTCACGAGGTAATAGTGGAAAGCGTCGGCGTCGCTGTACAGCATGTACAACGTGCCGGTTGCATCGTCGATTGCGAGGCCCACACCTTGCGCGTCAATGGTGGGAAGCCCGCCAACGGCAGACAACAAGCTCAGGTCTTCTTCCGTGGAAATGTTGATCTTATATATAAGGCCGGCGGCAAGGAAGTAGGCTTCGGAAGTTTCCGGGTCGAGCTCGGCGCCGTTTGCGACATCGTCAAACGAAACAGAGGTGGGGTCGATGTGAAACGAATCGAGTGCGCTTCCATCAGTCGCATCGATTGTCAGGCCGTCCAGACAGTTGGTGAAACACGGAGTGATGTCGAGGTACGCTGCGTGGGCTGGAACATCCAGAGCCAGGGCAGGTGCCGCGGT
>JBDLPW010000036.1:0-4213 GCA_039800905.1 Actinomycetota bacterium | reverse complement strand
GGTACAACTGTGACGCGTCAGCATTGACGATTTCCGCCGGTTGACCGCGGGCGATGAGCAGTTCAGCGAGGTCGAGTGCGAGGTCGGACTTTCCCGTTCCCGTCGCCCCGACGATGGCGATGATCACTGTCAGCCCAGCAGACTGGTGCGGATGCCGGGGAATCCGAGCGATACCGATCCTGATGCACCATGACCGTGATCGTCACCGGGCACGGCGCACGATTCGGCTTCGGCGAGGTCCCACGCCTCGCCGGCGCGCGTGCGACGAATCCGAAGCGGGCTGCCGTCCGTCGAGTCGGCAAGCAAGTGGAAAGGTGCCGCGTGCGTGATGGTGACGGTCACGACGTCACCAGGACGCGGGATTTCCGACCCGGCCGGGACCTCGAAGTGAACAAGTCGGTTGTCTTCGGCGCGACCGGACAATCGGTGAGTCGCGGCGTCCTTCTTACCTTCACCGTTAGCGACGAGCACGTTCACCTCGCGGCCAACCTGGGCTTCGTTCTCTTCGAGCGAGATGCGGTTCTGCAGGGCGAGGAGGCGCTCGTAGCGTTCTTGGACAACCTCTTTGGAGATCTGGTCGGGCATATCCGCGGCCGGGGTTCCCGGGCGAATCGAGTATTGGAACGTGAACGCGGCACTGAATCGAGCAGCCTCGACAACTCGGAGTGTTTCCTGGAAATCTTCTTCGGTTTCGCCAGGGAATCCGACGATGATGTCGGTCGTGATCGCAGCGTTCGGCATCTTCTCGCGAACGCGGTCGAGAATGCCGAGGAACTTTTCGCTGCGGTACGAACGGCGCATCGCTTTGAGAATTGCATCCGATCCCGACTGCAACGGCATGTGCAGGCTGGGCATGACCGCGTCCGTCTCCGCCATCGCATCGATGACATCATCCGTAAACGCGGCGGGGTGGGGGCTGGTGAAGCGAATTCGTTCAAGACCCTCGATTTCACCGGCGGCTCGAAGCAACTTGCCGAACGCGAGTTTGTCGCCGAATTCCACACCGTACGTGTTGACGTTTTGACCGAGCAGGGTGACCTCGATAGCGCCGTCATCGACGAGCGCCTTCACTTCACCGAGTACGTCGCCGGGGCGGCGATCCTTTTCCTTGCCGCGCAGGCTCGGGACAATGCAGAACGTGCAGGTGTTGTTGCACCCGACCGAGATGGATACCCAACCGGAATAAGTCGAGTCGCGTTTGGTCGGGAGGGTCGATGGGAAGACTTCGAGGGATTCGAGGATTTCAACCTGTGCATCGCCGTTGTGCCGAGCGCGTTCGAGCAGGGTCGGCAACGATCCCATGTTGTGCGTGCCGAAAACGACGTCGACCCACGGTGCCTTTTCGACGATGTCGCCCTTGTCCTTCTGCGCGAGGCAACCGCCGACCGCTATCTGCATTCCTTCGCGTTCACGCTTGAGCGATGCGAGGTGTCCGAGCGTTCCGTAGAGGCGGTTTCCCGCGTTCTCGCGGACTGCGCAGGTGTTGAGAACGACAACGTCGGCGTCAACTCCATCCGCGGCGCGAACGTATCCGGCTGCCTCGAGGCTGCCGGAAAGACGTTCCGAGTCGTGAACATTCATCTGGCACCCCAACGTACGCACCTCATAGGTGCGCGGTGTGTGGGTCGACGCGCTCATAGCGTCCAATTTTACCAATTGTTCGTCAGTCGGCGTCGCGGAATGCGACGGTGATGACGTTGTCGGCTTGCGCGGGTGTTTGACGGCTTGTGCCGAGCACTTCGCGCAGGGCGGCGGTAATGTCCGATCCTCGGAATCCGCGGCGGGCCAGGTACGACTGCAGACGGCGGTATTGAACTTCCCGGTCGTATCCACGGAGACGTTCGAGTCGTGCCTGTGCTTGTTCCATGCACAATGTGGCTTGGTCGTCGGGCAGGGATTCGATTGCCAGGTCGATGCTGCTGGGCTTAATCAGTCGCTTGACGAGTTCGGTCTTGATCGCCGATGCGCCCATCCCCTTGCGGCGTTGAAGGCGTTCCGCGAGGTCAATGGCGAGGTCGTCATCGTTCAGGAGTCCCGTGGATTCGAGCGTCTCGATTTCCGTGGCGATGGCATCCGCATCGGCGTCGCGTTCGCGGAGGAGTTTCTCCATCTCGCGAACCGACATGCCCTTGCGGCCCAGTGCACGCAGGGCGATGGTGTGGGTGTCGACGTCGTTGGTGTCGTCCGAATCGAATTCGATGTCGTCGTCGGCTTCGATTTCCGGAGTCACCCGGTGGAGTGGCGTGACGGGCGCTAGCCACTCCCCCGAGTGATCAACGGTCATGTGTTACTCGGCGTCCGCTTCGGCGGGAGCGTCGCTCTCGGCCTTGCGTGCGGCGATCTTGGGTGCGATGGGTTCGACGACAGCGCCGTCGGTTCCGGTCGCGGCGATCGCTTCGGGAGCGCCTTCGACGATTCCGAGTGCAACGAGGATCTTCTGTTCGATCTCGTCAGCGAGGTGTCCGTTCTCGATGAGGAACTTGCGCGAGTTTTCTTTACCCTGACCGAGCTGGTCACCTTCGTAGGTGTACCAGGCGCCGGACTTGCGGACGATGTTGTGTTCAACACCGAAGTCGAGCAGGCTGCCTTCGCGAGAGATTCCGGTTCCGAACAGGATGTCGAATTCCGCCTGCTTGAACGGCGGAGCCATCTTGTTCTTGACGACCTTGACGCGGGTGCGGTTACCGACAGCGTCGGCACCTTCCTTGAGCGTCTCGATACGGCGGATGTCGAGTCGGACCGACGCGTAGAACTTGAGCGCCTTTCCACCAGCGGTGGTTTCGGGGCTTCCGAAGAACACGCCGATCTTTTCACGCAGCTGGTTGATGAAGATCATCGTGGTTCCGGTCTGGTTGAGTCCACCGGTCAGCTTGCGCAGTGCCTGCGACATCAGTCGAGCCTGCAGACCGACGTGTGCGTCACCCATCTCGCCCTCGATTTCGGCGCGGGGTACGAGCGCTGCGACCGAGTCGACGACGATGAGGTCGATCGAACCGGAACGAACGAGCATGTCCGCAATTTCGAGAGCCTGTTCACCCGTGTCCGGCTGGGAAACGAGCAACTGGTCGATGTCGACGCCGAGCTTCTTCGCGTATTCGGGGTCGAGAGCGTGTTCCGCGTCGATGAACGCGGCGATTCCGCCGGCCGCCTGAACGTTGGCAATGGCGTGAAGAGTGAGGGTCGTCTTACCCGACGATTCCGGGCCATAGATTTCGACGATTCGACCCTTGGGCAACCCACCGACGCCGAGAGCGACATCGAGGGCGATGGAACCGGTCGGAATGACGGCCACCTTGGCGCGTTCCTCCGATCCGAGGCGCATGACTGCACCCTTACCGAATTGACGGTCGATTTGTGCGAGCGCTGTTTCGAGCGCTTTTTCGCGATCAGTTGCACTGGCCACGATGTCTCCTTTTTCTAGATGGGTTGCTGCCTATCGACTGTCGATCCGCTGGCGGCCGGTGAAGCAAGGCCATCAGTTTCCCGACAAGGCTGGAACTGTTTTGAGTGATTCCCACGGTAGGTGCGAGCTCGGACATGTTTGCCGAAGTTCGTTCCGTTAGTGGAAAACGCCCTGTTCAGTTCTCTTGTGGAGACTCTACCGCCATTCGAACATTTGTTCGATAGACGGATTCGCGGCGTGTCGGATTAGTCTTTGGGGTCGATGAGCCCGGCGCCATGCACGCGCGAAACCGGCACATCCATCGCCTTACACAGGGCAACCCAAACATCGCGGGGCTTCTTCCCCGCGGCTAGCGCCTCGGCCGACGTCACGCCGAACTCGGTCAAAACAAGATCGCGCACCAAGGCCTGGCCGGCCGCGGCACCGAATTCGGCGTCAACCGCGCGCGCGAACTCGGAATGTTTCATTCCTCGAGCGTAAACCGAACCGTCAGGCTTTGCGCATCCGGTTCACCAGCATGCGCGAGACGACGAAGAGCACGGTGCCAACGGAGTAAATCGCGGGGAACGGTTGCATTGGGTAATACAACAGAACGCTGAATGGAAACGTGCCCGGCTCTGAGGTCGTCATTGCCGCGATATAGACGGCCGCGTTCGTCGCGAACATAATGAACGCCCCGACTGCGGACAGAGTCGAGAGTAGATATTCCCGCGTCCACGGACGCTGCGCGAACGGCTTGCGGTGCGGCCACCACTGCGCGAAGTTGATGACATACGCCCACGACCCAACATTCACAACGATGAGCGCAAA
>JBDLPW010000035.1:0-2596 GCA_039800905.1 Actinomycetota bacterium | reverse complement strand
GACCTGTTCGGTGCCCGACAGTGGTCGGCATGGCACACAAAGACGACCTCGGGCGTTGGGGCGAAACCGTCGCTGCGGAATTTCTGGAATCCGAGGGATACCTAATCATCGACCGTGGATGGCGGTGTCCTCGGGGCGAGATTGACATCATTGCGACACGGGGAAGTTCGACGGCGTTTGTCGAAGTCAAGACCCGACGGTCTGTGAAATTTGGCCATCCGCTCGAGGCGATCACCCCGGGAAAGTTTTCGCGGTTGCGCGTGCTCGCTGGGGAATGGTGTCGCTCGAGCGGGCTCGGTACCGCGGGCATTCGCATCGACGGAATCGGAATCGTCGGGGACGGTGTCACTGTCTCATCGCTTGACCATCGGATCGGCCTGATCGCGTGAGCATCGGTCGAACTCGGGCCATCGCACTTTCGGGGCTCTCGGGGAATCTTGTTGATATCGAGGTCGATATCGCCTCGGGACTTCCCGCTCTGATCATCATCGGGTTACCCGATGCGTCCCTGGGGGAAGCAAAGGACCGCGTGCGCAGCGCGATTACCAACTCGGGATGCACGATGCCTCCCACTCGCGTGACCGTAAATCTCTCGCCAGCGTCATTGCCGAAGCACGGGAGCGCGTTCGATTTGGGGATTGCCATGGCGGTGCTTGCCGGTTCGGGTGAGGTATCCGCCGAATCCGTGGCGGCAACCGTTCACCTCGGTGAGTTGGCGCTCGATGGACGCATCCGCCCAATCGCGGGTGTCTTGCCGGCGGTCGTCGCCGCGCGCGAAGCAGGGGTTCGGCGGGTAATGGTTCCGGCGGGAAACCGTGCCGAAGCCGAGTTGGTCACGGGGATTGATGTCGTTGCAGTCCCCAGTGTCCGACACGCTCTCGTTGCACATGGCGCCGACGTCGAAGTCGGTGACGTCGAGGTGCTGACGGCCGCATCGGACGACGGGGACGTCGTTTCGGAACGCGACCTAGCGGATGTTGTCGGTCAGCCTGACGTGGTCGATGCGTTGATCGTTGCGGCCGCAGGCAGACACCATCTGTACATGTTGGGGACGCCCGGTGCGGGCAAGACGATGCTCGCAGAGCGTCTCGTCGACATCCTGCCCGATCTGACACCGCCCGAGTCACTGGAAGTGACCAGTATCGCCTCGCTGTCCAGGGTGGCACATACTCAACGTTTGATTACGAGACCTCCGTTCGAGGCACCGCACCACACCGCAACGACCGTCTCGATCGTTGGTGGCGGTTCCGGGGTGATTCGACCCGGGGCGGTGTCGCGCGCGAGTCGTGGAGTCTTGTTCCTCGACGAAGCACCCGAATTTTCCCCGGCCGTCATCGATTCACTTCGGCAACCACTCGAATCGGGCGAAATCGTGATTCATCGGTCACATCACGTTGCGCGATTCCCCGCTCATGTGCACCTCGTTCTCGCCGCGAACCCGTGCCCCTGTGGGCAGGCGGGAGTGTCCGATTCCGATTGTGTGTGCACACCGGATCGCAAGCGCCGTTACCGTTCGCGTATCTCGGGGCCGGTGCTCGACCGAATCGACATCCATCTCCCGGTGCGCCGCGTCGCGCGCGCCCGATTGCTCGACGATTCCGAGCCACGCGTCACCTCGATGGAGGCTCGTCGTCGTGTTGTGGTCGCTCGTGCGGCGGCGACTTCTCGGTGGGGTGACTCGCCGCCGTCCATCGCGCTGCGGACGGGCGAGTTCCGGCTTGCCGCCGCAGTGACGGCGCCACTGGATACGGCACTCGATCGGGGTGCTGTGTCGATGCGCGGCTACGACCGTGCACTTCGCATTGCGTGGACTCTCGCCGATCTCGACGGAGCGACCACACCTACCCGCGACCATGTCGGACGCGCGTTCACCCTGAGGAAAGGACTGACACCGTGACCACTCTGTGGAATGTTCCACTGACGAATATCGAGGCAGCGATGGCACCACTTCGTCCCCACGCAACCGCAGACGATCTGCATGAATCGTTTGCCGAAGCCGCGTGGAGCTTCCTCGTGGAACCAGGGGACCGAATCGCGGGTGCCCTAATTCGGCAGTGGGGCGCAGGAGACTCATTGCGCCGAATCATCGAACGTCCGGCGGCGAGTTCGCTTGTCACTGAAGACGTCACTGCGGCGGAAGCTGCCGACGCGTTGGCACGGTGGGAGCCACGACTCGAAACACCTGCACTTTTTCGGTCGTTGACTAGCGCTTCAACTCTCGGGGTGCGACTCGTTCGCTCGAGCGACACAGAGTGGCCGAGTGGTGTAGACCACCTGGGGGACAACGGCCCACGCGTGCTGTGGGTGCGTGGCGTGGCGGAATCTCTGCCCCAATTGGAATCCAGTGTCTCGATCGTGGGTGCTCGAGCATCGACGGGTTACGGCGAGCACGTTGCAATGGATTTCGCGGCGGGATTCGTTTCGCGTGGGTACACGGTCGTGTCGGGAGGTGCCTATGGCATTGACGGAATGGCGCATCGAGCAACTCTCGCGTGCGGGGGATTGACGGTCGCGGTGATGGCGGGCGGACTCGACAATCTGTATCCGTCTGGACATGAGGAACTCCTCAGGCGAATCATGACCACTGGCGCCGTCG
>JBDLPW010000034.1:0-4885 GCA_039800905.1 Actinomycetota bacterium | reverse complement strand
CCATCCGACGTATCCCCCGCCGCCGAGGACCACAAGGGATGCGATGACGATTCCTGCTATGAATCCGCGGCTGCGCTTGCCGGAACGGCGCTGACGCGCCTCGCGACGGGTTTCGCTCATGATGCCTCCACTGTTTCGCCCAGCATAGTCCCGGCTCTTTCTGCATCGAGGGTCGTCTGCAACAGAATCGTTGCTGCCACCTGATCAATCATTGGCCGACTCGACTTGGTCGAGTGATTCGCTGAGTGCAATGCGGCTTGAGCCCCGACGGTCGACAATCGTTCATCGACCAGACGAGCGGAAATCCCAGTTCGGTGGACCAGATTGGCGGTGAATAGCCGAGCGTCCTCAGTAGATGCGGTCTCTGATCCGTCGAGAGACAACGGCAGACCGACGACCCACTCCAGCACAGTGACGTCTTCAGAGATTCGCGCGATACCGTCCTCCGCAACTTCCCTCGGGAAAGTTTCGCTGGGTACCGCCATCAGTCCGTCGATATCGGAGCGCGCAACACCAACACGGGCTTTGCCCACGTCAATTCCGATGCGCACACCTCGGCGCACGACTACCCCGCGAGATCCGCTGATACGGCCGAGAGCGCAGCATCGACGGAGTCCGTGTTGGGTCCACCACCCTGTGCCATGTCGTCGCGACCGCCGCCACCACCGCCAAGAACCCCAGACGCGGTTTTCGCGAGGGACCCGGCCTTTACTCCGGCGGTGCGGGCCGCGTCGTTCGTCGCGATAACAACCGCGGCCTTACCGTCGACGACCGCACCGAGAGCGACAACCGACGCTACTGCGCCGAGACGGTCGCGCACGTCGGTGACGAGTTGACGGAGTCCGTCGACGTTGTCAATGGCGCCAATATTTGCCATCACCGCGGTCACTGCACCAACGGACTGTGCCGTTTGAACGAGGGCGGGAACCTTCTCGGCGAGGGCTGCGGACGCGAATTTCGCAATCTGACGCTCGGCGTTCTTGAGCTGTTCGATGAGGTCCGCGATGCGCGCCGGAAGGGCCTCCTTCGGAGTCTTCAGCGTCGACGTCAATTCGGCGACAAGTGCACGCTCTGCGGCGAACTCACGGAACGCGTTGGCACCTACTAGTGCCTCGACTCGACGGTTGGAAGAGCCGATCGACGATTCACCGATGAGGTTGATGAGTCCAATCTCACTCGAACGGCCGACGTGGGTTCCCGCGCACAGTTCACGTGACCACGGTCCACCGATGTCGACAACGCGAACTGTTTCACCGTACTTTTCACCGAAGAGTGCCATCGCGCCTTCATTCTTGGCGTCGTCGAGCGACATGACGCGGGTCACAACCTCCAGGTTGTCCGTGATGGCGTTGTTCGCGATGTCTTCGATCTCCGTGCGAGTCGCCGCCGAGAGGCCACCGTTCCACGCGAAGTCGAAACGCATGTAACCAGCCTTGTTGTAGGAACCGGCTTGGTGAGCATCGTTACCGAGAGTCTGTCGAAGTGCGGCGTGCACAAGATGCGTTGCCGAGTGGGCCTGCGCGGCGGCCGCGCGGTATGCGCGATCAACAATCGTGGTCACAGCGTCGTCTACTCCGACCTCTCCGTCGCTAATTCGCACGGTGTGGGCTGTCAATCCCTTGACCGGACGCTGAACGTCAACGACATCGGCGGTGAAGTTCGCGCCAACAATCGTTCCCTCATCGGCGTCCTGACCACCACTCTCGGCGTACAGACTCGTTTCGGAAGTGATGAGTTCGACGGTGTCTCCCGCACGCGCGGATGACACTGATGCACCGTCCTTGATGATTCCGATGACCGTCGATTCGGTGGTGAAATCTGTGTATCCAGTGAAGACCGTCTCCCCGGCCTTACGGAATTCCCCATAGACGGACGTGTCAGCGAGGTTGCCGCGTTTCGCCTTGGCGTCCGCCTTCGCGCGCGAACGCTGCTCGTTCATGAGAACGTCGAACTGGCTACGATCGACAGCGAGTCCGGCTTCCTCCGCCATTTCCAACGTGAGGTCGATCGGGAATCCGTAGGTGTCGTGCAGCAAGAATGCCGTGTCACCGCTCAGCGCACTCGACTTTGCCTTCTTCTGCTCAGTCACAGCGAGATCGAGAATCTGGGTACCCGAGGCCAAGGTGCGCAGGAACGCTTCTTCTTCACCGACAGCAACACGGGAAATTCGGTCGTAGTGGGTTTCGACTTCGGGATATGCGCCCTTCATCGCATCACGCGACGCGGCGAAGAGCTCCGTGAATGACGGCGCATCAACGCCAAGCAAACGCATCGCACGAATTGAGCGACGAAGCAGGCGACGCAGGATGTAACCGCGTCCTTCGTTGCCGGGCGTGACGCCGTCGGACATGAGCATGAGACTCGATCGAATGTGGTCGGCGATGACACGCATGCGAACATCGTCGTCATGGTCTGCGCCATATCGTCGGCCTGACAGCGTGGATGCCATATCGAGGACAGGACGAACCTGATCGATCTCGTACATGTTGTCGACGCCCTGCTTGAGGAACGCGACGCGCTCCATACCCATTCCGGTGTCGATGTTTTTTCGGGGCAATTCACCATCGATAGTGAACTCCGTCTTCGACTTGACGTCCGAGATGAGGTACTGCATGAAGACGAGGTTCCAAATTTCGAGATAACGCGTGTCATCAGCCGCGGGACCACCTTCGGGACCGTACTGCGGACCGCGGTCGAAGTAGATCTCGGAACACGGACCGGCGGGACCGGGCTGACCAGTCGACCAGAAATTATCCGTCTTGCCGAAACGCTGGATGCGGCTCTCCGGAATTCCGGCGACCTTCTTCCACAGGTCGATCGCCTCGTCGTCCTCTTCGTAGACGGTGACCCACAAGTCCTTCTCGTCGAACCCGAGACCGCCGTCGCTTTCAGGGGTCGTCAGGAGTTCCCACGCGAATCCAATCGCGCCTTCCTTGAAGTAATCCCCGAACGAGAAGTTCCCGTTCATCTGGAAGAACGTGCCATGGCGCACCGTCTTGCCGACTTCCTCGATGTCGAGGGTTCGGATGCACTTTTGGACAGATGTCGCGCGAGGGAACGGCGCAGGAACCACACCGGTGAGGTACGGAATAAACGGGACCATGCCCGCAACGGTAAAAAGAAGGGTCGGGTCATCGGAGACGAGAGACGCGGAGGGAACAACCGTATGCCCCTTGCCCTCGAAGAAGTTGAGCCAGCGGCGTTGAATCTCTGCAGTTTCCATGATGACCTCCTACTTCTGTACCGGGCGTTCGGTGTATCCGTCTTTAACGGCATCCACGAATTCTCGTGCACCGGCATCGAGTTCGGCGAGGATCGCACGACCGCGCGGGTCGTTGTTCATGACGTGACCGAGGGCCAACCCACCGACGACACCGGTGATGAACCAGAACACTGCCTTCATTCGCGAAACTCCTTGATTTCTCCGAAAAGTTTAGGGGAAGAGAAAAGGGGGTGAGCGAACGCCCACCCCCTCCTCGGATGGGCTTAGCGTGCGGCGTAGTACTCGACGACGAGCTGGACGTCACACTGAACCGGAACCTCGGCACGCTTCGGGCGACGAACGAGCTTCGACTGAAGCTTCTCGAGCGAAACCTCAAGGTAACCAGGAACGGCGGGAAGAACGTCACGGTGAACACCGATCGCAGCGTCCTGGAACAACGGGGTTCCTTCCGAGCGCTCCTTGACGTGGATGAGCTGTCCCGGCTTGACGCGGAACGAAGGACGGTCAACGAGCTGTCCGTCAACGAGGATGTGACGGTGCACAACCATCTGACGTGCCTGAGCGGTGGTGCGTGCAAAGCCCGAACGGAGCACGAGTGCGTCGAGGCGCATTTCGAGGAGCTCGACGAGGTTTTCACCGGTCAGGCCCTGGGTGCGACGTGCTTCGTTGAAGGTGTTGCGAAGCTGCTTCTCGCGGATTCCGTACTGGGCGCGAAGACGCTGCTTCTCGCGCAGACGGGTCGCGAAGTCACCTTCGGACTTGCGCTTGGTGCGGCCGTGCTGGCCGGGAGGGAACGACGACTCACCCATGAGGCGTGCAGCCTTGGGGGTCAGTGCGATTCCGAGAGCGCGCGAAAGGCGAACCTTGGCGCGGGTGCGGTTCTTGTCGGACATAGTTTCCTTTTCGTGGATGCAAACAATTGATACTCCCCAGTCGGGAGAAAATTGAGGGCCACGGTGTCGGCTAATGACACCGAAACTGTTTTGTGGAGACGCAGCCGCACGTCAATCACTCACAGCGGTCCTTCTAGCCTAACAGGAAACCGTTTGGTATTCCATTCACTCCCCGCGCAAAATCGCTCGGATGCGCTCGAGGCGCTCAGACAATTCCTTCTCGCGACCATAGGCGCTGGGGCGGTAGTACGTGGGCGAGTCGCCGTCGCGATAGGACTGCTGTGCGACGCCGCCGGGAACCTCGTGCGGGTAAACATAACCCTTGCCGTGCCCAAGGCGCTTTGCTCCTGGATAGTGGGCGTCACGGAGATGCTTAGGGACGGGCTCAAAATTCCCGTCGCGGATGTCGCGCAGCGCAGCATCGATGGCGACGATGGCCGCGTTCGATTTCGGCGCCAACGCAAGATGAATTGTCGCCTCGGCGAGCGGGATGCGACCTTCCGGCATGCCGATGAACTGAACCGCCTCGGCTGCGGCTACGGCAATCGTCAAGCTGGACGGATCTGCGACCCCGATGTCCTCGGCAGCAAGGATGATGAGTCGGCGTGCAATGAAACGCGAGTCTTCTCCCGCCTCGATCATTCGAGCGAGGTAGTGAATGGCTGCGTCGACGTCGCTCCCCCGAACCGACTTGATGAACGCGGAGATGACATCGTAATGTTCGTCGCCGGCTCGGTCGTATCTCAGCAATGCACGGTCGCTGGCGGAC
>JBDLPW010000033.1:0-7993 GCA_039800905.1 Actinomycetota bacterium | reverse complement strand
CTCATCGCAGACATTCCCGACATCGCCGCCGTTGGCGGACTGACCATGGGGGCAGACCCCATCGCCTCCGCCGTTCTGCACCGCGGCGTTCTCAAGGGACACTCGTACGACGCGTTCGTCGTTCGCAAAGAGCCTAAGGATCACGGTCGCGGCAAGCAGGTCGAAGGCCCGGATCTCGAGGGCAAGCGCGTCATTGTTCTCGAAGACACGTCGACCACCGGTGGCAGCCCGCTCAAAGCGGCCGAGGCACTCGAGAAGGTCGGAGCAATCGTTGTTGCCGTCGCCGTCGTTGTCGACCGCAACACCGGCGCTCGCGAAATTATCGAAGGCGCCGGTTATGAATACCGCGCTGCACTGGGTCTCAGCGATTTGGGGTTGGAATGAACGACGAGAACCGTAACGACGAGGGTGACTGGCTCTCGGACGCGTTCGACCGCGCACTGCGCGGTGACAACGGTGTCGCACCGGACGCTGCGCGACCGGCGGCGAACCCGTTCGGCGTTACTCCCCAGCCCACGAATCCGCGCGAGGACGCCGGACCCATCGGACACAACGAATTAGACCTCGACTTTGAAACCGAGTCCACCGTTCCGCCGCAGGCGTTCCTGCCTGTCGTCGATTTCGGTGATGAACCAGTCGACGACAACGAGCCGGAACCCGACCCGTTCGCGGTATTCCGCCAAGCCGAACCGACCGAAGCACTTCCGACAGTCGCGCAGGACGAGCCCCAACTTCCTGCCGCGCCGCTGATTCAGCCAACGGCTTCGGCCGCCCCCGAACACATCGAGGCACTTCCCACCGAGGCGCTCGACGCTGTCGACGCACCAACCGTCGTTGCATCCGTCGCACCCGTCGCACCGACCGTCGAGCCGACGCCGACCGGTTCGGTCGATGGTCTCGATTCCTTGTTCGGCGACGACAAGTTTTCGGACGCTACGACTGCGCTTATTGGGGTTCCGACACCTGCGGCACCTTCACGTCCCGCCGCGGTTCCTGGCGTTGACGCCTCAACAACCGCACCCGCCGGCGGGCCGCCCAAGAACCTCGTTATTTATGGCATCGCTGCCGGCGTCACCGTACTGCTCGGAATCGGTGGTTTCGTTCTTGGTTCCGCGTTGAACGGTGGAGGCTCGGCTAACCCGGAACCCACCGCAACCGAGACGGCCGCCGCGACCGCACCGCGTGACCCCGGCACATGGGCGTGGGACGCACTCTACGGTGGTGAATGCATCGACCCGTTCCCCGGCGCATGGGCCGAGAAATTCGACGTGGTTGACTGCGCGACTCCGCATTCAGCACAGCTCGTCGCAGTTCGCGATCTTGGATCGGTCACGGGCGGCATCTACCCGGGTTCGGACCAGGTTGGACAGATCGCCGACGCGCAGTGTTCGTCACAGGGGGTCCTCGACCTTAAGGCGGCGGGTGCATACCCGAACATGCAGATCACGGCCGCATACGCACCGACCCAAGAGGCGTGGGATGCGGGACAAACGTCGGTCTATTGCTTCGTCAGTCTCGCGGATGCATCCCCCATCACCGGTTCGGTGCAGGGCGACAGCCCCGAAGTTACTCAGTAACCGTTTCCGCGGTGACGCCGAGGCGCGCTTCGATGACGGAAACGGCGTCAGGCGATTCATCGATGAGGACGGCGGACCTGCCGAGTTCCATCGCTGCAGCGCCCGTGGTTCCACTGCCGGCGAACGGGTCCAGCACGCTGTCGCCTTCCGCGCTCGACGCCTGAATGATGCGGCGCAAAATTCCGAGCGGCTTCTGGGTCGCGTATCCCGTCTTTTCAGAACCGGTCGGGGAAACAATCGTGTGCCACCACACATCGGTCGGCAGTTTCCCGCGTTCCACCTTCTCGGGGGTGACCAGTCCGGGAGCCATGTACGGCTCGCGGTCGACACTCGCCGAATCAAAATAGTACGTCGCGGGATTCTTCACATAGACGAGAATCGTGTCGTGCTTCGTCGGCCACCGCCGCGTCGACTTTGCGCCGTAGTCATACGCCCAAATCAATTCATTGAGGAATGACTCGCGCCCAAACAGGGCGTCGAGAGCGACCTTGGCATAGTGCGCCTCACGGTAGTCGAGGTGGACGTACAACGTGCCGGAATCGCGCAATACGCGGTGCGCCTCGACGAGCCGTGGTTCGAGGAATTCCCAGTAGTCCTCGAACGCATCGTCATATCCGTAGAGCGTCCCCTTGACCGTCTCGTACGACTGACCCTTAAACCCGACGCGCGACCCGTCGTCGGAGCGAATCGTCTGAATCTGCTGACGCGTTTGACGTCGGCCAGTGTTGAACGGCGGGTCCATGTAAATCAACTGAAACGACTCGTCCGGCATCGCGCGCATCGCGGCGAGGTTGTCGCCGTGTAGAACGCGGGTTTGGGTCATTCCCCTAAGTTAACAGAGTGACCGCCGAGACGAACGATTCGCCCAGTGACGAACTGAGCACGCACGGCGTCGGTCCGTGGATCGGCGAATGGCCGACCGATGAACGCTACGACCGCGACCTGCTCGCGAACGGGGATTCCCGTAACGTCACGGACGAATATCGCTACTGGACGATGGAGGCGATCGTCGCGGACCTTGACACGAAGCGGCACGATTTTCATGTCGCCATCGAGAACTGGCAGCACGACCTCAACATTGGCTCGATTGTCCGAACGGCGAATGCGTTCGCGGCGCGAACCGTTCACATCGTCGGGCGTCGTCGTTGGAACAAGCGAGGGGCAATGGTGACCGACAGGTACCAGCACGTCCTCCACCACCCGACCATCGAGGATTTCGTGGCGTGGGCACAGTCGGAAACTCTTCCGATCATCGGCGTCGACAACGTGCCGGGTTCCGTCCCGATTGAATCGACGAGCCTGCCACGCCGTTGCGTGATGCTCTTCGGCCAGGAGGGCCCGGGCCTGTCGCCCGAAGCGATTGCCGCCTCCGACACGGTTGTTGAGATCACCCAGTTCGGGTCGACCAGGTCGCTGAACGCGTCGGCCGCCGCCGCCATCATCATGCACTCGTGGATTCGAGAGCACGTCTCACCAACGCGGTAAACTGGTCGGGTTCGCCAAACAAAGGACTAGCCATGCCCGCAGTCGTTATCGTCGGAGCCCAGTGGGGCGACGAGGGCAAGGGTAAAGCCACCGACACCATGTCGGGCCGTATCGACTATGTCGTCAAGTTCAATGGCGGCAACAACGCGGGTCACACCGTCGTCATCGGTGACGAAAAGTACGCGCTCCACCTTCTCCCCTCCGGCATCCTCACCGAAGGCGTCATCCCGATCATCGCGAACGGTGTCGTCATCGACCTCGAGGTGCTTTTCCACGAACTCGACACCCTCGCCTCGCGCGGCATCGACGTGTCCAAGCTGCGCGTCTCGTCGAGCGCACACATCATCACCTCGTACCACCGAACTCTCGACAAGGTGTCCGAGAGATTCCTCGGCAAGCGCCAGATCGGAACGACCGGTCGCGGCATCGGCCCGACATACGCTGACAAGATCAACCGCGTTGGTATTCGCGTCCAGGATCTGTTCGACGAGAACATCCTCCGCCAGAAGGTGGAAGGCGCTCTCGAAGCGAAGAACCACCTTCTCGTCAAGATTTACAACCGTCGCGCGATTGCCGCGGACGAGATTGTGACCGAACTGCTGTCGTATGCGGACCGCTTGCGTCCGATGGTCGCGGACACTGCACTGGAGTTGTACAACGCGTTGCGCGAGGACAAGACGGTGCTCTTTGAAGGCGGCCAGGCGACGATGCTCGACGTCGACCACGGAACGTACCCGTTCGTCACGTCGTCCAACTCGACCGCTGGTGGCGCGTCTACCGGTTCGGGGATCGGCCCGAGCGAATTCACTCGCGTCATCGGCATCGTCAAGGCGTACACGACTCGCGTCGGGTCGGGACCATTCCCGACGGAACTGCACGACGAGTCGGGCGAGCGACTTCGTGCGGTCGGTCACGAATACGGAACCACCACCGGTCGTCCGCGTCGTTGTGGTTGGTACGACGCACCGATTGCTCGCTACTCGGCTCGAATCAACGGACTCACCGACTTCGTTCTCACCAAGTTGGACGTCCTCACCGGACTCGCCGAGATTCCCGTGTGTGTTGCGTACGACGTCGACGGTGTGCGCATGGACGAGGTTCCCGTCAACCAGTCCGACTTCCATCACGCCACCCCGATTTACGAGACGTTCCCCGGCTGGACCGAGGACATCACGGGGGCACGCTCGTTCGACGAATTGCCCGTCAACGCCCAAAAGTACGTGCGCGCAATCGAATCGATGTCGGGCGCACGCTTCTCGGCGATCGGTGTCGGACCGGCGCGTGACGAAATCATCATCGTCAACGACCTACTCGACTAAGTCGTCAAAGATTCGTCCAAGAAACGGACAAGGGGCCGCACGTCACCATTTCCACTTCGTACGATAAGAGGAGGACGAAGGGATAGCGATGCGTAAGGCGACTGCCGCACTAGCGATTGTGCTGGCGTGTGTCGTACCGGCGTCCCTGGCTGGTTGTAGTCGCGAAGTCCCGACCGAGACGACGAGCGTGATCGAGGGTAATGACATCCTCACCGCCGACCTCGGAGCGAACATTTCGGCGAAGGGCGTAGTCCTTGCGGCTGTCATTCTCGTCGCTGGCGACATTGACAAGGCGCTTGCCGACGGCACGGTCACAGCGGACGAAATCACCGCGGCGCGGAAAGCTATCGCCGACGGAAACCTGGACCTGTGGCGTCAACGCGCGGAAGCGGACGGTGCCCAGTGACAAAGAAATTCCTTGTTGGCGGACTGGTCACGGTTGCCGCTGTTTTCGGGCTCTCCGGACCGGCAATCGCGGTCGTTGATCTGACGGTGAAGCGCGCCATCATCGGAGTGGTCCTCGACAATCTCGGTGTTGAGGCAAACGATGCGTTCGTCACGGCACTCGCGAAGGACCTCGACACGACCGAGCTCGATGGCGGTCTTGTCACAGCGGTCACCAACGTTCTCGACACCGGAACGGACCCGCGCGCGATCATCGAAAGCCAAACCGATAGCGACGGTGACGGCGTGCCCGATGAAGGGGCGGCTCTTGCGGTCGACGACCACGAACCCAATCCGAACTCGACCGAAAAGGCGAGTAATTCGGATGACAAGTCAGAGAATTCCAGCAACCGCAACCCGAACGGCACGACGAACTCCGGCAAGAGCGATTCCGGCAAGGCGAATGGCGGTGGAACGAAGTCCAACTCGGACGGAAATTCCGATGGCAATTCGGATGATGACGAGGGCACGGACGACAACTCGGACGAATCCGGGGACGAGCCGGATAACTAGGTTCCCCAGGGGTGGGGTAAACACGCACCCGGGCCGGTTAGCGGTCCGGGTGCGTGGCTTTGTAGGCTGAACCCATGAACGAAGAGACCGCCGACCGCCTGCGTGCACTGCGCCAGAGCATCGACAACGTCGACGCTGCTCTCGTTCACATGCTCGCGGAGCGTTTCCAGTTCACGCAACAGGTTGGTCGACTCAAGGCCGAAGCGGGGCTTCCCGCATCGGACAAGCAACGCGAAGCGGAACAAATCGCCCGACTCCGTCGACTTGCCGAAGAGGCGAACCTTGACCCCGCGTTCGCGGAGGAGTTCCTCAACTTCATCGTCGCCGAGGTCATCCGCCATCACGAAAAGATCGCGGACGAAACGAGCTAGGCGTTCGGGCGAGCGGCGTGAAGTCGCTCGGCGACGTCGATGCACGCGTCGATCATGCGTTGCTGGCGTTTCACGGTGACGTACTTGGGCCCTGGCCACGCGGGTACGAAAGACTTGTCGGGCGCGGTGTCACGCAACATCCACGCAAAGACGCATTCGTCTGCGCCGGTGACGTACAACTGCCACTGAACCTGGCGTTGATAATGAATTGGCACCCAGTCGTATCGACCCCAGTCGCGACCGGTTGTCTTGACTTCGACGATGGTTTTGTGGTCGGCGGAGAGCCCGTCGGGAGTCGCCATGCGCCAATCCGCATCGGCCGAGGCGATGAGCCAGTCATTCCCCTCGATGTCGAACCGTTCCTGGAGCCTGGCGATGATGTGTGGTTCCTGGTCGCGACCGAACGCCATGTACGCGTTGTCGGGAATAGGTGTCGGATCGGCCATTTGAGCGAGAACCTCATCAAAGCCCTTTTGATCGAATGCCTTCGAGACCATGGTGGCAGTGACGCCGTTGGCGCGGACACGCAACCATTCCTCGTAGTCGGCGCTGCGCACCAAGAACCGCGACTCTTCGATCACTGTGTATCTCCTCTGTTCCCGCAACGGTATCAATCGGGAGCCCCGTGAAACGGGAGACTAGCCGCCGACGACCGCGCCGAAGTGCGAGGGGAGCGTTCCACGGTGGATTTGAGCGAGTTCGTCGATGGAGACATCGAACAGATCCTGTACCTCGAGCGAACCGCTGGTCTTGTCGGTCACGCCGACTCGCAATACAGGAACACCGCGTCCTTCGCAGAGCCCTCGGAACTTGACGTCGTCCTCGCGGGCGACTGAGACGAGAGCACGCGCCTGAGTCTCGGAAAAGAGTGCCGCGGTGAGGTCGACACCGTCGCGCTCGAGGATTTCGTCGAGCCAAACCCGCGCA
Organism: Actinomycetota bacterium; assembly: GCA_039800905.1. GTDB lineage: Bacteria > Actinomycetota > Actinomycetes > Actinomycetales > Microbacteriaceae > MWH-TA3. The sequence continues at coordinate 1,357 of JBDLPW010000033.1, read as the reverse complement.
CCGACACCGAAACGCAGAACACCGTCTGCGACGGCACGAATGAAGCCACCGGTACCAAGGTCGGTCGCGCTCGTGACGAGGCCTTCGTGAGCGGCCGCCGAGAGCAGACCAGCCAAGTTCTTCTCGGCGTCGAAGTCGACGCGCGGCGGAAGTCCACCGAGGTGATTGTGCACGGCACCCGACCAGGCCGAACCGCCCAACTCGTCGAGAGTCGTCCCGAGCAGGTAGAGGTTTTCGCCCTCGTCTTGCCAACCCGACGGCAGTCGACGCGCAACGTTGTCGATGGACCCAAGCACGGCAACAACCGGGGTCGGGTGGATGGGGACGTCACCGGTCTGGTTGTAGAACGAGACGTTTCCGCCGGTGACCGGGATGCCGAGTTCGAGACAGCCGTCCGCGAGTCCCTCGACAGCGCGCGCGAACTGCCACATGACTTCTGGGTTCTCGGGCGAACCAAAGTTGAGGCAGTCCGAGACCGCCATCGGCGTCGCGCCACTCGTGGCGACATTGCGATACGCCTCGACGAGTGCGAGTTGCGCGCCGACGTACGGGTCGAGTTGGCAGTAGCGTCCGTTCGCGTCCGTGGCGAGCGCGACGCCAAGTCCCGACTTCTCGTCGATACGAATCATGCCGGCACCGTCCGGGGTGTGCAGGGCGGTGTTGCCCATGACGTAGTAGTCGTACTGGTTCGTGATCCAGTCGGTGTCCGCTTCGTTCGGCGAACCGAGAATCGCGAGGAACTGCTTCTTGAGTTCATCACCAGCGGTGGCGCGGGCGAACTTCGACGGCGAGTCGGCCTGCAACGCATCGAGCCACGCGGGGTATTCCATCGGGCGGTTGTAGACGGGACCATCGATTGCAACCGTGCGCGGGTCGACGTCGACGATGGTCTGGCCCTTCCATTCGATGATGAGTCGGCCGGTGTCGGTGACCTCACCGAGCACGCTCGCTTCGACGTCCCACTTGGTCGTGACGGCAAGGAACGCGTCGAGCTTTTCGGGGCGAACAATCGCCATCATGCGTTCCTGGCTTTCCGACATCAGGATCTCCTCGGCGGTCAGCGTGGGGTCGCGCAAGAGAACGTTGTCGAGCGTGATGAACATTCCGCCGTCACCGTTTGAGGCCAGTTCGCTGGTAGCACACGAGATGCCAGCGGCACCGAGGTCCTGAATGCCCTCAACGCAGTCGCCCGCGAACAGCTCGAGGCAGCACTCGATGAGGACCTTTTCGGCGAACGGGTCGCCGACCTGAACGGCGGGACGCTTCGTCGGGCCGCCTTCTGCGAACGTGTCCGACGCGAGGATCGAGGCTCCACCGATTCCGTCACCGCCGGTGCGGGCACCGAACAGCACGACGA
>JBDLPW010000032.1:0-6403 GCA_039800905.1 Actinomycetota bacterium | reverse complement strand
GAAACGTCGAAGGCCGTCGCCGTAATTCGCCAGCACCATGACGGGTCCTAGCAACGCCCCGATGAGTCCAAACCCCGACCCCGTGAACGCCCACAGTGCACATCCCAATGCCACCGGGGTGGCCACCCCGACCCACGGGAAGTGCGGGCGTGCGGATGTCACCTCACCATTTCAATCCAGTGCCGACTCGAAACGGCTGCCTGGCGCGGAACTAGTGGACAACGTAAACGGCGGCGGCTCTGTGCAGAGCCGCCGCCGAAAACGCGAAGGGGGAAGTTACTCGCCGATGTAGGACATGACGTGCTTGACGCGCGTGTAGTCCTCGAAACCATACATCGAGAGGTCCTTACCGTAACCCGAGTGCTTGAAACCACCGTGCGGCATTTCAGCGACAATCGGGATGTGCGTGTTGATCCAGACCGCACCGAAGTCGAGGCGCTTTGCGAAACGCATCGCACGACCGTGATCCTTGGTCCACACCGACGAGGCGAGACCGTACTCGACACCGTTGGCGTTGGCGAGAGCCTCGGCCTCGTCCTTGAACTTCTGAACAGTGATGACCGGTCCGAAGATCTCGTTCTGGATCACCCAGTCGGACTGCTTGAGACCCGAGACGACGGTCGGCTCGATGAAGAAGCCCTTGTCACCCTGGCGCTTTCCGCCGGTTTCAACGTTCGCGTGTGTCGGGAGGTCGTTGATGATCCCCATGACTCGGTCGAACTGGTTGATGTTGTTGACGGGACCATACAAGATGTCTTCGTTGAGCGGCTCACCCGTCGCGACGTTCTCGGCGATGTACGCCTTCATCGCTGCGACGAATTCGTCGTGGACGTTCTCGTGAACGAGGACACGCGTTGCCGCGGTGCAGTCTTGACCGGCGTTGAAGTAACCGGCGATGGCGATTCCTTCGACAGCGCGGGCGATGTCTGCGTCATCAAAGACGATGACGGGGGCCTTGCCACCGAGCTCGAGGTGAACGCGCTTGACGTCGAACGACGCAGACTTTGCGACCTCCATACCGGCGCGGACCGAACCCGTGATGGACACCATCTGCGGGATCTTGTGCTCGGTCATCAGCGCACCGGTCGAGCGGTCACCGACGACAACGTTCATGACGCCCTTGGGCAGGAACTCCTGTGCGACTTCGGCAAGAAGCAGAGTCGACGACGGGGTCGTGTCCGACGGCTTGAGGACGGTCGTGTTTCCCGCGGCGAGAGCCGGGGCGAACTTCCAAATCGCCATCATGAGCGGGTAGTTCCACGGCGTGACCTGACCTACGACGCCAATGGGTTCGCGACGGATCGACGAGGTGTGGTCACGCATATACTCGGCGGTCGCACGACCTTCGAGGTTGCGTGCGGCACCCGCGAAGAAGCGAATCTGGTCGATGCCGACCATGATTTCTTCCGAAATCGTCAGGCCGAGCGGCTTACCAGTGTCCTGGACCTCAGTCTTGGCGAATTCTTCGGCACGGGACTCCATCGCATCCGCGATCTGGAGCAGCGCCTTCTGTCGCTCACTCGGGGTCGTCTCACGCCACTCCTCGAAAGCCGAGGCAGCCGACTTGTAGGCGGCGTCGACGTCTGCTTCGTTGCTGACGGGCGACTTCGCGTACACGTCACCAGTGACGGGATCGACCAGGTCGATGGAGTCCTTGCCGCGCGAGTCGACGAGTTCTCCGTTGATGAAGTTCTTCAATGTTTTACTCATGGCTTTACCCTAACGAGTGAAGGCGTAAGTTTCCAGAGGAAAAACAACGAATTTCGTCATTGAATTTGCGAAATTGCTTCGAAATCGCTTGATTTCCCGTCATTCCCGTACCAGAATCGGGTCATGGCAAATATCTCGCGAGCAGTGCCGCTCGACGACGTCTCGAAGGCGATCATCGAGCAACTGCAGATCGACGGTCGGAAGTCGTACTCCGACATCGGCCGCGCGGTGGATTTGTCCGAAGCCGCCGTCCGCCAACGAGTTCAAAAGCTCATCGACAGCGGAGTGATGCAGATTGTTGCCGTCACTGATCCGATGCAACTCGGTTTCTACCGCCAGGCGATGATCGGCATTCGAACTACCGGTGACACCCGCACGGTCGGCGATGCGATTGCAGCCATCGACGCCGTGGAATATGTGGTCCTCACGGCCGGATCGTTCGACATGCTCGCCGAAGTCGTCTGCGAGGACGATGACGGCCTGCTCGAACTTCTCAACGACAAAATCCGCGCTGTTCCCGGAGTCGTACAGACCGAAGTCTTTACCTATCTACAACTGAAGAAACAACAATACAACTGGGGAACTCGCTAGAGTCCCCCAATCAATGGGAGTTGATAAACCATGGCATACGACCCGACGTCCTTCAACGACAAGGACTTGCAGGCAAAGGCCAAAGACCACCTGTGGATGCACTTCGCACGTCAGTCCGGCATGGAGGCCGGCAACGGTGTGCCGATCATCACCAAGGGTGAAGGTCACCACATCTACGACTCGCACGGCAAGAAGTACATCGACGGTCTCTCGGGACTGTTCGTTGTCAACGCCGGGCACGGGCGGAAGCGTCTCGCCGAGGTTGCAGCGAAGCAAGCCGAGGAACTGAGCTTCTTCCCTATCTGGTCTTACGCACACCCGTCGGCGATCGAACTCGCTGACCGCCTCGCGGACTACGCACCCGGCGATCTTAACCGTGTCTTCTTCTCGACCGGTGGTGGAGAAGCAGTCGAGACCGCGTTCAAGCTCGCGAAGCAATACTGGAAACTTCAGGGCTTCCCGATGAAGACCAAGGTCATCTCGCGCAACATCGCCTACCACGGCACCCCGCAGGGCGCGCTGGCGATCACCGGTCTTCCGGGAATCAAGGCAGCGTTCGAGCCGCTCGTTCCCGGCACGTACCACGTCCCCAACACGAACATCTATCGTGCCGTCGAGCAGGGCTACATGGGCGAGATCACGGACGAGCTGTTCGGAATGTGGGCAGCGAATGAAATCGAGCGCATGATTGAGATGGAAGGTCCCGACACTGTCGCCGCCGTCTTCCTCGAGCCGGTTCAGAACGCGGGTGGATGTTTCCCGCCGCAGGCGAACTATTTCAAGCGCGTTCGCGAGATCTGCGACAAGCACAACGTCCTCCTCGTTTCTGATGAGGTCATCTGTGCGTTTGGTCGCATCGGTGAGATGTTCGCGTGCAACGCGTTCGACTACGTCCCCGACATGATCACCTGTGCCAAGGCGATGACCTCGGGTTACTCACCCATCGGCGCGACGATCATCTCGGACCGCATCTACGAACCGTTCAAGCACGGACAGACGGCTTTCTACCACGGCTACACGTTCGGTGGACACCCGGTTTCGGCCGCTGTCGCAATGGAGAACCTTGACATTTTCGAAGAGGAAGACCTCAACGGAAACGTTCGCCGCAACGCTCCCGCGTTCAAGGCGACTCTCGAGAAGCTCAAGGACATCCCGATCGTTGGTGACGTTCGTGGTGCTGGCTACTTCTACGGCATTGAGCTCGTCAAGGACCAGGCGACCAAGGAAACCTTCAACGATGACGAGGCCGAGCGCTTGCTGCGTGGCTTCCTCTCGAAGGCCCTCTACGAGGCAGGTCTCTACTGCCGCGCGGATGACCGTGGAGACCCCGTCGTTCAGCTCGCTCCCCCGCTGACCATCGGTCAGACGGAGTTCGACGAGATCGAGGGTATCCTCCGCGAGGTTCTTACCGAAGCCACCACGCTTCTCTAGTTCCATGCAGACCGTCTCGTTTTGGCACGAGGCCGTCGACCTTACCCCGAGGCCGGCGCTCGATGGCGACACCACTGTGGATGTTGCAATCATCGGCGCCGGCCTTACGGGTTTGTGGACCGCCTACTACCTGCAGAAGAAGAACCCCAAGCTTTCCATCCTGTTGATGGATAAGAACGTCGCCGGTTTCGGCGCGTCCGGACGTAACGGGGGTTGGGCGAGCGCACTTTTCCCACAGACGACTCCGGCACTGGTGTCAAAGTACGGGCACGGTCCGGCGAAAGCGTTGCGTGACGCGATGGTCGGCACGATTTCCGAAATCGGACGAGTCGTCGTCGACGAAAAGATTGACTGCGACTGGGTGCACGGTGGTACCTGGATTTATGCACGCACCGCGTTGCAGGAAAAGATGCTCCGCGCGGAGGTTGCCGAAGCCAACGAGCTGGGCATCGACCACCTTGAGTGGCGCGAGTCGAACGAGGTCGGCGCGGCGGGCGCTCGTGGCGCAACCTTCACACCCGACTGCGCGCGTGTTCACCCCGCCAAGTTGGTCCGACGCATCGCCGAAATCGTCGAGGCGCGTGGCGCTCGAATCGCCGAACAGACCGAAGTTCTGTCGTGGACCACGAGCACCGTGTTCACCAACCGTGGAACGGTTCACGCGACGCACATCATCAACGCGACCGAGGGCTACGGCGCATCCATCCCGCAGACCAAGCGTCGAATTCTTCCTCTCTATTCACTCATGATCGCCACCGCGCCTCTGCCCGATTCAGTGTGGGACGAGTTGGGCATCAAGCACGGGCAAACATTCAGCGACGGTCGCAACCTCATCATCTACGGGCAGCGCACCGCCGACAACCGCTTTGCCTTCGGCGGACGCGGGGCCCGGTACCACTGGGGTTCGACCATCAAACCCGAATACGACCGGGTTGAGAAGGTGTTCGAGCACCTCATTCGAACGCTGCGGGAAATGTTCCCGCAGATTGCCGACCAGATTGTCGTCACCCACCGTTGGGGTGGGCCGCTCGGGGTTCCGCGCGACTGGCACGCGCACGTGTCGTACGACAAAGCGACGGGACTCGGCAGCGCCGGCGGATACGTCGGCGACGGACTGTCGACCACGAATCTGGCCGGACGAACTCTCGCCGACCTGATCGTGGGCGATTCGACGACGTTGACGAGTTTGCCGTGGGTGGGGCACCGCTCACCGTCGTGGGAACCGGAACCGCTGCGGTTCATCGGCGCGAACGTCGGTCTATTGGGCATGACCATCGCCGATGTTGAAGAGGGAGCCACCGGGCGACCCTCGATCATCGCGAAGTTGCTTGCGCCCCTCACCGGGCACTAAGCCGTAGCCTTAAAGGGTGATCCGCCGATACCTCGCCCCCGGTTTGGGTCGTCGTGTCGGTGGCGTGATCGCAGTCGTCTCGCTAATCCTTCAGGTCGCTGTCCTCGGCGCGGGAGCGTGGGCGTACGCCAACCGTGCAGCGGTGCGCGACTGGCTCGTGGTCGGAAAATTCGCATCCTCCGCAGTTCTTGAGAAGTACGTCGCCGACGCTGGCATGTCTCCCGCCGGTCGCTTCTATTTGTTGGCGGCGAAACCAGAATTGCTGACCGCGACGGCGTTTAGCAAGACCTGCCCGCACAAGGAAACGGGTGTCGCAGTGTTGGGGTGTTACGTTCCCAACACCGACCGCATCCATTTGCTGGACATCACCGACCCTGCATTCGACACAATGGAACCCGTCGTCGCCGCGCACGAGATGCTGCACGCCGTCTGGGCGCGTTTCGATGACGCAGAAAAACTGCGCGTTGCCGCCGCTGTCGAAGAGTCCTACGCGCAGATTAATGACCCCGTGTTGGCCGAGCGGTTGTCCGTTTACGAGGACGCATCGGGAGCCGTCGACGTCGAGGAGCTATTCGCGGTGTTGGGCACCGAGGTCGCGCTGGTCAACGACGACCTCAGCGCTGTCTACGACCGTTACTTCGACAAGCGCGGAGTCGTCGTGGCTCTCGCAGTCGAAGCCTCCACCGTCATCTCGACCATCGTGGATGAAATTGCCCGCGTCAGCGGGGAGATCGTTTCGCTGGAGGCGTCGATCGCCGAACAACGCGCCAGCTATGACACAACCGCAGCCGACTTGTCGAAAGACATCACCGCGTTCAACCGTCACGCGGCCGAAGCGGGCTATTACCAATCTCAATCAAAATTCGACCGCGATCGGAACACGCTGAAGAAGCGCCAGGCGAAGTTGGATGACCTGCGGGCAACGATCAATGGGCAAATCGACCAGTTCAACCAACTTGTAGCCCAACTGGAAACCCTGAACGCACAGGCTATGGCGCTGAACAAGGCGTTGGGAATCGACGTCAGTGCGATGTCGCCTGTCACTGCGTCCACAGACGGCACTTCTCCATAGGCGCGTGGTTGCACGAGTTTTCCACCGAAGACGCTCCCCCTAGCCTCGCCCCGAACACTGACGGTACTCTCGACACATGACCAACTTTGATTCCATCACCCGCATGGATAGCCCCATTGGGCGAATCGAACTCCGCGCCCTCAAAGGCAAAGTCGTCGGCGTCGAAATCGCGCGCGCCGGTCGCCTTCGCGGCGACGGTGTACCCGAGAACTCATCTCCCGTCCTCGATAAAGCACGCAAACAACTTG
>JBDLPW010000031.1:0-4012 GCA_039800905.1 Actinomycetota bacterium | reverse complement strand
CTCGAGACCGCCGACAAGTTCCCGAACGTTGTGGAAGACAGCGATGACTCTTACGGAGTCTCCGGCTTCGACGGCAGCGACGTGGACGGCGTTCACACTTACAGCCTCGCCGCCGGTGAATCGGTTTCGTTCGCGACCTTCGTGTTCCACAACGCTCCCACCTCGGACCTCTACCCGAGCAACGACTTCGATAGCCTCGAGGCATGGGCTGCAGACACCTTCGATGCTTTCGACGGTCGACTGACCGCTGGTCTGGCAGATGGCACTGTAGTCGCAAACTGGGGTACCGCTCAGGCGGAATCCGACACAACTGACCTTGCCGGAACAGGTACCAACTCGCTCGGCCTGATTGGTCTCGCCTCGGCGCTGGTACTTGCTGGTGTGGTCGTGACGGTTCGCCGTCGCAAGGCATAACAAAACAGTACGTTTTGGCCTCTGCCCGTCCGCGGGCAGAGGCCAAAACTCTTAACGGAATAGCACGTACACAGTCAACGCCATCGTCACTACGAATCCGGCGATGAAGTTGAGAGCGAGGAATCTCTTCCAGCCACGGTTGGCTTCCTCACAGTTGTCGTCGCTAACGTTCCACCACTGGGCGATTGCGGCGATATACAACAACGCAACGGGCGAGACCCACGGGGCAAGTCCAGGAGCCTGCACGAGGAGGAATCCGGCAAGCGCGTAACAGGCGACAGCGAACCGAACTGTCCACGCTCCGCCGATGACGGTCGCGATGGAGCTCAGTCCACCTTCGCGGTCGGCGACGATGTCTTGAACTGCACCGAACGCGTGTGAGGCGAGACCCCAGAGGAAGAACGCTCCGAGAATCAGCCACTGCGCGGTGTCGACAGTGCCGGTGGCGAGGACGATTCCGAACAAGGCTGGACTGACGAAGTGCGTGCTCGACGTGATGGAGTCGAGGAACGGGATTTCCTTGAAACGCAGTCCCTTGGCCGAATAGGCGATGACCGCGAAGAGGCTGACGGCTAAAACCGCGTTCGAGAGTGTCGAGCCGACCGCGACGAGGTACACGACGAAGGGCAGGCAGGTGAGCGCGCTTGCCCACAGGATTGGGCGGTGGAATTGAGGCTTGACCACCGCACCTTCGACGCCTCCCTTGCGCGGGTTGCGAATGTCGGATTCGTAATCGAACACGTCGTTTATCCCGTACATCGCAATGTTGTAAGGGACGAGAAAAAACAGAGTCCCGAGCACGAGCGTCAGATCAATGCGGCCGGTCGTCATCACGTACGCCGCCGCGAACGGGTACGCGGTGTTGATCCACGACAGTGGCCTTGATGAATGGAAGAGGACGGCGAGCAGGCTCATCGTGAGTCTCGCCTGCTCAGAATCTGCCACAAGCTGGCGGTGACCAACACGGCCACAACCGCGTACAAGAAATCTTCGATCGGCGCGACGCCGATGCGGACCCCGAGAATTCTCGATTCGTCGTACGCAACCAGCCCTGACCCGACGATGAGGTTGTCGAACAGCGCGGTCGAAACGAGCAACGCGGCGACCGGGAGAACGAGGGGCTGCAGGCGCAGTCCGAATTTCCACACCGCGAGCGCCGTCAAGCCCACCGCCCACAACACGTAAGGGATCGACATCGTCAGGTACGTCGTGTTCATCGTCGCCGCTCCACCATTCGGAACGCGAGTAGTGCGCAGTGCGACAACAGGGTGAGGAAGAGGATTTCTTCGACCGGAATCTCGGCGGCGATGTCCCAGCCGACGAGCAAGTCGCTGCCACCCTTGAAGAAGACGCCGTTCGCGACCCCGGAGATGTCCCACCCCACGAAGAACACGACAGACAGTGCGAGCACGAGGACGGTTCGGCGGGCGTCCTCGAAAAGTGCGAGCTTCCAGCGGTAATCGATGAGGACTGTCCCAACGAGTGACACGACGAGGAGTGCGAGGTACACCCCTGGCATCACAACGCCTTGTCGGGGAGGGGCCCTGCTGAGTGATCACCGCGGAGCCGCTTAAGAAGTACCTCAGCGGAAATAATGCACATTGGCAGGCCGATCCCGGGGACTGTTCCCGAACCGACGTAATACAAACCGTCGACTTTCTTTGACTTGTTCGTCGCGCGGAACAATGCACTCTGGGTGAGAGTGTGCGCTGGGCCCAGTGAATTACCCCGCCAGGCATTGAGGTCGTTGGCGAAATCCGCTGGCCCAACCGTACGGCGGACCACGATGCGGTCGCGGAAATCAGGAATGTCGGCCCACTGTGCAATCGCGTCAATGGTGCGGTCGGCGACCTCTTCAATCGCGGTGTCACCGTTCCCGTCGAGTCCCCCCTTACCCAGCGACACGTCAGCGGGGCACGGAACGAGAACGAAAACATTGGAGTGTCCGGCGGGCGCAACGGAATCATCCGATTTCGAAGGGGTACACACGTAGAACGACGCTGGGTTGGGCATGGTCGGGGTGTCCGTGAAAATCTGGCTGAAGTTGGCGTCCCAGTCCTCGGTAAAGAACAGACTGTGGTGTAACAAGTTGGGCAGTTCCCCCTGGATTCCGAGATACAAGAGAATCGCGCCAGGACTCGGCTTCTTGTTCTCCCACCACGACTCGGGGAAGGTTTGCTGGTCGAGCGGCAACATTGTCGTTTCGGTGTGGTGAAGATCGGCTCCGGACACAACAATGTCGGCGTCAATTGTGTGAGTTGTCCCGGACGCATCGGTGTAGGTGACACCGGTTGCGCGATCGTGAGAATCGACATTGATCCGCGTGACCCTCGCGTTCGTCCGGATGTCTGCCCCGGCCGCGATGGACAGGTCTCGAATGGAATCCATGACTCGCGTGAAACCACCTTGCGCGTAGAGCACACCGTCGACAAGGTCGAGGTGGCTCATGAGATGGAACATGGCGGGTGCCTCGTACGGGCTTGTGCCGAGGAACACCGCGGGATATCCGAGAATCTGCTTGGCGCGTAGAGACTTGACCGAGCGGCCAGCGAATCCCCAAATCTTTGTGAGCAGCAGGCGAGCAAGCGTGCCGAGTCGCACAACGACCTCGCGCTTGAGGAGCGGTCCGAGCTTGACGAACGCGGTATAGAGGAAGTACCTCTTCGCAATCTCGTAAGTTTCGGTGGCAGAGTCTAAGTAGTGGGACATCGCCTCACGCGAACCCGGTTCAATCTGCTCGAAAAGGTCGAGGTTCTTCTCGCGGCCGACCTGGACGTCAACGTACTCGGCGGGTCGATCACCCGCAGGTTCAAAAAACACACGATACCCGGGATCCAGGACGGCGAGATCGAGCTGCTCGGCGGCCGACGTTCCCATCAAGCGGTACCAATGGTCGAACACCTCGGGCATGAGGTACCACGATGGTCCAGTGTCGAAACGGAAGCCGTCCTTCGACCATGACCCGGCGCGACCGCCGGTATTGGGCAGAGCCTCCAGCAGTGTGACGTCGTATCCTTCCTTCGCGAGAAGGCCGGAGGCGGAAAGTCCGCCCATACCGCCGCCAATGATGACAACACGTTGCTTCGTCATCGCGAACCTCCGGACAGCACGCGAATAAGAATAAGCAACTTGGTCGCCGTGCTCACGCTGATTCGAGTGGTCTTGAGAACGTCGGCCGGGGTACTGCGAATGCGTTCATTGAGAGCGTGGAACAGTCCGTGCGCCAGCGCGACCGCGCGTCGGGCGTCGGGCGGCAACAGCGGCAGCGTCGCGGCGGCTCTGTTGAGGTCGTCCTCGATGTCATCGCAGATACGCTTCTTGTCGATCTCCGAGAACGTATCAATGCGAACGCCGGGGAAATAGGAACGCCCGAGTCCGTCCACGTCGGCGGCGAAGTCACGCAGGAAGTTGACTTTCTGGAACGCCGCCCCAAGTGAGCGAGCGCCCGCGACCAAGACGTGCGCCTGGGTTGGCAGCGGCTTGTTGTCGCGAACAAAAACCGCGAGGCACATTAGTCCGACAACCTCGGCGGAGCCGTAAACATAGGTCGCAAAAGACTCTGCTGTGTAGACACGATCGCTGAGGTCCATGCGCATCG
>JBDLPW010000030.1:0-3312 GCA_039800905.1 Actinomycetota bacterium | reverse complement strand
GCACCAGCGAGTACTCCGACCCAGCAAGCCAGACCGATGATTCGGGGGAGCGTGCCTCGGCTCCGAGGTTCGAATCGAGGTACCAAGACACCTGTGCCGCGCGCGTGCCGAAATCCACCAGCACCAACGTCGGCACCGCCGCCTGCACAGCGTCAATCGCGGAATCCGAATACTCATACGAATCGACAACGAGTCGGTCTGCGTTCCACTCAACGAACGGCTCGGCGGTCAGGGAATCCTTCTCAACGCGCGTGACCGCAACGTCACTGGAGGAGATGTACTCCTCGAGCCACGCAACGCCCGTGTCGTTGACGAACAATCCAGCATCGTGGCCGGCCTCAATCGCGGCGGCTGCCAACGTCAAGCAGCGCATGACATGCCCGGTTCCCTGGGTGGGGCTCGCGTCGGCGCGGAAGGCGATGCGCATTAGGCCGGCTCGAAGAGTCGCTTGTCCGGGTTGGCGTCAAGCAGGGCGTAGATATCGTCAGACGTGAAGTAGTCGCCGTCGAACTGGTCGTAGACCCACGCGGCGAATTCGAAGTCTTCGGGGTTGTCCACCGTCCATCGCAGGTCCGAATGGTCGACCGCTCCCGCGTAATTCTCGAGACGATACGCGTCCGGTCTGGTGTAAATCCCGACGGTGACGTGTTCCTTCTCGTAATCCGTCATGCCCGACGCGTACAGGTCACGCAATACGGCCGGATTGAACACTTCGCAGTCAAGCCCGCGGGGGAATGTTCGGGCAATAACGTTCGATGTGTAGTCCGCGCCCGACGCGACGTGCGCGTCGATGACCGCATCGACGACGGTCGGGTCGATGAGCGGGCAGTCCGCGGTCAGGCGCACGACGATGTCGGGGTTGTGGGCGTCGATCGCACCGAGAAAGCGTGCCGCAACGTCGTTGAGGGGACCGCGGAACACGGTGACGCCCTGAGAGGTGAGGAAATCCGCCAGTTCGTCGTCCGACGATTCGACCGAAGTGGCGACGACGACGTCCTGCAGATTTCGCATGGTTCGGATGCGGGCGATCTGGTGCATGATCATCGGCACGCCCTTGATCGGGCGGAACACCTTGCCCGGCAACCGTGTCGAGGACATGCGAGCCTGTAAGATTACAAGCGCTGCATTCGGTTTCACGGGGCTACCTTTGGTCTGACGTTTGTCGGTGTGGAACACGCAACAACATGGAGGAATTGTGGCTGACTCAATCTTAAAGCACTCGTCGATTCTCATCACCGGCGGCACGGGTTCGTTCGGTAAGGCGTTCATCGATTACGCCCTCAAGAACCTCGAGCCCGAGCGCCTCATCATCTTCTCGCGCGACGAACTCAAGCAGTACGAACTGCGCAAGATGTTCAACGACGACCCCCGTCTCCGCTACTTCCTCGGTGACATCCGTGACTCGCGCCGTCTCGCACGCGCTTTCCACGGCGTTGACTACGTCGTTCACGCGGCCGCTCTCAAGCAGGTCGACACCGCGGAATACAACCCGTTCGAGTTCGTTCAGACCAACATCCTCGGTTCGCAGAACGTCATCGACGCATCGATCGACGCGGGCGTCAAGCGCGTTGTTGCTCTCTCGACCGACAAGGCGTCCAGCCCCCTCAACCTGTACGGCGCGACCAAGCTCGCCGCTGACAAGCTCTTCCAGTCGGCGAACCACGCCGCAGCCGGTTACGTCACCCGTTTCTCGGTCGTCCGTTACGGAAACGTCATGGGCAGCCGCGGTTCGATCGTCCCGGTCTTCCGTGAACTGGCTGCCAAGGGCGAGTCGCTCCCCATCACGGACGAGCGCATGACCCGTTTCTGGATCACCCTGCCCGACGCCGTTCAGTTCGTAGTCGACTCGTTCGACCGTATGACGGGTGGCGAACTGTTCGTCCCCAAGATTCCGTCGATGCGCATCCCCGACCTCGTCGAGGCCTGTGCACCCGGTTCGAAGACTCACGAAATCGGCATTCGCCCCGGCGAGAAGCTCCACGAAGAGATGATCTCCGAGGATGACTCGCGCCGCACGCTCGACCAAGGCGACCGTTACGTCGTTCTGCCGACGATTGCTGCATGGGGTGGCGCACAGCCCAAGGGCGAGCCCGTCGAGGACGGCTTCTCGTACCGTTCGAACACCAACACCGAGTGGTTGTCGGTCGAGGACATGCGCGACCTGCTGGAGCGCAACTAAGTGGTCATCCCGTACGGTCGCCAGTCGATCAACGACAGTGACATCGACGCAGTTGCCGAGGTTCTTCGCGGCGATTGGTTGACGACCGGTCCGTACGTTGACAAGTTCGAGGCCGCGATCGCGGATCTCGTCGACGCACCAGGTGCTGCTGTCGTCTCGAACGGCACCGCGGCTCTGCACGTCGGTTACCGCACGCTCGGCATCAAGCCGGGGGATGAAATCATCACGACCCCGATGACGTTCGTCGCCACCTCGGCGATGGCTATGCACGAGGGCGCGACGATGGTGTTCGCGGACGTCCAGGAGGACACCGGAAACATCGACCCCGCCGCTGTCGAGGCGCTCATCACACCGAAGACTCGTGCGATTGCCGCCGTCGATTACGCGGGACACCCGGTCGAGATCGACGAACTGCGCGCCATCGCCGACAAGCACGGCTTGTTCTTCCTTGAGGACGGCGCACACTCGATTGGCTCGACCTACCGTGGTCGTCCCGTCGGCCACGACGCTGACATCACGACGTTCTCGTTCTTCCCGACCAAGAACATGACGACCGGCGAGGGCGGCGCGGTCGTCTCACGCGACCCCAAACTCGTCGCTCGTGCTCGTTCGGTCCGCGGTCAGGGTCTCGTGCGCGACAAGTCCATCCAGCGCATGCCCGACACGGGAGACTGGCACCAGGAAGTCCACGAGATCGCGTTCAACTACCGTCTTCCGGACGTTCTCTGCAACCTCGGTCTGTCACAGCTCAACCGTCTCGCCGGCTTCAAGGCCCAGCGCGCAGTCATCTTCGACCGCTATGTCGAGGCGCTCAAGGACTACGACGAGTTCATCCTGCCGGGCAAGCGCGACTACGTTGACCCGCTCTGGCACCTGTTCCCGATTCGTGTTCCTGCCGCTCGCCGCCGTGCGATTTTCGATTACCTCCGCACGAACGGGGTCTGGGTTCAGGTCAATTACATGCCCGTGCACTGGCACCCGGTTTTCGAAGACCTCGGATACAAGCGGGACATCACACCCATCGCAAACGCGTACTACGAGGGCGAGATCTCGTTGCCGATGTTCGCCGACCTGTCGGAAACGGACCAGGACAACGTCATTCGCGTCCTCGTCGACGCACTGACCAAGGCCTA
>JBDLPW010000029.1:0-45936 GCA_039800905.1 Actinomycetota bacterium | reverse complement strand
GCGGATTCGGCGGCGACCGTCGTAGCGGTTACTGCGTCCATCCCCCATCGGATGGCTCCGAGTGCGAGTGCGACGATCGACATCGCGACTGGTATGCCGATGGCCAGTTCGACGGTGACGGCACCGCGCTCATTGCGCGACAACGGACAGTGCGCTGCTGAGGAGTGAAGACAGGAGTCCCTGGATGGTTCCACTCTTGAGGACGATGGCGAGCAGTCCGGCAAAGCCGGCCGCCGCCACGGTGGCGATGGCGTATTCGGCGGTGACGGCACCGCGGTCGAATGAATTGGTGTCAGCGAAGTGGTTGTGCATGCGACCAGAATGGCGATGTGCACAGTGGAGCGGGTTGTAGTGCGCCGAATCTGTGCAGGGCTGTTGCCCTATTCGAGTTGGGGAGAATTAACGGCGATCGAGGTCGGCTCGAATTGTTGCAACGACCGCCTTCACGGTGACGGCATCGTCGACCAGTGACGGGAGGTCGGTTCCGAACTTCTGCTTGAAGTACGTGAATTGCTCGACACTAATGATGCCTGGGATCGCCACATGCCCAATTTCGTCAACCGCCGCTGCGGTGATATTTGAGAGGGTCTCGGCAGGTCGTCCAACGAGTTCATCGAAAGGCGGGATGTCAGCGAACAGAGTGACGCCCGGCAGCCTCGCAAACCACGGCGTTCCAAACACAACGCCCTGCTTGCCGATCAGTGCCGACTCGAGTGCAGCAGTTCCCGTGATCGCGCAGGTGAACTGGGCGTGTTCGATGAGTGCCGACGACGGCACAGACAATCTGACCAGCGTCGTGTTCGGCATGACGGAGATCACCGAATAGAGAAGTTGGCTGCGCGCTTTATAGCCGGGCAGCATTCTCGAGAACTGTGTCGGGTGTTCTTTGACGAAGATGGCAACGTCATCGGGCAGGTATGACCGCAATGCGAGGAGTGCATCCATCGCCTCATAGAAATCACCGCCATCAGGCAACGAGGTGCGTTCGGGTTCGAACGGCATGGGGAAATACACGAACTGCGGCAGGTCCGCGTCGGCCGGGCTAAGAGTTATGGCGTGACGTGGATATTCGCGTTCAAGGTTTCGGCGGATTCGCTCAACCACGAACGGCATCGACAAGCGCCGCTCGTTCGACGCGAACGGGAAACGTGAACGGATCTGCACGTCGTCTCGGAATTTCTCTGGACGACCGAGGGCCGCCCGAACGCGCTGGATGGCGACGTTCTTCCAGTACTTGGACGCCCATCGCAGAAAAGACCATGAACGATCGTGGCGAGCCTGGTTCGCCATGTACAACGGGGTTGGAATGCCGTTTTCGTACTTCGCAAATTCGGCCGAGACCCGGTTCGCCAGGTCCGTGACGTCCGGAGCTCCGACCGCCGGAATCGGATCACCAACAATCGACCGTGCAACGTGAACGAGAGGCACGTAGGTGTTGTTGACGAGGTGATAGGTCGGAATTCCAAGCATCTCGCAGAGTCGGAATGCGATGAGCTGTGCGACGTGATGCGGAGCCTCGGCAGCAATGACAACTTCAATCTGACGTTCAACGATGAGCGAATAGAGACGCGTCACAATCGAATAAAAGTGTGCGTCGCGTTCGAGTCGGCCAAACGAGCGAGTCTCGTCCTGGCGATCCATCAACTTCATCGCCTGTGCTTTGAGCTGAATGAACTCCCTGCGAGTGACGAATTCCGCGTCCGGAACAAGAGTCACCGTGAACGGCGAAATCGTCGCTTGAACTTCCTTGAGTCCCAGCACGGTGCAGTCCGGGAAGTTCTTCTTCCCAAATGCATAGTTGCGCCAGTCCCCCAGCCACACCGTCGGCTCGAGTCCGCTGGCAGACATTTCCGTAGCAACCTCACGCCACATTGTGCGCGAGGCCGCAATGAACAGCACCCGCCGGGGGTTCACGGGACGGGCCACGTCAGTTCTTTCGCTTCGACCGCTGAGTAAAGTCGGCCACGATCGTTTCCACAACGAGTCGACGGGTGTCTTCGTCGCGCACGAGTTCGTCGACGTAGTCGCCGAACTTCTGACGCATGTAGGTGCGCTGGGAGACGGAGATGGTTCCCGGCAAGTTGAAACCGGGAACTGTCGCCGACACGGCCGCCTTGAGTTCATCGACCGACGAGCCCGGCAGCTTCACGAACTTTTCGTACGGAGGAAGTTCAGTGAACACATGAACGCCGGGCAAACGCCAGAACCAAGGGGAACCGAACACGACGCCCTTTTTGCCGATGAGCGCGGCCTCGAGGGCGGCGGTTCCGGTGATGACACAGACGAACTCTGCGTTTTCGGTCAGAGATGCCGACGGTACGGACAGGTCGATCAGCCTTGTGTTGGGCAGGTTCGCGATCACTTGGTAAATCAGCTGGCTGCGACCTTTATACCCCGAGAGCTTGCGCGCAAACTGCGACGGGTGTTCCTTGACGAAGATGTGGACGTCCTCGGGCAGATATGCGCGCAGGGCGAGGAGTGCGTCCATTGCCTCGTAGAAATCGCCACCATCGGGAAGCGTGGTGCGCTCCGGTTCGAACGGCATGGGGAAATACACGAACTTCGGCAACGACCCATCCGAGAAATCGACCTTCTCGGCGAACTTCGGGTATTCCTGTTCGAGGTTGCGGCGAATTGCCTCGACGCGGAACGGTGTCAGCCAGTGTCGGCGGTTGACTTGGAACGGATAGAGGTTGCGGATGCCGGTGTCGTTGCTGGGTCGAATCTCGCGGCCGATGATCTTTTTCACGCGCAGCGCGACGATGTTTCGCCAGTAGCGGCGAACCCAACGGGAAAACTTCCACGTCTTATCGAAATTCGCCTGGTTCGTCATGTACAACGGTGTCGGGATTCCCTCGCGGTACGTTTCAAACGACTTGTGGATCTCATCGATGTGCTTGGTGACGTCCGGCGCACTGGGAACGGGCAACGGGTTACCGACAATCTGACGTTGCACCTGCAACAGCGGCACATACGTGTTCATCATGAGGTGATACGTCGGAATCCCCAACATCTCGCAGGTGCGATATCCGATCAGCTGCGCGGTGTGATGCGGCGCTTCGCCAACGACGAGTGCGCCAATCTTCTTTTCGATGATCGACGAATACAGGTGATTGAAAATGGAATAGAAGTGGGCATCGCGTTCGAGGCGACCGAAGTAACGGGTTTCGTCCTGTCGATCCATCAACTTCATCGCCTGGTTCTTCATCGCCAGGAACGCGCGACTTGTCAGAAGTTCAGCGCTGGGTGCGTGAGCAAGCGGAACGTCCGAAATCGTGGTGTGCGTCTCCTTGATGGGGAGGACTTCCGCGTCAGGGAACTCGGTCCGCCCGAAGTTGTCGTGGCGCCAATCGCCCATCCAGATAGCGGGAATGAGACCGTGCGACGCGAGGTCTTTTGCCATCGGCGACCAGAAAGGTTTCGACGCCGGCATGTAGAAGACGTTCGTCGTTGCCATGCGTTCCAGACTAGCAAAACGGCTTATTTAACATCTGGGCACACGCAGTGCCCAATTCTCCAACGACCTACTGGCGAGGGCTGGCAGGTAGGCCGTAGTTTTCGCGGAACGATGTCGACTCGTACTGCTTGTGATAGCGCCCGCGGTTCTGTAGTTCCGTGATGACGTCCTTGAAGCGTTCGACGCCGAACGGCTGAATGTGTGCGTTGACATTGAAGCCGTCACCGACGTTCGTATCAGCCCATTCCTCGATCGTGTCCGCAATCTGTTCCGGCGTACCAAAAATGGTTCGCTGACCGCGAGTGAGGTTGTGGTGCACCAACTGCTTGACCGTGAATCCGTTCGACACAGCAACGCCACCGATGTCGCCGCGACGGTACTCGATGATCTCGTCATCGGTCGGAATCGTCTCGAACAGGTGAACCGGCAAGGGTTTGTTCGGGTCGAGTTCTTCGACCGGAATGCCGATCTGGCTCGACAACAAGTTCAGCAGGAAGTTCATGTCCATCAACTCGTCGATTTCGGCCTTGAGGCCGCGAGCGGCGGCGTCACTCTCCGCAACCACAGCGTACAAACCGGGAAGGACGACGAGGTGGTCGGGGTTTCGGCCGTACCCCTCCGCGTATCCCTTGACCTCTTTGTAGAACTCACGGTCCTTGTCGAGGTTGGGCTGCGAGGTGAACAGTGCGTCCGCGTACTTGGATCCGAACTTGCGGCTCTGGGGCGAGATGCCGGCCTGGAAGATCAGGGGGCGTTCCCCCTCGTAACGACCGGTCAGCTGCAGAACGCCTTCCGAGCTGTAGTAGTCGCCGTGGAAATCAATCGGGTGCGTCAATTTCGGGTCGATGTAAATGTCGTTTTCTTTGTCGCCCGTGATGGCTTCCTTGGGAAGTGAATCCCACAGCCCGGTGACGATCTCGACGAACTCGGACGCCTTCTTGTAACGCTCGTCGCGGTCAAGTTTGATCCCTGCCGGCATTCCGAACGCTTCGAGGGTCTGGTCGTCTTGGCTCGTGACGACGTTCCATCCCGCGCGACCCTTGCTGATGTGCTGGAGGCTCGCGATGGCGCGGGCGACGAAGTACGGGTGTCCGTGCAGTGCCGGGGCGGTGGAAATGAGACCGAGGTGCTCGGTGTGCATCGCGATGGCGGCGAGAAGAAGTGCCGGGTCGAGTCCGCGGCGCGGCTTGCGTAGGAAGTTCTTTCCGAGCACCGCGGGGGTGTCCGGAAGGAAGATCGCGTCGAAGCCTGTCGCTTCCGCGAGCTTTGCAAACTTGATCTGGTGGTCGACGTCGTCGATGAGAATGGTGGGGTCGTCGAACGTCTTCCAGCCAGCGTCGTGACGCCCCGAGGTGTGGAAGATCAGGTTCAGGCGAATCTGCTTGGGCACCCTGGAATCCTCCTCCGTTACGCGCGAACGAGTCGCGTCCAGTGTGTCTCAATCTTACTGTCGCGGGTGTTCCGGACCGGGGATGCCTAAAGTCCCGTTGCTCCATAGACTGACTCCTGTCAGCGACTCCGCGTGACACGCATTGAACCAGAAGGACGACGATGTCCAGCACGATCGACAACCTCCTCCACGAGAACCGTCAGTTCCCACCGTCGCCCGAGTTCGCGGCGCACGCGATTGCAAAGCCCGAACTGTACGAGCGCGCGAATGCCGACCGACTGGGCTTTTGGACCGATGAGGCGCTGCGGCTTCACTGGCACACGCCGTTCACCCAAACCCTCGACTGGAGCGACGCCCCCTTCGCAAAGTGGTTCGCAGACGGCGAGCTCAACGTTGCGTACAACTGTCTCGACCGTCACATCGAAGCGGGAATCGGCGATCGCGTTGCGATTCACTTCGAAGGCGAGCCCGGCGATTCACGGGACATCACCTATCGAGAGTTGACGGACGACGTTCGCAAGGCAGCGAACCTGCTGGCGAGTCTCGGCATCGGGCACGGCGACCGCGTCGCGATTTACATGCCTCTAATCCCCGAAGCCGTGGTGGCGATGCTGGCCTGCGCACGCGTCGGAGCCATCCACTCCGTCGTATTCGGTGGATTTTCGGCCGAGAGTCTTCGTGCCCGCATCGAGGACGCCGAGGCGAAACTCGTCATCACTGCTGACGGCGGCTACCGCAAAGGTGTCGTGTTCCCGCTGAAGAAGGCCGTGGACGAAGCACTCGCCGGCGCGACAACTGTCGAGAAGGTGCTCGTCGTCAAGCGTGGTGAAAACGATGTCGAGTGGGTGGACGGGCGCGACCTGTGGTGGCACGACGAGATGGCGCCGATGACCGACGACCACATCGCGGAGGGTTTTCCCGCCGAGAATCCGCTCTTCATCCTGTACACGTCAGGGACGACCGGTAAGCCGAAGGGAATTCTGCACACGTCCGGCGGTTATCTGACACAGGCCTCGTTCACGCACCGCAACGTGTTTGACTTGCACCCCGAAACGGACGTGTACTGGTGCACCGCCGACATCGGGTGGATCACGGGTCACTCGTACGTTGTTTACGGCCCGCTTGCGAACGGTGCGACACAAGTGATCTATGAGGGAACACCCGACTTCCCCGAGCCCGGTCGCTGGTGGGACATCATCGAGAAGTACAAGGTATCGATCTTCTACACGGCGCCGACTGCGATTCGTTCGTTCATGAAGGCCGGCCGTGAGATTCCGCAGGCTCGTGATCTCTCGTCCCTGCGACTTCTTGGGTCCGTCGGCGAACCCATCAACCCCGAAGCGTGGATGTGGTACCGCGAGGTCATCGGTAACAACAACTGCCCCATTGTTGACACGTGGTGGCAGACCGAAACGGGCGCCATCATGATTTCGGCACTGCCCGGCATCACGTCAACGAAGCCAGGTAGTGCACAAGTACCACTCCCGGGAATCGCGGTTGATGTACTCGACGACAACGGTGTACACGTTGGGGCTGCTGCAGGCGGACTGTTGGTCCTCACCGAGCCGTGGCCATCGATGCTCCGTGGAATCTGGAAGGACCCCGAGCGATTCAAGGAGACCTACTGGTCGACTTTCCCCGGCAAGTACTTCGCCGGTGACGGAGCCCATCTTGACGAGGACATGGACGTGTGGCTGCTCGGTCGCGTGGACGACGTGATGAATGTCTCTGGTCACCGTCTCTCAACGATGGAAATCGAATCGGCACTCGTGTCGAACACTGCCGTTGCCGAAGCCGCAGTCGTCGGAGCAGCTGATGAGACGACGGGTCAGGCGATCGTCGCGTTCGTCGTCCTCAAGAAGCGCGCCAAGGACATCGCCAGCACCGAGGACGAAATCGCGGGACTCAAAGCACACGTTGCCAAGGAAATCGGTGCAATCGCGAGACCGCGTGACATTTACCTGGTTGAAGACCTGCCCAAGACGCGCTCGGGCAAAATCATGCGTCGACTTCTGCGCGACATCGCCGAGGGTCGCGAAATCGGTGACACCACGACGTTGACCGACACCACGGTCATTCGCGTAATCGACGGTCAGGTCAACTAACCAGTTCAACGCACCATTCCCGTCACCATCGAGATGACGACGGGAAGGACAGTCGTCAGCACAAAAACGGGGAAGAGACACAGCCCGACGGGGAGGACAAGTTTCCCCGGCAACAACTCCAGCGATTCTTCGACCGCGAGTTCTGATTCACTGACTAGTCGTGCGGATTCGAGGCGCAAAATATCGGCGACCGGTACACCGTATTCCTTCGACAACTGCTGAGCGCGAGCAACAACATCCATTTCTGTGAAGCGATTCCATGTGGTGGCGAGTTCCGATAAGAGTTCGATGCGTTCACGAGCAAGTGCGCTCGTTCTTGACACCTCGGCTGCCAGCAACACCACCAGCCCCATCTCGTCCTGTGGTTCGGGGATTGACCGGCGAATGCGCCGCATCCACCACCATGCCGCGACGGTCAAGAAGGTAGATACTGCCATGCACACCCATCCGATCGGCGAAGCCGCCAGAACCCAAACCGCATGCACGCCCGACGATTCTGCTCCTGCGAGAGTGATTGCGGGTAGGGCAAGCAGGATACGGGACGACTGTCGTGCGCTCGCAGAACCGATGGTCACCCGCCGCCGAATTTGCGCGCTGCTGTCGGCCGCGTCCGCCAACGCTCGCATTGCCCCTGCGCGTGGGACACCGACCTCCCTGGCGAACGCGAGAACCGCCGCCACGGAGTTGTTCACGTCCACGCCCGACAATTCCCGAGCGCGACCGAGTGGAATTCCGACCTCAAGGGCGTTGGCGAAAAGACGCAAGGCGCTCACAGCGGAATGACTCGCAGTTTGCCGTCGTCGTCGACGGTTCGCCCCACCTCCACCTGAACGCCGTGGGGTGATCGCGTGCAGTGTGCGATGAGTGGAACGGCGGCGACGACGAGCGGCGCGATGGCGGGAAGGGGGAATCCTGCCGTGAGCCCCAGCACCGTCATACGCTCGGCAACATCCGACAGGCGCCGTGCGTGAACGGTGGAGATTCCGTGATGGCCCGCGGTCAGCGCGAGCAGGAATTCACTGAATTCCGCGCCACGGATTTCCCCGACAACTAACGAATCAGGTCTCATGCGCAGCGCCTCCTTGACGAGATGTCCCAGACCAATTGCGCCGCCGCCGTCGGGGTTCGGATGCCGGCTCGTCAAGTGAACACAGTGCGGGTGCGGCGGATCTAGTTCTGCGATGTCCTCGACGATGACGATTCGGGAATTCGCGGGTCGCGACGCGATGAGCGCGGACGCGAGGGTGGTCTTGCCGCTACCCGTGACCCCAGAAATCAATACCGATCCCAACACGCACGCATCGCGGTGTGTGTCGCGCGCGTAGGCGAACTCGCTCAACGGAATCGCGTGTTCATTCGGCAATCGAATGGAGAGCAGCGGACCCTGTCGAGCGACGGGCGGCAGGACAACGTGAACACGAGCACGACCCGCGAGCGCCGCATCCCCGATCGGCATGGCGTCGTCCACTCGGCCACCACCGCGTTCGACAAGCAAAACTCCGATGTGCCGAACCTCACTGGGCGACAGCGTCAGAAAGGAACGAACGAAGCCCGAGCCTGTATCGGTCCAGACGGCACCGGCTCCGTCCACACAGACGTCACGGACCCCGGGTGTTGCGGCGAGCGCCAACGGTCCCAGGTCAGAACGCCAATCGTCCATCCTTCGATGATGCCGAGGCGACGGTCTGCGCGGTGCCCGTCAGCGAAAGTGGTGGATAACTACTTGTATTCGACGATGAGTTCGAGCTCGACGGGAGCGTCGAGCGGGAGAACAGCGACACCTACGGCGGAACGGGCGTGCAGCCCGGCGTCGCCGAAGATTTCAACGAGAGTGTCGCTCGCGCCGTTCGCAACTCCCGGCTGGCCCGAGAATTCGGGTGCCGATGACACGAAAACCACCAGCTTCACAATTTTGGTGATGCGATCGACCGAGCCAATCGCGGTTTCAACCGCGGCGAGCGCGTTGAGGACGGCCGTACGTGCGTAACCTTTCGCGTCCTCGGCGGTGACCTCTGCCCCTACCTTGCCGGTTGCGGGAAGTTGCCCGTCCACAAACGGCAATTGACCGGCGGTGAACACGAGGTTCCCCGTCGTGGTGGCGGGTACATAGGACGCGACGGGCTTGGCCACCGCGGGAATAATCAAGCCGAGTTCTGCGAGTCGAGCGGAAACGGTCATGGGTTTCTCCTATTCAGCGACGGGACGCTTGAAGTATGCGACGAGCCCACCTTCGGGCCCGGGGATGATGGTGACGAGTTCCCAACTGTCATCGCCCCACGAGTTCAGGATCTGCGTGGTGTTGTGAATGAGCAGCGGAGTTGTCGCGTATTCCCAGCGCATGACGGTCCCTCGTTTCGATGTTTCATAGGTTCACTCGGTAACCTTGAGTCTATGTCGAAGTGGTTGTCGCAGTTCACACCGCGGGTCGGTTCGTGGATCGGTTTGGGGTTCATTTCTGCGCTGGCGGGTGTGATGGTCGCCGTCCTCATGATGCCGATCCTCGCTGTCGGTGGTGTGACGCTCAAGAACACCATCGGCGTCCTCGACGCGATGCCCGACTTCATCGACTTGGATCGACTTGCCCAGCGAAACGACATTTACGCCCAGACCGACAACGACCCAGCGAACGGGTACATCAAGATCGCATCGGTGTACTGGCAGAACCGCGAAGAGGTCGGCTGGGGTGATGTTTCCCAGTATCTCAAGGACGCCGCCGTCGCCGGTGAGGACCGTCGCTTCTACCAGCACCGCGGTGTTGACCTTCAGGGTCTCGTACGTGCCGCCGTCGGTAACGCGATTTCCGGTTCCGTTCAGTCCGGTGCGTCGACCCTGACCATGCAGGTCATCAAGAACGTGTTCGTTCAACGTGCCGAAGCGCTGCCGACTCAAGAGGAACGCGACGCCGCGTACAAGGCAGCGACCGCAACGTCCTTCAAGCGTAAATTCCAGGAAATTCGCATGGCCCTGGCGCTGGAAAAGCGGTACACGAAGGAACAGATCCTCCTCGCATACCTCAACATTTCGAACTTCGGTGGAAACACCTACGGCGTCGAGGCCGCCGCGCAGTATTACTTCGGTAAGCCCGCCAAGGACCTCAACCTCGCCGAATCGGCGTCGCTGCTCGCCATCGTTCAGGCACCGCAGACGCGAAACCTGTCAGACCCCGCGAACTATGACGCGAACCGCGAGCGCCGCGATGTCATCCTCAATGCGATGAAGCAGGAGCGTTACATCACGGAGGCCGAATATCGTGAGGCAGTAGACACTCCCGTTGACGAGAACTTTGTGCACCTCACTGAGCCGGTCAGTGGATGTATTGCCGGTGACCAGTATTCAAAGTGGTTCTGTGACTACGTCGTCAAGAACGTGGGAAACTTCGAAGCACTGGGCGGCACCAAAGAGGAGCGCATCAACAACTGGCATCTTGGTGGTTACCGCCTGTACACGACCATGAACTACAAGTTGCAGGTCGTCGCCCAAAAGAAGACGTGGCTGGTCAAGAAGGACGAAAAGAAGTTCAGACTCGGCTCGGCACAGGTGTCGATTGAGGTGGGCACCGGGCGCGTGCTTACGATGACGAGCAACAAGTTGTTCAACGACACCCTCAAGGGTGGTGGAATTGGAGCGACGGCGGTGAACTTCGCTACCGACCGTGACTACGGCGGGTCGAGCGGTTTCCAGTCCGGTTCGACCTACAAGTTGTTCGGTCTTCTCGCCTGGCTCAAAGCCGGTCACGGACTGAACGAACTCGTCGATGCGTCCGAGTTCACCAAGGACCAGGGCGCGTACCTTGACACCTGTGTCGACGGTGGCGGCCCGTGGCACGGTGAATGGAAGTTCGGCAACGACATGAAGTCGGCCAAGGTCCTCTCCGTTATTAACGCCGTCAAGTACTCGGTGAACTCGGCGTTTGCGTCCATCACGGAACAGCTCGACCAGTGTGACATCCGCAAGATCGCCGAATCGCTCGGTATGCACCGTGCCGATGGCACTCCCCTCAAGACGAACCCGTCAGCAATTCTGGGAACCAACGAAATCGCGCCGATGTCGCTTGCCGCCGCATACGCCGGTGTCGCGAACAACGGGCGCTACTGCCCGCCGATCGTTCTTGACCACGTGGAAAGCCCCTCGGGCGAAACCATCGCCGGTCAGACCCCCGAATGTACCCAGGCCGTAGACCCGGACATCGCGCACGCCGCGATCTATGCGATGAAGACCGTTGTCGCGAGCGGTACCGGTACCCCGTCGAACCCTCACGACGGTATCCCGCTATTCGGTAAGACGGGTACCACGAACGGCGCAACGCAGACGTGGATGATCGCCTCCACCTCCAAGGTGACGAGCGTCGCGTGGGTCGGCAACATCTCAGGCTTCTACCGAATCCGTTCCTACCCGGGCGGTGCGAAGTTACGTCACCACATCTTGTTGGCCGTCATCAAGACCGCAAACAAGATGTACGGCGGCAGCGACTGGGCAAAGCCCAGTGCAAAGCTCCTCGCTGGAAAGTCGGTGACCGTTCCGGCACTTCGCGGACTGACCGTCGAAGCGGCAACGACTCTGCTGACGGGCTTGGGCTTCGAGGTCAAGGTCGGTGCCGGAATTATCTCCGAGATGGATGATGGTTTGGTCGTCAGCGCAAACCCGGTCGAAGGCGCGAAGATTGCGTCCGGCATGACCATCACGCTGTACCCGTCGATCAAGCAGGTTCAGCTGACGATGTTGGACCTCATTACAAACCGAACGTCGGAACATAATGCGTTGCGACAACTGGAGTTGCTCGGTGCGACGAACGTTCACAACCGCTGTGAGGTTGCGGCAGACGCCAACGACCCGATGATCGGGTACGTGACATCGCAGTACCCCGCGGCGGGCACGTTGTTCGATCCTGCTGGTTACGTTCGCATCACGGTTCGACAAGCGACCTGCCAGTAATGCTCGCGCGACGGGTTCTCACGGGTGCCCTCGCTGTAGGGGCGGGCGTTTTCGCCTACGCCTCGCTCATCGAACGCAATGCTTTTCGGGTGCGCTCCGAATCCATCGATGTACTGGATCCTGGTGCCGGGGACATCCGTGTGCTGCACCTCAGCGACCTTCATCTTGCGCCGTGGCAGGAGCGCAAGATTGATTGGATTCGTTCACTGACCGAATTGTCGCCGGACATGATTGTCATTACCGGTGACATGCTCGGGCATCGTGACGCGGTGACCGCACTTCGATCCGCGCTCGCGCCGTTCGCGGGAATTCCCGGCGTGTACGTACACGGGTCGAACGACTACTTCGCGCCGACCGTCCCCAACCCGTTCGAATATCTGTGGAAGCCGTCGAGCGACCGCGAGCACGGTGAACCGCTTGACACCGCCCGCCTTGAGGACCTGTACACGACGCTCGGGTGGATGAACCTCAACAACTCGAGCGGTCGAATGACGGTCAACGGTTCAACGTTGCTGGTCACGGGAACGGATGACCCGCATCACGGTCTTGACCGACTCGACCTCGTTGCCTCGAGCCTTGAAGCGGCGGTCGAATCGGAAACCGCACCCGTCTCTGCCATCATCGGGGTGACACACGCGCCGTATCGTCGTGTACTCAACTTCCTCACGACGCTTGGCGCGGACGTCATCTTCGCCGGCCACACTCATGGTGGACAGGTGTGCGTCCCTGGTGTCGGTGCGTTGACTACGAACAGTGATTTGCCCACACGGTACGCGAGTGGCCTTGCGGTGTGGAATCACCATGACCGACACGCATTCCTCAACGTCAGTGCCGGTCTCGGAACGTCCATTTTCGCGCCGGTGCGGTTCGCGTGCCCGCCCGAGGCGGTGCTCGTGACGTTACGGGCGCGTGACTTCGGGTATTCTTGACGAGTTACGGGGTATGGCGCAGTTTGGTAGCGCGCGTCGTTCGGGACGACGAGGTCGCAGGTTCAAATCCTGTTACCCCGACACGACAATGAGACTGGCTTTGGCCAGTCTCATTGTCGTTTCCGGGACAACAGGTGGGGCCCCATCGCGCCGGTAACCGCGCGACTGCCCCTCTCACTCAACGCAACCAATCCGCATCAATGCAGGTGAGCGGTCCGTGCCGATGGGGTATACCCCGACAATTTTTTGATCTAACTGGCGATTGAAATCTTCACTCCGGCCGACGCCAACTCACTGAGCGCCGCAATCGAACTCGCAGGGGCGACACCAACACACAGGTCGGCTCGAACAGTGACTTCTAGCCCCGCGGCGACGGCGTCAAGTGCCGATGCACGCACGCAATAGTCGGTCGCGATCCCGACGATATCGATGGCATCGATGCCGTGCTCGGCGAGAACATCGCTGATGGTGTGGCCATCATCCGTGACACCTTCGAAGGCGGAATACGCCGGAATTCCTTGCCCTTTGAGGAGGTGCACGTCAATGACGGAGACGTCTAGTTCCGGGTGATAGTCAGCGCCGTGTGTACCCGCAACGCAGTGCACCGGCCACGAATCGACCCAGTCTGGTTCGTCGGCGAAGTGGCCACGGTTGTCGCTGTCGGGGTCGTGCCAGTCGCGTGAAGCGATGACAATCGCGTAGTCGTCTCGGTGTGCACCTGCGAACTGTGAGATCGCCAAAGCGATTGCAGCTCCCCCCGCACACGCGAGCGACCCGCCTTCAGTGAAGTCGTTCTGAACGTCAACGATGAGGAGCGCGCGGGCCATGGCGTTGTCCTAGTACGACGACAGGTTGTTGCCGCATGTGTAAGCACCGGCGAATACGTTGTCGAGAGCTGCTCGCGCCTTGTTGCCGACCTTGCCCTGGGCGACGACGATGGCGATAAGGTTCGTGCCGTCGGCCGCCTCAATCTTCCCCGCGAGCGCCCGAACACCCGAAATGGATCCCGTCTTGGCAATCACGTGGTCGACCGCAATCTTGGCGTCACCGGTGAAGCGGTCAGCGAGTGTCCCCGATTTCCCCGCGACGGGAAGGTTGTCTGCAATCACCGCGAGGTCACTGCCGTCTGCGAAAACGAGGTCGAGAAGTGTGGCGAGTGCTGCGACGTCGATCTTGATGTTGGGCGATTCACCCGACCCGTCGACGAAGGTGCTCGTGGAGAAATCGATGTTGCGATCCTTCATCGCACCGACAATTCCTGATGGCAGCGATGCGGCGGTGCCGCCCTGCCCCAACTTGACCGACACGGCACGCAAGAGGTATTCGGCGAGCGCGTTGTCCGACATGGGAAGCATTTGCTTGATGAGCGTGGCAACGGGCTGCGACGAGACTGATGCCAGCTCGGTCGCGTTGGACGGCGCGGTGCCGAAGCGGACGTTGACGGGCGTTTGCCCATCAGTTCCCCCGGCGTTTTCGAGTTCATTGACGAACGCCTTGACCGCTTTGTCGACGGGGTCCTTCGAACGCGGGCTCGTCTGACGCTTCGCGTTGGCGCGGTCGCCGTCGATGAGGAGCGGCACAATCTTCGGCTGGTATCCATCGACGCGCTCACTCGTCGGCCACGACGGATCCCACGCATCATCGACGGGGAAGAGTGACAGATCGACAATGACCTCGGTGATGGGAGTTGCCGAGGGGTCGTCCTCGTAATAGGCGGTGACCGTCTGCTGCGCCAAATCGGTGATGGTCGGTGCATTGGCATAAACCGATCCGTTCCCCGCACTGAGGGTCGGGTCTCCGCCACCAATGATGATGACCGATCCGGGTGTCGATCCCTTGACGACGCGGGTCGTCAAGGTTGCATCAGGGCCGAGGACGTCAAGAGCAGTCGCGGCGGTGATGACCTTCATGACACTTCCCATGGGAACCGCGGGGTCTGCACCGAATTGATACAAGATTTCGTCGGTGTCTGCGTTCATGATGTACGCCGTCGCCGTCTTGAGGTCGGGCGACGCCATCGCGTCCGCAATGGAACACGTCCGAACGGGGAATGCCGCCGAGGGGTTGTCCGGAACGACGCGGGAATCAGCAACGAGCCCGCCGCCCGCGCTTCCACCGGGACCGAAGAAGAATCCGCCGGCGAACGCGGCAGCGGCGACGATCGCGGCGACCAAACCGGCCACAACGTAGGGCGACGGTCCCTTGCGGACTTCCGGTGCGGTGGTGTCGTCGGTCATTCTGTTTGCCCTTCACTGACGTTCGAGCCGACTACGAGGTTCGAACTCGTGACCTTCTGTTTACAAGACAGATGCTCTACCAGCTGAGCTAAGTCGGCGATACCTACAAGGTTACCGTCTCGGCACCAGTGACTAGTTGCTTGCCGCCGCCTGCACCGCGCTGAGGAACTCGGCGGTGTCGAAGGGGTACGAGTACTGGAACGGCACACCGTTGATGAGAACGGTCGGAGTTCCAGTAATTCCCGTGAATGACGGGTCAAGATTGTTAATCGCAACCTTTCCGTTCATCGCGCGTTCCGTTTGAGCGGCGACCCAGTCCTCGAAATCACCATTGTTGATGCAGTCGGCGACTTGCGGCGCCGCTCCAGCCTTGTTCGCAAGGTCAATCAACGTCTGGTCATCAAGACCCGGGGTGTTCTCTGCTGGCTGGTTTGCGTACAGCGAGTTGTGGAACGTGTAGAACGAATTCGGCGAATAGTTCGCCATACAGGCAGCCGCGTTCGACGCGCGGGTCGAATACTTGGTTCCCTGCGAACGGTTGTCGAGGAATGCGAGCGGGTGAATCTCAACAGTTGCCGCCCCAGACGACACGAGTTCGTTGATGGCCTGACCGTTCGTCTTCTCGAATTCGCCACAGATCGGGCAGAGGTAGTCAACGAACAAGGTGATGTCGACAACGCCGGGCTCGTTTGCGGGGGTGGCAACCGGCGCGGAATCTGCTGGCAGCGCCTGGGTGCGTACGGCTTCGTAGTTGGCGCCGATCTTGATGCCGTCGCTCGCCATGTTGATGGGGCCGGGGCCAGCGGGCGCCGTTCCCTGCATGATGACGATGGCGAGAATGGAGATAACGGCGAGGGCCGCAACCCCGAGGCCGGCCTGGGTGAAGAACCGCGCGCGCTTGGAACGTGCGTTCGTTTGACGGCTGATTTCACGTGCCTTCTGACGGGCCGCTTCGCGGGCTTCGCTGCGGGTGGGTCGCTTCGCTGCGTTCATGAGAATCCTGACGTCGTGGCGACAAAGTGTCGCTCGAAAATGTCTAACCCGACAAGTTTACTGACGGAACCCGAGGTGGCAACCTGAGGGTTTCAACTCGCGACCGACACTGACATACTGAATGTGTCACCCGTCGGGTGGCGCTTCCATTCACTACGGATCGTCCGGCACGTACCTGCCGGTGAAGGAGAAAAATCATGGCTGGAGTAACGTTCGACAAGGCCACTCGACTGTACCCGGGCACTTCTAAGCCCGCAGTTGACGCCATTGACCTGGACATCAAGGATGGCGAGTTCCTCGTCCTCGTTGGCCCATCGGGATGCGGAAAGTCCACGACTCTTCGCATGCTCGCCGGGCTTGAGGAGATCAACTCGGGTCGCATCCTCATCGGAGACCGTGACGTCACCAACGTCGCGCCGAAGGACCGCGACATCGCGATGGTGTTCCAGAACTACGCCCTGTACCCGCACATGACCGTTGCGGAGAACATGGGATTCGCACTCAAGATTGCTGGCGTTGCCAAGGAGGAACGCGCCGCGCGCGTCCTCGAAGCCGCCAAGCTGCTCGACCTCGAGCCGTACCTCGACCGCAAGCCGAAGGCTCTCTCGGGTGGTCAGCGTCAGCGCGTCGCGATGGGTCGCGCTATCGTCCGCAAGCCGCAGGTCTTCCTCATGGACGAACCGCTGTCGAACCTCGACGCCAAGTTGCGAGTTCAGACCCGCACCCAGATCGCATCGCTGCAGCGTCGACTCGGTGTCACCACCGTGTACGTCACTCACGACCAGACCGAAGCACTTACCATGGGTGACCGCATCGCGGTTCTCAAGGACGGTGTCTTGCAGCAGGTCGGTTCTCCGCGCGACCTCTACGAAGCCCCCTCGAACGTGTTCGTCGCCGGCTTCATCGGTTCGCCGGCGATGAACCTCTTCCCCGCAGAAATCGTGTCGGGTGGAGTGCAGTTCGGTACCGACGTCGCAAAGGTACCCGCTGACGTCACCAAGGCGGCGAAAGACCCGCACGTCACCGTCGGCGTTCGCCCCGAAGACCTCGACGTTTCGTCGAACGGCAAGGGCATAAAGGTCGTCATCGATGTCGTCGAAGAGCTCGGTGCAGACGGTTACCTCTACGGAACCGCAGAGTCGGCCGGTCAGAAGATCGACGTGGTTGTTCGCGTTGATGGTCGTGACCACGCCAAGGTAGGCGACACCGTCGTCATCACGCCGAAGCCCGCTCACGTTCACGTATTCGATGTCGCCTCGGGCAAGCGCCTCGGCGATTCGCGCGTCCAGCACTAGCAATCGGTTGGCCGGGGTGGGGTCTCTCACCCCGGCTTTCCTCACCCGCTGACATGGCTGCGCTCCCCACTTTCACCGGTCCGCTTCGCACGGACATTTTGACGTTGCCCTGGAACCTTCCGCTCGAGGAATGGCCGGAGGACGTGCTCGTCGCGTTGCCGCGCGGTATTTCGCGTCACATCGTGCGATTCGTGCAGATGGGCGAGGACATCGCAGCGGTAAAAGAAACCACGGCCGAAATGGCGCAGCGTGAATTCGACATGCTTCGCCGGTTGCGGAAACGGGATATCCCGACGGTCAAACCGATTGCAGTGGTGACCGATCGCGTTGATGATTCGGGTGAGCCGCTGCCCGCGGCACTCGTCACCAAACATCTCAAGTTTTCGATGCCGTATCGCGCGGTGTTTTCCCAAACGTTGCGCCCCGACACAGCGACGCGATTTATCGATGCGATGGCGGTCCTGCTCGTTCGCTTGCATCTCAGCGGTTTCTACTGGGGCGACGTGTCACTGTCCAACGTGTTGTTCCGCCGTGATGCCGGTTCGTTCGCCGCGTATCTCGTTGATGCCGAGACGGGTGAGCTGATTGACGGCGAACTAAGCCCCGGCCACCGCGGAAACGACATCGAGGTCGCCCGCGTCAACATCGCCGGTGAATTGCTCGACCTACAGGCCGGCGGTCGACTCGACCCGTCGATTGATCCGGTCGATCAAGCGGACCGTTTCGTTGCCAGTTACGAACGACTGTGGGCCGAACTGACGTCATGGCAGGAAATGGATTCGACGGAGACGTGGAAGATCGCCGAACGTGTCGAGCACCTCAACGAGCTCGGCTTTGACATCGAAGAGATCTCCCTCAAGACGGATCTTCCGGGAAGCGCCGTTCGTGTTCGCCCCAAAGTCGTGGACGCCGGTCACCACAGCCGCCGCCTCATCCGCCTGACGGGCATCGACGCGGAAGAAAACCAGGCCCGCCGCTTGCTAAACGCTCTCGATGAATACGCGGCACGCAAGGGAACCGTCGATGATGAGGACCGCGCCGCCCACGAATGGTTGACGAAGGAATTTGAGCCAGTCATTGAGGCAGTTCCCGAGGAACTGCGCGGAAAACTAGACCCGCCGCAGATTTTCCACGAGGTGCTCGAACACAAGTGGTACCTCGCTCGACAGCGCGGCACGGACGTTGCACTGATGGACGCGGCGAAGGCGTACTTCACCGACATCCTGTCTCATCGACGCGACGAGGACGTGCTCGTGAACCCGCCGACGACAACAATCGCCATCCCCGTCATCAAGGACTGGCGCGACCTGGTCTAGCGGCGCGACTGGCGGCGCATCGCGATTTCGTACATCGCGATGGATGTGGCGATACCCGCGTTGAGCGACTCGGTTGCCGCTTCAATCGGAATCGAAACGATGGCGTCACAGTTTTCGGCAACCAGTCGCGAAAGCCCCTTGCCTTCGCTGCCGGTCACGATGAGCAGCGGGCGATCCGCGATATTGATCTCGGGCAGGTCCATCGAGCCGTCACCGTCGAGGCCGATGACGAAGACGCCCCGGTCCTTGAACGACTTGATGGTCTGGTTGAGGTTGGACGCCATTGCGACAGGAAGGCGAGCCGCTGCGCCGGCCGAGGTCTTCCACGCGGCGGCGGTCACTCCGACCGAACGACGTTGCGGGATGATGATGCCGTGTCCGCCGAAAGCGGCAGTGCTACGGATGATTGCACCGAGGTTGCGGGGGTCCGTGATTCCGTCCAGAGCAACGAACAACGGGATTTCCCCGCGACCCTCGACATAGTCGAGCAAATCCATCGGGTATCGGTAGTCATACGGCGGAACCGCCAGCGCGATGCCCTGGTGAACGGAACCCTCGCTGACGAGTCGATCCATCTCGGGTCGCATGATTTCAAGAATCGGAATTCCGCGCTTGGTCGCGAGTGACAGCGATTCCTTGACGCGGTCGTCAAACTCAACGCGGGCGGCGATGTACAGAGTCGTCGCAGGGACGCCGGTGCGCAAAGCCTCGAGCACCGAGTTACGGCCGTTGAGGATTTCGTTGTCGGTGTCTTTGCGCTTGGTCGAAGACTTGGGACCGCCGGCAGGTTTGCGTCCGTGACGTTCTTGCGCGGCTTCGAGTCGATCCTTTGCGGCCTTACGCTTGCCCGCTACGTGCCACGACCGGTCTTCCGCCTTCGGGGTCGGGCCTTTCCCTTCGAGGGAACGTCGGCCGTGACCGCCCGTTCCTTTGAGCGGTCCTTTTTTGCCCTTCGCGGCGCCGGGTCGTCCTGGCTTAACCATTCGAGATACTCCACCTTGTCGTGTCGGTGCCGTCTTCGACGGTGATGCCCGCGGCATCGAGATCGTCGCGAATGCGATCCGCGGTCGACCAATCCTTGTTTGCGCGCGCTTCGGTGCGCTGTTTGATGATGCGTTCCATCAACACCGACAATGCGGCGTGAGCCGACCCCGACTCGTTCGACTTTGTCGGCAACCCGAGAACGGCGGTCATGGCGGCAACGGCGTTCGCGTGAACCGTGACGTCGTCCCCCGCGTCGAGTGCGGTGTTACCCGCACGAACGGTGTCGTGCAGCACGGCGAGCGCCGTGGGAACAGCGAGGTCGTCGTCCATCGCTGCTGCGAACGCGTCGGGTACCTCGTTCGCGTTCGTCACCGATGCCGAGGTGCGCTGAGCAAAGTTGCGGACACGTTCCCATGCCGATGCTGCTTCGCCGACCGCGCCGTCGTGGACGTCCATCGTCGAACGGTAGTGCGACGCAAGCAGAAAGTAGCGGGCGGTCACCCAATCAGTCTGCGCGAGTAGGTCGGTGACACCGAGGACGTTCCCGATCGACTTGGACATCTTTTGTCCGCCGACGGTGACGAGTCCATTGTGTAACCACGTGGTCGCGAAATCGTCCCCCGCCGCGCGCGACTGTGCAAGCTCGTTTTCGTGGTGCGGGAACCGGAGGTCCAAACCGCCGCCGTGGATGTCAAACGACGAACCGAGGTAACGGGTCGCCATCGCTGAGCATTCGATGTGCCAACCCGGACGACCGGGCCCCCACGGTGAAGCCCACGACGCCGTTTTAGGCTCGTCCGACTTGCGACCCTTCCAGAGGGCGAAGTCGCGCGGGTCCTTTTTGGCGCGGTCAGCCGCCGAATCGTCGTTCTCGACTGCGTCGGGCGACTGACGCGTCAGCTGGCCATAATCTGACCAGGACGACACCGAGAAATAGACGTCTCCGCTGTTATCGTTCGCTGCATAGGCGTGACCGCGCTCGATCAGTCGTTCGATCAGTGCGATCATGTCACCGATGTGGCCGGTGGCGCGAGGTTCATACGTCGGAGGCAGAATTCCCAGCGCTTCCGCAGCACTGGAGAACTCGCGTTCGATTCGGTACGCCAGTGCCCACCATTCCTCGGTACCGGATGCGGCCAAAATCTTGTCGTCGATGTCGGTGACGTTTCGAACGAGCGTGACATCGAATCCGCGGTACGTAAACCAACGGCGCCACAGGTCGTAGGCGAGCGCGCTGCGCAAATGCCCAATGTGTGGCGACGACTGAACGGTTGGTCCGCACACGTACAACCCGACCTGTCCGGGAACGCGTGGTTCGAAGTCACGCAACGATTGCGTGACGGTGTCGAACAGGCGGATACTCACCTGCCAATCGTACCGAGGCTTAGACCACAGCGACGTGAGCGACCGCGACGGCGGTGATGCCCTTGCCTTCGCCCGTGAAGCCGAGTCCGTCGGTCGTCGTCGCGCTGACGGAGACGGGTGCGCCAACGATGGCGGTCAAGACGGACTCCAATTCGCCTCGGCGCGGGCCGATTTTCGGCTTGTTCCCCACGATCTGGACGGAAACGGAGCGCGGAGCTCGGCCGACCCCGGCAAGTGCCTCGAGTGCGCCGCGGATGAAGACTTCACCGCGAGCGCCCGAATAGCGCGGGTCGTCGGTGCCGAATCGACTCCCGATGTCACCCAGTCCCGCTCCCTGCAACAGCGCATCGGTGATGGCGTGTGCGACGGCGTCGCCGTCCGAGTGCCCGTCCAGCCCGACCTCCCCCGGCCATTCCACGCAACCGAGCCACAGGGGCTTGTCTCCACCGAACGCGTGAGTGTCGGTACCAAGACCGACGCGGATTCCGCCCTCCGCGCGCACGAGGTCGGCTTCGACCGTGATCTTCTGGCCGCGTTCGTCACCGGGGACTGTGCGAACTGTTCCGCCACTGGCGCGCCACAAGTTGGCATCGTCCGTAAAGTCCCCGTCGACGCGGGAAAGCGCCGCACGATAAGCGTCGAATGGGAACCCCTGGGGCGTTTGCACACGGGCGAGGGAATCGCGGTCTGTGGTCTCGGTGAGCACGGCATCCTTGACGACAACGACCGTGTCCGCCATCGGCAGGATGGGAATCACACCGTCCCCCGTGGCTGCAACTTCAGCCGCAACTGCACGGAACACGTCGACCGGCATCCAGGCGCGAGCAACATCGTGAATGAGGACGACCTCGACCTCTGACAAGGCAGCCACCCCGGCGCGAACGCTCGCGGTTCGGGTGTCGCCGCCGACGACGACCATCGCCGAAACGCCGGCTGCATCAACAATTCCGCGAACGGTGTCGACGTCGTCCGCGGGAGCCGTGACAACCGTGACGGAAGGATTCAGTGCGGGAACGACAGCCAATGCGTGCTCGAGAATGCTGGTCCCATTGACGGAAACCAGCGCTTTCGGGATGCCTCGACCGAGGCGGGTACCGGAACCGGCCGCGAGAAGGACCAGCCCGATTCGCGTCATGACGACTTAGGAAGCGAGAACCTGGTCGAGTCGAAGGCCAGCCTTCTCCTCGTTCGACTTCTCAGCCAGTGCGAGTTCGGAAATGAGAATCTGACGCGCCTTTGCGAGCATGCGCTTTTCACCGGCCGACAGTCCGCGGTCCTGTTCACGACGCCACAGGTCACGAACGACCTCGGACACCTTGATGACGTCACCCGATGCGAGCTTTTCCAGGTTCGCCTTGTAACGACGCGACCAGTTGGCGGGCTCTTCAACGATCGGGTCACGGAGAACGGCGAATACTCGCTCGAGTCCGGCCTTGTCGATGACGTCGCGGACCCCAACCATTTCAACGTTGTCCGACGGGACCTCGATGGTCAAACCGCCCTGGCTGACGTTGAGCTTGAGGTACTTCTTTTCCTCGCCCTTGATCACGCGAGTCTTGATTTCGACGATGGTGGCCGCGCCGTGGTGCGGGTAAACGACAGTTTCGCCAACTTTGAACGCCATAATTACGGATTTCCCTTCGCCAGAACCTCAATTTTACCACAGGGGACGACGGTGAACCAGCGTGACCGAAGTCCCGCCAACCGACGGGTACCCGTTCGCTAGACTGAAGGCAATCGAACCATTCGTTCCGAAGGATTAACTGTGCGAATTCGTGCTCTTGCAACCGCTGCCGTTGCGTCCGCTCTTCTTCTGGGTACTGCCGGTTGTGGAGTTTTCACCCCGACCGCGACCCTCAAGCACTATGACGCAAGCGACGGCGTCTCGGCGAACATCGGCCAGCTCTCGGTACGAAACCTTCTCGTCGTCACGAACGGATCAGGTGACGCCGCTCTCGTCGGCAGTATCGTCAACCACGGTTCGTCGCTCGAATTCCTCTCGGTAGAAGTCCGTGGAGCAACCACGGTCTCAACCGAGACCGGCGCGTACCCGGGAAACACCAAAATGGGCATCGCCGACGACAACCCGGTTGTCCTCTTCGGCGCTGGCGTTGTTGCGGGTCAGTACGTTGATGTTTACCTGCAGTACGGCTCGAACGAGGGCCAGCTGGTCAGCGTTCCCGTTCTCGACGGAACTGACCCGCTGTACGCACCGTACGTTCCGGCCGATCACGCCGAACCCACCGCTACTTACTAGCGGCTACTTCTTACCCTGGTTCGCCACTGCGGCGGCACCCGCGGCAGCAGCCTCCGGGTCAAGGTATTCACCCTTGCCGACCGGCACAAGGTTGTCATCCAGCGTGTAGACGAGCGGGATTCCGGTCGGGATGTTGAGTTCCGCGATGTCGTCGTCCGAGATCCCCTCGAGGTGCTTGACGAGTGCACGCAACGAATTGCCGTGCGCGGTGACGAGGACCGTCTTGCCACTCTTCAGGTCGGGGGCGATGTCGCTCTGCCAATACGGCAGCATGCGGTCGATGACGAGTTTGAGTGATTCGGTGCGAGGAAGGTCAGCGCCGAGTCCCGCGTAACGCTCGTCGTTTGCCTGCGACCACTCGGACGAGTCGTCGAGCGGGGGCGGGGGCACATCGAATGAGCGACGCCACAACTGGAACTGCTCGGGACCGAACTCTTCCAGCGTCTGCGCCTTGTCCATTCCCTGCAGTGCTCCATAGTGACGTTCGTTGAGTCGCCACGAACGCTTGACGGGAATCCACAAACGATCTGCGCGGTCGAGGGCGATGTTCGCCGTCTGGATCGCGCGTGACAAAACACTGGTGTACAACACATCGGGCTTCAGCCCACTCTCGGCGAGCAGTTCGCCCGCACGGGTCGCCTCGCCGACACCCTGCTCGGACAAACGAACGTCCACCCAACCGGTGAACAGGTTTTTCTGGTTCCAGGTCGAATTGCCGTGGCGCAGCAGGATGAGTGTGTGGGTCATAGGGAATAGCCTAACCAGCCAGAATGGAGTGGTGGTAGTCGGTCGAATCACGCGCGGAACGACGGGGACGAATCGTCTTCGCCGATCCGACAGGTGGCTGGTGCGGCACCCCCGCGTTCGCGCGATGCACGAGCCACTCGTCGTCGATTTGGGGTTTGGCGCGGCGCAACACACGACTCTGGAACTCGCCAATCGCATCACCGCGGTCAAACCAAATGCCCGTGTTGTCGGAATTGAGATTGACCCCGAGCGCGTTGCCGCAGCCAAGCCGTTTGAGACGGAAGTCGTCTCGTTCCGGCACGGCGGTTTCGAGATCCCCACGGAGCGTCGTCCCGATGTCGTGCGCGCGTTCAACGTTCTGAGACAGTACGACGAGCCAGAAGTCGCAGCAATTTGGGACACGATTTGCGCCAGACTCGCGCCGGGTGGGTTGTTTATCGACGGTACCTGCGACGAGATTGGCCGCGTCTCCACGTGGGTCGCGCTGTCCCCCGAAGGCCCCAACACGTTCTCGGTCTCATTGCGCCTGGCCGACCTCGAGGTTCCCAGCATCGCTGCCGAACGACTGGTCAAAGTCCTTATTCATCGCAACGTTCCCGGTGAAAACATTCACCGGTTCTTTATTGACCTCGACCGACAGTGGGCAACACATTCGGGAATCGGTGCACTTTCCCCCGTCCAGCGATGGGTGGCAACTGTCCGCGGAATGAAGAATCTGGGCTGGCCCGTCCACGACAATCAGTCGCGTTGGCGATTGGGTGAAATTACGGTCGACTGGGGCGCAGTCGCTCCGCAGCCGTAGCCCCCGCAGTCGGCGGAACGATGACCTCCTGCGTGGCGGCGATGTCGACACCGTCGTGAGTGACGACCAGACTGACGTCGTCGGGAACGGTTCGTTTGATGCGCGCCAACGCGATGGGTCCCGATTCGAAATGTACGGCGGCGGTGGTTATCTCTCCGACCGGCTCACCGTTGGCTGTGACGACATCGCCCGCCGCAGCGAAGACGGAATCGGAACCATCCAAGTGGAGGCGAACTAGCCGTCGAGGTGGATGCCCGACGTTGTGAATCTTGGCGACCGTTTCTTGGCCGGTGTAGCACCCTTTGGACAGGTGAACAGCGGTGCGAAGCCAATCGAGTTCGTGCGGCAACGACTTGTCGTCGATTTCCGCGAGCGCCGGGCGGCCCGCCTCAACGCGAATCGCATCCATTACGGTGTCGTCAACGATCCGAGCGGGTGCATCGGCGGAAGCATCGGTAATCGTTTCGACATAGGCCCACGCGGGAGCCGTCTTATCGCCGTAGGTGAAGCCGCCCGGCTGGATGGTGGGCCATGGATCGGTCCAGACAGTCTCGCCCCACGCGCGGGTTCCGCCGTACACGGCAACCGCGTCCGAAAGATCCGTGGCGGCGACGTCCTCCATGAACACGCGCTTGTCGAGCCATTCGACGACGTCCTCGCCGCGTGCGCCGGGAACGATGAGGAGAGTGTCTTCGTTACGTTCGAGGACGTGCAGGATTCGGATGATTCGCCCGTTTCCATCGAGTTCGAGCGCTTCGCGCGATTCTCCCGGTGCCATCCCCAGCAGAGACTGGGAAAGGGTCGCGTTGAGGACAGCGGCCCGATCGGCACCCGTCACCGAAACGACAGCCGCATCAACGCGAACTGCCGCATTTCCATCGACCAGGTCTCGCTGTTCGACGAACGGGTTCGACATGACTAGCGCTGGCCGCGGAACAGACGGATGAGGACCGTGAGAGCGGTGACGCCGATACCGACTGCCGCGAGACCGAGAAGGCTGAGGAAAAAGATTTCCAGGGTCAAAATCATGGCACTAGCCTACGCCGTGAGCGAGCCACGCAATCACAACGCCGAGGGCGGCGATGAGGAGCGACCCGGCCGTCGTGAAGGCCAAACGGTTGACAAGACCTTCTTTGCGTTGAATCGAGAGTTGGACCACAAACGACGTCACGATCGACGCCCCCAGAGCGACCGAAATCGTGCCCGCCCACAAGGTGTCACTCTGCGCGACCGCCCAGACGCTTCCCACCAGCGCAATCACCCAGGACGGGAGAGCGGTGGCGAACCTGCGGGGCATAAGCCCACTCTAAACGCCCTACACTTAAAACTGGCGTGGAGGGAGGCGATAATGGCACGTTTATTGGTGCTCAGCGCGTCCAGCGAACCCCCGATTCCAGCGCTCACTCTGCTTCCCCACCAGATTGTGACCGCTCCACTGTCCCCGCAATCCGTTGCGAACCACGGCGACGTCAATGTCATCATCATCGACGGTGTCACCGACCTGGTTTCCGCCAAATCGATGGCATCGGTACTTGCCACC
This sequence comes from Actinomycetota bacterium, assembly GCA_039800905.1. Lineage (GTDB taxonomy): Bacteria > Actinomycetota > Actinomycetes > Actinomycetales > Microbacteriaceae > MWH-TA3. The sequence continues at coordinate 19,587 of JBDLPW010000029.1, read as the reverse complement.
GCACAGGTTCCCGTGCCCGTACTGCTCGCGCTGCGCGACACGTCGCTTCCTGTCATCGACGCATCGTGGGGAATCACCGATTTCCTCATGCCGACAACGACCCTCGCCGAGGTTGATGCGCGTATCCGTCTCGCGATCACCACCCACCAACCGACCGGTGCGACGGGGATTTCTCACTCGGGCGTCTCAATCGACGAAGCGAGTTACCAGGCTAACGTCGGTGGCCGCGCGCTTGACCTCACGTTCAAAGAATTTGAACTGTTGCGCTACCTCGTGGCCAACCCCAGCCGCGTCTTCACCCGTGAACAGTTGTTGTCGGAAGTCTGGGGTTACGACTACTTTGGGGGAACCCGAACCGTCGACGTGCACGTCCGCCGTCTTCGCGCCAAACTCGGTGACCACGAATCAGTCATCGGCACCGTGCGCAACGTCGGGTATCGATTTGCCCCCAACGGAGAAGATGAATGACCGAGAACAGCGGCCACCGCGACGCCATCGACGACGACCTCGATGACGACTGGGTAGACCCCGCGCGCATAGCCGATGCGAGTCTGCCGGCGCAGCGATATCTCGACCGCGAGTTGTCGTGGCTGTCGTTCAACCGTCGCGTACTAGAACTCGCGGAAGACGAAACCGTTCCGCTGTTGGAGCGCGTCAACTTCCTCGCCATTTTCGCCAACAACCTCGACGAATTTTTCATGGTGCGCGTCGCTGGACTCAAGCGCCGCATCGAGACGGGTATAGCGGTCCCGACAAACATTGGCCGTCTGCCCGCCGATGTTCTTGCATCGATTCACCAGACAGCTCAGCAACTGCAGGTGCGTCACGCGACTCTCGCCGAGAACGTGCTCATCCCCGCTCTGCGCGAAGCCGGCATCGAGATCGTGTCGATGGCGCGACTCAGTGACAACGACAAAGCGCAAACCGACGAACTGTTCTTCTCGACGATCTTCCCGGTGCTGACCCCGCTTGCCGTCGACCCGGCACACCCGTTCCCTTACATCTCGGGACTGTCGCTCAACCTTGCCGTGCGCGTGCGCAACCCCAAGACGGGCGACGAGAACTTTGCGCGCGTTAAAGTGCCCGCGATCCTGCCTCGATTCGTCGAGTTGCGCGACAACGGAAGTGGACAGTTGCGCTTCATTCCGCTTGAAGACCTCATCGCACACCACCTCGGTGCGCTCTTCCCGGGCATGGAAATCCTCGATCACCACAACTTCCGCGTGACGCGAAACGAGGACCTGGAACTCGATGAGGACGAAAGCGAAAACCTCATCAAAGCACTCGAAGAGGGGCTGTCACGTCGCCGTTTCGGTGCGCCGATTCGCCTCGAAATCTCCGACGACATGGACTCGGTCACGCTCAACTTCCTCGTGCGTGAGCTGGGCATGGACGCCACCGAGGTGTACCGCCTGCCGGGAACGCTCGGCCTCAACGAGATGTTCCAGATTTCTGGGCTGCCGCGAAACGACCTCAAATATTCCAAGCACGTGCCGACGACCGTCGCCGCGTTCCAATCAGCCGAGCCCAGTACACCGGCCGATCTCTTCGCCGCGATGCGCGACGGTGAAGTTCTCGTTCATCACCCTTACGAATCGTTCGCCACAAGTGTTCAGGCATTCATCGAACAAGCCGCGAGTGACCCGCAGGTTCTCGCCATCAAGCAGACGCTGTACCGCACGTCCGGTGACTCTCCCATCGTCCGCTCGCTGATCACCGCAGCAGAATCGGGCAAGGCCGTCCTCGCGCTGGTTGAAGTCAAGGCGCGATTCGACGAGCGCAACAACATCTCGTGGGCACGACAGTTGGAAAAGGCTGGCGTGCACGTTGTGTACGGACTCGTCGGCCTCAAGACGCACTGCAAGTTGACGCAGGTTGTCCGTCGCGAAAAGAGCGGTGAACTGGCGTACTACTCGCACATCGGAACGGGGAACTACAACCCCAAGACGAGCCGTATCTACGAAGACCTCGGCCTGTTCACCAATTCGCATGAGGTCGGTGCCGAACTGACCCGTCTGTTCAACGAGTTGAGTGGATACGCGATCGAAAAGAAGTTCAAGCGCCTTCTCGTCGCCCCGCGATACCTGCGCCAGGGGTTACTCAAGCTCATCGCCCGCGAAACGGACGCTGCCCTTGCCGGTGAACCAACGGGCATTCGATTCAAGGTCAACTCGCTCGTTGACGAAGTACTCATCGATGCGCTGTACCGAGCCAGCCGCGCAGGAGTGCCCATCGATGTGACTGTCCGCGGCATTTGCTCGCTCATCCCCGGTGTGCCCGGCCTGTCCGAGAACATTCGAGTCCGCAGTGTTCTCGGCCGCTACCTGGAACACTCGCGCATCTACGCGTTCCACAACGGTGGCAAGCAGTCCGTGTACATCGGAAGTTCTGACCTCATGCACCGCAACCTCGATCGTCGCGTCGAGGTGCTGGTGAAACTTGAAGCGGACGACCACATCGCGCGTATCAACAGGTTGTTCGATATACACATGGACGACACTGCGTCATCGTGGATACTGACGAACGAAGGGCACTGGAACCGTCACGAATCACACGGGGAACCGTTGATGGACGTCCAGAACACGATGATGAAAGAGGCGGAAGTGCGCAACAAGAACGGAGCCTCACGCTAATGGCCAACGACACGGTGTACGCGGCTGGAGCAGTCTTGTGGAAGGTCGTCGACAAGGAACTGAAAATCCTCGTCGTTCACCGCACGCAGCACAAGGACATTTCCATCCCCAAGGGGAAGGTTGACCCTGGCGAGACGTTGCCCGAAACCGCGGTTCGCGAAATTCGTGAAGAGACGGGACTGAGCGTCGGCCTTGGACCGTTCCTTGGCGTCGTCGAGTACGTCATGCCGAACAACGGCAAGCGTAAAGAGGTTCACTATTGGACCGCCGAGGTCGATCCGACTGCGGCGGAACGTTCGCCGTTCAAGTCGAACAATGAGATTTTGGAGCTCGAGTGGATGACGATTCCCGTCGCACGCGAAAAGTTGACCTATTCGCATGACGTCGGTTTGGTCGAGTCGTTCGCAACGATGCACGCCGCAAAACTCGCACACACGTTCCCCATCGTGATTGTTCGCCACGGCAAGGCCGTTCCCGCGACCAACTGGGATGGCCCCGACTCGCAGCGACCGTTGTTGCATCGTGGCCAGGACCAGGCGAGGAACATCGCGGGCGGATTGGCCGCGTACAAGCCCGAGACGATTTATACGTCGACCGCGACCCGGTGCATTCAGACCATCACCCCGCTTGCGACCGCCACCGGCATCCGGGTCAAGGAATCGACGAAACTTTCACAAGAGAAGTGGTCGCCGGATGGAGTGAATGCCCGCGTGACGATCGACAGGCGACTATCCAAGGGCAAGGCCGTGGTTCTCTGTTCGCACGGACCGGTCATCCCACAACTGGTGTCGGAATTGATCGCGCAAACGAACGGAAACGTCGACGCGAACGTGCGGCGCGCTGCCTCACCCAACACTGGTGACTTCGGCGTCTTCCACATTGCCACCACGGCGAATGGGCCAACGATCGTCTCGGTCGAGTACCACGAAGCCCCATAAGGGTGTCGGGCCGCGGGTTACGCCTCTCGGCACGTGGCCACTCGCAGCGGCAGTTTTAGTTGGGACCCGGGGTATCCGCGCGACCCGACACGATTAGTGTAACCACGCGCGTCGCACAGTTATTCCCGCTTAGAGCAACTGCCCCGCACGTTCCAGATTCGCACAGAGACGCAATTCCGATGCAAGTTCCGTCAAGGTAAAGGCGATATCTAACAATTCACTTTGCCCATCATCACTGCGACCCACTAGTTCGGTGATTCCGCGCGATTCGATTCGACAAAAGGTCGATGCACGAGTGAGTGCCTCATCGAAGTGTTCAACAGGTTTTCCATTTCGAATCATGCCAGCAATCTGATGGAAAGAATATGGGTCACACAATTTCGCCGTAATGGCAAAACTATCGTCACCCCTTGACAACCTGGACACTCCCGCGACAAATGCATCGACCGCAAATTCCTCATCCGTGTTGATAAGAGCATCAATAATCAAGATCCGCCAAATGGCTCCTGAAAGCGATTCGGCGGAGAGCCCCTGCTGATCCCCATCATCCGAGGCGACTAGTTGGGCAAAGCGTGTAATTGACAATCTAGGGAAGTCACCGTTCTCATCAATTTCTAACGCTTCGGTGAATCGCCCGACTAGAGCCTGATAAATGCCCCGATAGTCATACGCCTTTTCTTTAGCTTTGCCAGTCACCGACATGCGTTTGACCTATCCGAAACGTCCGTTGACGTAGGCGAGGGTTCGCTCATCCTTCGGAAATTCAAACATGTCTTTAGTGGGGCCGAATTCGACGATTGCCCCAGGTGTTCCCTGTTCAGCAAGAAAGAACGCGGTCTTATCGGATACTCTTGCGGCTTGCTGCATATTGTGCGTCACGATGACGATTGTCACTTCCGATGCCAACTCGATGATGGTCTCTTCAATTCGTCGGGTCGAAGTCGGGTCAAGTGCTGAACACGGTTCGTCCATGAGTAAAACGCGCGGCTTGACGGCGAGCGACCGCGCAATGCACATTCGTTGTTGTTGTCCGCCAGAAAGTCCACCGCCTGGCTGTTCGAGTCGATCCTTCACTTCTTTCCACAAACCGGCCTTTGTTAAACATTCTTCGACAATGTCGTCACGGACAGACTTTTCTACCTTTTGACCGGTCAACGCTAGACCCGACAACACGTTGTCGTGGATGCTCATAGCGGGGAACGGGTTTGGCTTTTGGAAAACCATCCCGATGTTTCGACGCGCGTCCGTGATTCGTCGCGACGGTTCGTATATGTCATAGCCATCGAGAAGAACTTCGCCGGCGAATTGTGCCCCCGGCACCAATTCGTGCATGCGGTTGAGAGTGCGTAGGAAGGTACTCTTTCCGCATCCAGATGGCCCAATAAGAGCAGTCACTTTGCCTCTAGGCATGACCAAGCTGACTTGTTCGAGTACCTTGTGGTTTCCGAACCACGCAGACACGTTCAGTGCCTCGAGAGCCGGAATTTCGGGTGCATTTTTTTTACCAGATGAGACCTTCGTCAAGTCAGCCGGCAATTTACTCGTAGGGGTGTTGTCGTTCTTTGACACAATTGCGTCCTTAGTCGTTTTCGTTTTACAGCAAATTCGGGAGTACGGCAGATGTTTGGATGGACAGTGAAATACCCAGCGCGAGGACCACCGGTAATGCGACTACCCACGTTTGGCGAATGCCCCAATATCGGAGCGATAAGCCTGTCAGAAAAACAACCCCGCAAGTGAGAACCAGCTCCAACGCGAGCACCGTTAGTGCCCCGATATCCCCAGCGAGTGGGGCTTCAGAATCGTCGAGCGATTCGATGCTGAACATTTGCGCGGGCGTGACGTGAGGTGCCGATGTCAGTTTTGCATCGACCCTCACAACGGTGTTGGGCATTAGCGGAATGCCAGCCGCCGACACCAATGTCAAGCGGCCTCCAGAGCTTGCGGATTCAGGCAGAGGATCGCCCGAATATCTAATGTCGTAAACCGAGTAAGTCGATTTACCTTGACCCGTTGTTACCGTGATCGTTGACCCAATTTCCAATTCACCGATACGCCCGAACGGACCTCCATAGGAAAATTGGCGGCCGTAAATTACCGAGGTGCCGGCTTGACCAGGCAAAGGGGAATCGCGGCGATGACCCGGTCCGGACATCAGTTCCGTTGACGATGTGCCTTCGACGACGACGACGTTCATATTGATGTCAGGCGCCGACAAGAGAGCAACAGGGGTGCCGGGTTCAACCAACAGATCGTTTTGATCGACCTGGCCCACTGGCGCCGTCGCGTTAGCAAGTTGAAATCTGAAATCATCAAAGAGCAGTTGTTGCTGTTTGAAGAAAAATATGGGTGACAAGATCAGCAACTGGACCACGAAAGCCGTCAAGAGTGCGCCTGCAGTGGTCAGTGCTAGGCCTCCGTATTCAAGCCGGGCACTTCCGCTGAGGACCGGCATCGACTGAGAAGCTGGGCGCGCATCATGCTCGAGAGGTGGTGGGCCAACTTCAACATTTCGTTTTTGCGTGAGGTCGACACCAATCGATAACGCAAACTTTCGAAATTCGGGGACAAATTTCTTCCACAAAAAACGTGCGCGTTCTACAAGCCGGTGACGAATGTGCCCGTCGGGGCCGGTGTCCAAATCCTGCCTGTTGCGTTCGGACATATGTTGTGTATCTCCCGTTAACTGTGGTGATGGTGCGGGCGCCATTCGTTGTGGAGAATGACGCCCGCACCTTGAGTGATGCGTGTGATGCTACTGCAGCTTGAACTGCACTGCCTTGGACAGGAACGCCGTGCTATTGAACGCGTCGTCACCGTCGTAGACGAAGGTGAGGTACTTGGTCACCGCGGTGGTAGTCAAGGTACCCGTCGCCGCGTACAGCGAAGCGCGATCTAAGGTGATCGTCGCGACGCCACTCGACACTGATACTGTGCTCGTGATTTCAGTTGTGCGGGCGTTGCTCGTCGATCCGTAGAACACGTGGATGTTCGATGAACTTCCCGTCGGCTTAAGCGTGACCGAAGTGTCGGTCGCTGCCATGGTCAACGTGAACTTCGGCGCCACATTCTGTGAAGTAACCTTCACTGTCGAACCGGCCGCGGTGAAGTTCACAGCGGCACCGCCTAGCGTCGCCGAGACCTTGAAAGCACCAGCGGTGAGACCGGACGCGATGACGTAGTACGTCGCTACCTTGGTTGCTGGAGCCGGCGCGGTCGTGCTTGACGCAAATGTCACTTGATCACCGGCAACGAGCCCGTGGGCCGCGAGAGTGATGACGTCAGTTGACGCATTGACCGTCGCTGCTCGAACTAGGTTCTTGGAAGCGACAGCAAACACGGGCGAAACTCCCGCAACGAGGCCACTCGGCGCAGCGCCAATGGCGACAGACATGGACGGGGTGAGCTTGGTCAGCGACCACGAGCGGGTGCTCGACGTACTACCGGTAACAGCACTTCCGTTGGGCGTAAAGGTTGCGTACACCGACGCATTTGCCTTTGTCTGCGTGAACGTAATCACTCCGGCCGTCTCATCTTCGTCCAACGCGTCCGTCGCAATAGTTGCGTCGTTCGAGGCGTCCTTGAGGGTAATCGTTCCACCGGGAGCAAGATCCGAGGTAACAACAGCCACCACACGCACTGTTCCACCGATCTTTGCGGGCTTCTTGATAGATAGCGCGAGCGAGGACGGCGTGGTTACGGTGATGTTGTTGGTCCACACAGAAGCTGTGCCGTCGGCGGCCAACGCGGTGACCTTGATACCGCCTAGTGCCGGAACAAAGTAGGCATAGAGCGCGACAGTACCGGCGCTGGTAGGCGTGATACTGATCTCGGTTTGCGCGTCACCCGCGACTCCTGCAGCAACATCCACATATCCGAGGATGTGTGCACCTGCCGCGCCGTATACAGCGTTGTCCGTGACAATCACACGACCACCCATCTGGTGGTTGGAGGTTCCGACCTTGACAAGTGCGGTGACCGCATCACCGATGTCAGTTGTCGTTGCCGAAATGTTGGTGATTGATGCGCCCGTGACTGCTTGACCGTCGCTACCCGCGGTAGTACGGTTACCGTCAGCTATCGAGCCACACGAGTTGACGTTGTTGGGGTCGGTTGAGCTGAGCGGGGTGAAGCCCATCTTGCGGATCGAGTAGGTCTGCTGGCAAACAAGCGAGTTCGTGCCGACGAACATCTCGTGAATTGCAGAGTTAGGGTCGACTGCCTTACGGTAGGCGACGATGTTGTACACGACTCGCTTGAGGTTTGCATCCCAGTTTTCGTTCGGAGCGAGGGAAGCGCCCGAACCAGTGGTTGCTGCAATCTGGCCCGAGACGGGGAACATGTCGAGCAGGACGACACCGTTGGTCTTGTTCGTCGCACCAGTAGTTGCGTAGTTGGTCTGCGACGTCCATTGTCCGATCGAGTAGATTCCGATGGCGTTTTCACGTTCAGCGACCGCTGCGCCGTCGTGCTCTTGGATGTTGGTCGAACCGTCCAGGAACTTACGCGAAATACAGTTTTGCGTCGCGTCACCGGCGGCTGGGAAACCTGAAGATTCGGTTTGCCCGACTTTGCCGAGGAAGTAGGAGGCTGTGCCAGAGCCATACGCCGGGATGAGCGGAGAGATTGCGAACGCGGTGGTCCCTGCCGGCGCATCACCAGACGATGCGCCAACCGAGTTGTACGTTCCTGAGGTCTTAGTCACTGCGAGTGTTGCGTCTGCGCTCGCGGAGATAGCTAAGCCTCCCTTTGACGTCGACGCCGTGAAGGTTCCCGAGGTGGGTACCGTCTTCACGTAGTACTTTGTCCCAGCCGAGAATCCGCCGGCACTCGAGGACACCGTGAAGGTGTCTCCGACTACAAGACCGTGCCCGGCCAGAGTCAGTGTGCTGCTTCCGTCGGTCGTTGAAACATCACCGATGGTGACGTTGTTGAGGTAGACGTATTTTGCCTTGCACTGGAACACAGACTTAAGAGTCGGCATCGTTGCGGAGTCGGTATTCGCTCCGACACCTGTGAAAGGAATCTTTGCCACTGCGTCGGTGGGATTGACAGCCAACGCTACAGAGTCGATCGCGAATGGAATGTTGACAAATTCACCAGTGGTGCTTGCCGTTCCTTGCTTGCTCGATGCGCGCGCGTAGTCAATTTGGCCGACAGTATTTGCTTTGTTGGCCGTTTGGTTGCTTGTCGACATGGTTGCCACTGTCGACAAGGACGTCGTCGCGCCTTCGGCAACTTGAAGCATCTTCCAACCGTCACCAGAGCCCTTTGCCCGAAGAACGTTGGTAGGCGCACCATCATACGAGCGCGTCTGGATGGTCTGCGTTCCAGTCGACTTGTATGAGGCGAGTTTGCCGCCACCGATTGCGGTAGCGATTTCATCCATCACATCCATCGTGGTGTCCGATCCGACACCGACGAGTGCGGTGTTTGAGGTTGCAACTGGATCCGCAAATGCGGGCATTGTGACAAGTCCTGCAGTCGTAACAGCAGCCAGGCTGATGCACGTTGCAATCTTCGTCATGAAGGTCACCTTCATGGTGGTTGTGGTCCTTTCACGGTTGTCAATGGAAATCAAGAGATGTCCATTTGTGAAGCTACGGACTCAGATTTAATGGCAAGCGTCCTTGAGGTGAACAACAGGTAGCAGGATGCTTAAAGTTTGTCTCGCAAGTTCCGTGCGCGTCTAACCATCAGTGGTCCAGCGACGCACATCGGGATTCCCGCAAGGAAGCCTGCTCCCGCGATCGATGTCACCCATGAGAGGTGGTCAACGGTCGGTCCGGTTTGTGGACCCGAAGTCGTGGACGAGGGCGAAGGCGCGGGAGCTACATCTGGAATGCTCCCAGATGAAGTCACCGACGAATCTGATTTGGATGTGGTCAGTGTGCAGCCCTTCTTGAGTCTCGAGAGAGAACCAAGACTTGTCGCGAGTGCACTGGAAGCATTTGCCTCATCTGCAGAAATGGGCACATAACCGACCGGAAGCATTCCGCGTGCAGAACCCTGAACTTGACCATCGGTTGAGGAATAGTTCAATAGCGTTCGGTACGCCATCGCCGACGTGCTGTCTAGGGAACAGACGTTGATTGCCGCATAAACCAATTCGGCTAACGGGTAGATGTCAGCCTCTTGACCGGAAGGATTTGCAATCTTCACCCCCGCTACGTTTGAGGGCGTGAAGTGGGCAATCGCCGCGGCGATGGCATCGTCACTCGGCGACACTTTGTCACCGTTCACGTTTGTAATGCGTGCAACGTCAAGCCCGTACCGTGCCGCGGCCGAGGCAGTCGTGATAGAAATCATCATGCGCGAGCCAGGTTCCTGTGCGGGCAAAGCCCTGTATCCCGGAGGGTTCTTGTAGGGATCCCAGTTCGTCTTGACGTTGCCGTCCGCACGAAGTGTTCGGTACGCGGTTTCCTGCATATCGTTGTAATACGGGCGCATGTCTAGAGACCCGTACCCAGGTTCGGCCGGATCATCGGTCGACACGAAGGTTGAAAGGTCGGCCTTCGGGAAACTGTCGGGGACGTCACCGGTGCCCAAATTCAACGCAAGGTATTCGGGATTGATTCGCATCCCCCAATCATCTGGAGTTCCCCCCAAAAATGACACCGCTGACGGCGATGAACGAATCCACTTCCACACGTCGGCATAGGCGTCCGATGAACCAAGCGCAGTGAGAAGCCCTTGCGGTGCAGCACTATTCCATGCCACAAAATCGGGGTTCAGTGCAACAAATTCTGGGTCGTCGACTATTGAATTGGGATTGCCCTGAATGACAGAATCCCCTGCTCCAAATCCGGGGTTGTCGGCGCGATACGACTGCGTAAGAAGTTTCGCAACGATTCGCTGATTAAAAACGAGGTTGTGCAATCTTGTTCCATTTTTGGAAAACACTTCATCTGGGGCGTCCGCGGTGACGTTGTAGTCGATGTTGTACGCGAACACGATTGCACTGCGCGCAACCGGCGCGTAGACAATTTTGGTGCCGGCAGATTGTTCCTCGCTGAGTGGCGATGAGACGAACGCTAGCCGCGAAGAACCTGTCACCGTGCTGACAATCTGGGTTCGAGCTTCGGAGTCACCAATCATCGAGAATCCGTAGGTGGTTCCCGACGCACACAGTCCCGGCTGCCACGAGGTAAAAGCGTCCGAGATGATTTCCGATCCGAGCACACGTTGCTCCGACTGACCTATCGGACACGACTGACTGACAGGTTCAAAATTGAGCGGGATGACCACTCGGTCTTGCCACACCGATGGGCTGAACGGCGACTGAGTGATTCGCGGGGGAATAGAAGTTGACGAGTCGGTTCCGTCCGGGTCAATTGAGCCGCGCGGGACAATGACCAACCAGCACGCTCGCGGAAACGTGGAGCCATCGGATTGCGTGGCCTCCCCGCCGCAGCCGAGGTGTGGCGCATCAAGCGAAGTTTGAACTTCAAACGTCACGCTCCCCGTTCCATCAAGTCCGGTTCGAGCAGCAGTGACTTCGTTGGTTGTGGTCGAATCGAAAACGGACAGGTAGTTCCACGTGCTTTCCCCATTCACGCTCGTGAAGGGGTATGCAAAGGATGATTCAGCTTGACCAGGGACGTGGAGAGCCTGGTTGGTGGCAGGGTCGAACGCGGGGTCAGTGACGGAAACAGAGCGGGTTGCAACTCCAGAACCAACCAGATTCTGAAGTGTGGTTGAGGGCGCTCCCCATTGACACTGATCTGGCGTCGGCTCGGCAATGTCACCCCAACACTGCATGATTTGAATGAAGTTCGCACCGTATTCACTAGGCGTCGTCGGAAGGCCGCCTTCCCAGGAGACCGTGATTCCCTGGTGCCCCAGGTGCGCAGTTTGGTCAACGTTGAAAACAAGGTTTGCGAAGGATGCAGCGTTTGCACTGTGAGAATCGGGATGAGCATCCGCCCAGTTCACACTGACGGGTTCTCCGTCTACAGTTGAAGCTTGCGCGGATGCCGTGACAAGAACTATCCCAGAAGACAGGGTGAGGACGGCGCCCCCCGCGAGGAGGCTCAAACCTGCCAATACTCTTGATCGTGCACTCATGAAGCCGGCCCATCACGACGAATTCGACGGACAATGAATGGAGGGAGTAAGACCATCCCGACAATGAACACGACGGCGATAAGCATCCCGGTTTGAGCGAACCCCCATCCGGCTCGGTTATCGATGTTTGTCGCCTCGGCCACGACATTTTGACAGACGCCAGTATCCGCGTCACAAGCTATAGGCCCATTTCCGACCGGAATCCCTACAATACCTCCACCACTGCCACCACTGCCGTTGGTGCCAAAGTCCCCTGCATCGCCAGTGCCGCTCGATGCACCTCCACTGGCCGTCGTGCCCGATGCCCCTCCCGTGCCTGTTGTGCACTGTGTCGAACCTTTCTTGTCACACTCAGGGGGCATCGGTGCCTTCTTGGCGAGTGTGTTCGATCCGTCCGACGAGAAGGTGGGGTTGTGGCACGATGCGATGTCCGTCACTGTGTCGCCACCTCCAGGAATTAGTCCAACTTGGTCAAGTCCAGCTCTTACGAGGTTGATTGGGAGCGGCGAATACCCCAAAACTTCCGCCTGCTGTTGCCCCTCGCATAAGAAATAGTTCGCAAACGCGGCCAACGTCTTGCCCTTCGCGGCTGTAAACGGGGCATCCGTCGAAGTGGGGATGATCATGTACGAATACGACGACAACGGGTAAGCGCGTGGGTCATTGTTTGCGTAGACGCCATCCAAAATCTGGGTCAGATAGTTGTCGCCCCGGGTCGTGTTGATTCGGGCACCCAATAGCCCAACCGCCACATTCGACGCAGTCGGCTCAACGTAATAGCCGGCCGCGTTCAACACCTTTGCAACGGGGAAACCCGTCTTCAGCGCGTAGGAGTATTCCACATAGGTAATCGTTCCGACGTTTGCCGCTTGGGCTACATAGCCTGCGACACCTTGGGAGTTTGGTTGTGCAATGAACCCCTTACCCGAAATCACCGGGAAGTTCGAAGTCACGCCACAAGGGGTCGAACGCCCGGCCTGCCGACAATACGAGTCCCAAATCGACGCTTGCGTTTTCGACATCCACGTCGTGAACTGAGCGGTCGATCCCGATCCGTCGGAACGGACCACCGGGACAATCTTGCGGCTGGGAAGGTCAATCGTAGGATTATCTTCCTTAATTGCAGGGTCGTCCCACTGCGTGATGACGCCAGTGAAAATCTTTGCGATGACCGGACCGGAGAGCCTCAAGTTGGCAATCTGCTTACCGCCCGAGCTGAGGTTATACATAAAGGAAGTTCCGCCCGCGACAATTGGCATATACGCGAAGGGTCGGGATGGTGGGTCATCAACCACGGAACCGTCACGTAATCCATAGGGGATTTCCGAAACGGCAAAATCAATCGTTCCTGCTCGGAACTGGTTGCGACCGTCCGATGAGCCGGTGCTGGCGTAGTTGATACGCATCCCGTATTGCTCGACGTTCCGACGCCACTGGTCGAGCGCGTTTGACGACCACGAAGATCCGGCTCCAGAGATGGGTACGAAATCCGCGGCGTTCGAAGTAGTCGCAGTGCCACCAACCAGAGCACCGGCAATCAGGGCAGCAAAAACGGCTTTCGACTTGAGGGAAAATTTCCACGTCATACGGTTCAGTGTTCCTTCGTTCGTTGTTTGGTTCCGCCCGATCGTCGTCGTTGGCGGGTCCACCACTTCTGGAGTTTTTCTTTGGTCGACAAGTTGCGCCACGACGTCGCGGCGGATTTGGGCTCAAATTCGAAAGTGTCCTTAATGAACTGGACGAACCGTTCGCGACGCTCTCTAGCCCGCACCTTCTTGGCGACTGTCTGTCCGCCGATAGCGCGCGCGAGCAAGAAGAGCGATACAACCAACACCATGAGGACTGCCGCTGTGCCAAAGCCACGAGCAATCATCGTGGGCTCTGGTGATTTGACGAACTGAAAAATGGCGAGGGGCAAAGACACCATCGGACCATGCAACGGATCAGCGTTTAAAGCCGCCGTAAACCCTGACGTGAGTAACACAGGGGACGTCTCACCTATGCCGCGCGCAGTTGCGAGGATGATTGCAGTGACGAGTCCTGAGCGAGCGGTCGGTAAGGTGACGCGCCACATCGTATTCCAATTGTTTGCACCGAGCCCGAGTGAGGCTTCCTTAAGTGTCGATGGGACAAGTCGCAACACGACATCAGACGCGCGAATCATGATGGGCAGCATCATGACGCTGATTGCCAGAGCTGCTGCAAACCCAGACTTCCCCAGGCCGAACATCAGAATCGCCGTCGCGTAAATAAATAGTCCCGAAACAATCGACGGCAGAGCGGTCATCGCTTCTACGATGGTCCGAACGAACTTCGAAAATCGGCCCGGTATCTCGTTGAGATAGACGGCTGTCGCGAGCCCTAAAGGAATAGTTATGGTTAGGGCGATGCTGATCTGGATAAGAGTGCCCGTAATTGCGTGGACAATTCCACCGTCACTGAGAGGATCCAACGGTCCGGCAAGCGACATATCCTGCACGAAAAAGTTGAGGTGAGGAAGTGCTTCTGCACCACGCAGAAGCGCAAACAGCACGACATAAACAAGTGTCACAAAGACGGTTGCGGCAAGCGAGTGAACCGCGACGAGGACCATGCGGTCGCGAACAGTCGTCGCATTTTCGTCAAACGAAACGAGGACTGCGTAACAAACGAGAAACAGCACATAAGCGGTCGAAAAATAGCCGACCGCCCCGCCCACAGGCGCGAGATAACTGTAAATGATTGATGTGATGGACAGTGCCGCAACGATTCCACCAAGCATCGAAAGAACATCGCTTATTCGAAGGGCTCCAATTCGGCGCGGCTCGTCCTTCGCCGAATTTCTGCGTGCCGTTGACGTGACGACCGTTGTCATTAGCTGCTCGCCCCCGACCGCGAACGGGCGACGATTGCTGACGCGCCGAAGTTTACGATTAGGGTGACGAAGAACAGAGTCAACCCGGCCGCCATCAGAGCCGACATACCGAACGTTGTCGCCTCCCCGTACTTGAGTGCGATGAGGGACGAGATCGAGCTTGCACCAGACTGCAAAATGTGGGGCTGGATAGCGAAGATGGGCGAAATGATCATGTACACCGCGATTGTTTCTCCGAGGGCTCTGCCCAGTCCCAGCATCGTGCCGCCGATAATGCCACCCATCCCGAACGGAAGAACTACCGATCGGATCATCCCCCAGTTGGTGGAACCAAGTCCCAATGCGCCTTCGCGCTCTCCGACAGGAGCTTGCGAGAACACTTCACGCATGATCGAGGTCATGATGGGTGTGATCATCATCGCTACGACAATGCCCGCAATAAACGAGGAAGCCGTAAAGACTGTGTCCGATGAAAGTGGGTCGTCAGTGAATCCGTCAACGGCAAAAATCGGGATCCAGCCGAAAGTTCGCGAAATCCATTTCGCAACGTCAACTACGTTGCCTTGCAAAGAAAAGAAGCCCCACAAACCGAAAACGACAGACGGAATAGCTGCCATCAGGTCGACGAGCGTGATCAAAGTCTGTTGAATACGACGGGGCGCATATTCGGAGATATAGAGGGCCGTGCCCAACGACAGAGGAAGCGCAATCGACACCGCAACCACGGCGATGATGAATGTGCCGGTCAATACGGCCGCGATTCCGAAGTTGTTTGCGTCGGGTTCCCACGATTGGGTCCAGAAGAAATTGAAACCGGATTTCCCTAGCGCCTGTGACGCACGGAACGACAAGAAAATTCCGATCGCAGCCATAATCACGAGAACCGTGACACCTGCGATACGGACCACATTGCGGTACACGACATCACCAGCGTCGCTCACCATTGTGAGTGCGCGGGGTTTATCGGCTTTCACGGTTTCCTTAGGCGTATACGCGTAGAACGCAATGAGATTTCAGTTGATGCGAGCATAAATTTCCGAGGTTACGAAAAAGTGAACTACGGGGAAACGTGGCACGACAAGTTCAGGCAAAAAATGTTTCGCCGCCAGCAGTTGCAGATTCCCCGCTTTCGAAAATTTAGTCCTAGAGCAGTCGATTGGAGCGATCGAGTTTCGCGCACGCCGCAAAGTCGGCAGCGAAATCGGTGAGGGTGAGGGCTCGTTGTAGCAACTGGCTGTTGCCCAACTCGGATCGCCCGATGATGTCGGTAACACCACGCGCCTCAATTCGGCAATACGCTGCCGCCCGATCAAGTGCATCGCCCATGTCACCCCGAAATGCGCCTCGCAGAATCTCATTGGCAAGTTCACGGATGTCAGCTGGCGTCGTTGGTTGAGGAGCACCCGCTACCACAGCGTCCGCGGTCGCCTCATTCATCGCGCCCGTTTCGTATGCGGTGGCGGCAAATACCTCGTCTTTGATAATCGATGCGTAAACGACGTAGAGGCGCCACAGCGCACCAGGTAGAGAGTGGGCTGGGGCGTTCGCCCAGAGTTCTGCCAATTCGCTGACGCCATGGTCACGCGTGTACGCGAGCAGCCGATCAACAACAGCCGGGTCGTCCGATTCCCGAAGGCGATTGACCAGTGCAGTTGCGGTGTCATGGGCAATTTGTAGAGACACAGCCGGATCCGCGCCAGCCGTCATTCGGTCGGCAACATGAGGTTCAATCTGAGTCGGACGCCGTGGTCGTCTATTCACTAACTCACCGTAATCTTTCCCATTGCGGTCGCGTCACACATCGACGCCCACAATTACCAACTCTTCGTCGTCCACGATGACGCCCCGAAAATGTTGGAAGACTGGACGCGGAATCTGGGGTGCCTGACGGAAGTAACGACGCGCACTGTTGTCGAATTGCCCGTCGCCACGGTCACCCAACTCGAGCCCCTGTACTGTTGCACTTTTTGACCCGAGGCGGGTTTGGTCGTTGCATTCGCGTTGGCTATTCGCAATGTGAACGTCGTTCCTGATTTCGTCACGGTTACAGTCGGCGCGTTCGGCGCAAGGCGCACTTTCCAAGCGTTCCACGCTGAAATACGTGCTGCTTGGTAACTGCGGACATAATCGACCGACCACGCGAACGTCGAGTTGTCGACCTCTTTTCGGGGATCGTTCTCGGCCACCGTGTGGATGGTTGAGTACATGGTCGAGATCATGTTTGCGAGACGGGCGGATGTGGTTAGACGGGAGGCTCGGTTCACCGCTTCCATCAGTTTGAAGTTGCAGGCAGGAACCGTCACGCAACGGCGGTACATGATCGAACGAACATTGCTCCACCCTCGCGGATCGGGGTTTGAACCGTCGAACGCAAAGAAGAAATTGGTGTCCGTCGGGTACACCTGGTCATTACCCCAGGGCATCACCGCAAGAATTCCGTCAGCGTCGAAGTGCATGTAATGGTTGTTGCGAACGAAATCGGTGTACCCGTCCCAATTGCTGACAAAGATGTCGACACCCATCAACGCGATGACCTCGTCCATGTCGGCATCGTCTTGAACAGCGTTCCACCAGGCCGACCCCGTGAGATTCGAGTTTGCGACGGCATTCATCAAGTCGGTGGTATCTGCCGGGTCTCCGATATCCACGCTGTCCAAATACTGCGAGTAGTACTCGCTCGTGACGTCGGTGTCATATGCAGACTCGTACAGGTGCGTCGTTCCACCGGCACCGAACCACCGTTCCAGCATGACCTCGTCAGGGGTCTCGATGTTGAGGTACAAACCAAAATTGAGGTCGTTACCGTGTGAAGGTGAATCAACAAACAGCGATACGAAGCCCGTGCGGGAGGACGGGACACCCATTGCGCGATACAAACGGTACACAGCTGCTTCGCGCACCATCGACGGATCCTGAACCATGTTGTTCAACGTCAGTTTCTTCAATCCGAACAAGTTCTGCCCTGTCACGTACTTGTCGATCTTGATCTTGAACGGTGCCTTTCCGTTCAAGTCGCGGCGGGAGGCGCGACCCTTCAAACGGATTCCAACTTCCCATTTCGTCGGGTCACTCAGGTTATAAGGGTTGTTCACGACCGAACCGTTCATCGTGATTGTCAAATACGCGCGACGATACGTCGTGGAATAGATGTCCGCCTGGATTTGATTCCACGAGTTGTCGGGAATCTCCATGTCGATTCGGACGACTGAGGTGGGGTCGAACAACACAGCTGCCGGATCAGTTCCCTCGATGTACGACGTGGAACCTGCGGTAGCAGTGTCACCTGCTTCGTTGACACCGGCCAACATCGCGACGATGACGAGGCTTCCAAAAACTTTGGTAATTGTGCGGCCGAGCATGTTGTCAATCTATCGGTTCGAGCGTTCAGGATGCTGGCCGACGTTTAGGCATACAGTTCAGTCATGACCAAAACTTTCACAATTCGGTACTGGACGTATCTCGCCCTTTCCGCAGTCGGACTCATCACCGCCTGGCTTTTCAACGGACTGGCAGTCGCAAATGGTGAGGACTACGGATCTGCCTGGACGGGTAGTGCAGTCGACTGGGTGTTGACTGCGGACCTGTCGATCGTCGCAATTGCGGCGGTCGTGTTCATGTTTGCCGAAGCGCACCGGGTGGGGATGAAGAGGGTATGGATTTACGTCCTGCTGTCGGGGTTCACTGCAATGGCGTTCACGTTCCCGCTGTTCCTTGCGATGCGCGAGCGTGCGATCGCTGGCCGAGGTAAATAACAATTACTGTCAACGACAGGAAGAGTGATTGCTGGGTCGCAACGACTCGCTCCCACACTCCGACGTTCGTTGCATCCGGCAATGTCCACGTAGCAAGGAACCAGATCGCGCTCGCCGCTTGAATACCCGTCGTGGTCAAGGCCGCCACCGGGCGCAACAACCACGGGGCGTCGCGGCGGATTCGCATGGTGAAAAGTGGCCAACCTGCCGACAAGGCAAACGATGAGATTGCGAATATTCGGTGTGGGATGGAATACCCGACGAGCGGTGTCGGGAATATGGTCAGGCCATACGTGCACAGTCCGGCCACCACTAATACGATCCGTCCGGGCATCGCGAAAGTTCGACCGAAGATTCCCGCGATGATTGTCAGCGTGCCGCCGAGGATGAAAAAGCTGGACATGACCCCGTTGACGGGAGATTCGGGAGCGGCGAGGTCGCTAATGGTCTGGCGAATCGGGTCGTACTCGGGCCACAACGTCCCCGCAATCAACCAACCCGACACCGATTGGATCGGCCCAATGATGGCGGCGACGAAGGCGACCCGTGACATCGGTTTCATGACTTGAGCGTACTGCGCATCAACTGCTCCGAGCCAGGGTGAGTTCCCATCTTGCGCTCCTGACTACAATCTCCGAAAGCGCACTGAGAGTGCGTCTTGCCACACGGTGATTGATGCCTATTGTCCCCAATCCTCAACAGGCACGCTGCCTCGGTAGACTAGGTGCTTCAAGGGCCTCTAGCTCAGTTGGTAGAGCAACGGACTTTTAATCCGTGGGTCGTCGGTTCGAGCCCGACGGGGCCTACTTCTTTTCAACGTCAGCCGAGTTTCTCTCCGCCCCTGTCGCACGCCTTCTAGGTCGATTAAGCCCGTAGGGCATTACTCTTGTCACTGTTAGATAAGAGAGGTAGAGAAATGAAGTTTCGTTTTTCAGTCGGTGCGCGTCACGTCGTGCAATCAACTGCAGCCTGTCTCACCGCAATGACTAAAGGTGACCTATCGGCGATTACTATCGGTCACTGGCAGGTGGCATTAATCACGGGCTTCAGCACCGCTGCACTAGCAATAATCTTTTCCTTCTTTTCACGGTTAGAGCTGCATGTTTCCCGCTGGGGCGTGGCGGCCATAGCATTCATCGGTACGTTTATCGTTGACACGTTGAATCACGGAAGTCACTACGGGATGTTCTGGGGTGACGAAGCTCTACTGACCGCTACGGCGGCTGCGGCTCTCAGTGTTGTGATCTCTTTCACGCCGCTTGATAAATGGGCGAATGGTCTCGTCGCGAAGTCGAAGTAGTCCTTGACCACCTAGCAAAAAATAGTCTGAAAGGCGTTTGGCG
>JBDLPW010000028.1:0-13326 GCA_039800905.1 Actinomycetota bacterium | reverse complement strand
CACTAGGTTTCAGCATGGCGAAACCACTCACGATTCTCATCGGCGCGGACACGTTCCCGCCGGACGTCAACGGCGCCGCGAAGTTCACCGTCCGACTCGCTGTCGGTCTCGTTTCGCGAGGCCACCGCGTTGTCGTCGTTTCGCCGTCACCCGACACCGAGTTCGGCCTTCGACGCGAGAAGCACGAGGGTGTCGAACTCGATGTGTACCGACTTCGCTCGTGGAAGTGGTTCAACCACCCGTGGCTGCGCTTCGCATTGCCGTGGGAAGTCCAACGCGACACCGGCGCAATCTTGGACGAAATCAAACCAGACGTCGTCCACGTTCAATCACACATCAATGTCGGCTGGGGATTGGTTCGGCAAGCACACGAGCGCGGAATTCGGATCGTTGCCACGAACCACTTCATGCCCGAAAACGCGGCACAGTTCGTGCCGCTCCCGCAGTTCCTCATCGACTTCATCGTGAGGGTGCTGTGGAACATTGCGAGTAAGACGTATCGCATGACGAACGCCATCACGACACCCACGCGCAAGGCTGCCGACTATCTCGAGAAAGCAACGGGCATCGAAGGCGTGTACGCGATCTCGTGTGGACTGAACGTGTCGAACTACCGACCCGTGCTGGGGAAGCGTAAGGATCCTTACGCACTGTTCCTCGGACGTGTCGAACAGGAAAAACACATCGAAGAGATGCTCTATGCGATGACGCGATTTGAGAAGAATGAGCTTCGCGCGATTATCGCCGGAGCAGGGGATGACCGAGGTCGTCTCGAGAAGATCACGCGCGACTTGGGTTTAGCTGATCGCGTTGAATTCCGTGGGCTTGTTGGGGACGATGAACTGGTGACGTTGTTCTCGGAGGCCGCGATGTTCGTGATGCCGTCTACGGCGGAATTGCAGTCCATCGCCACAATGGAAGCGATGGCGAGCGCGTTGCCCGTAGTTGCAGCCAACGCAATGGCGCTGCCACACCTCGTCCACGACGGCGAGAATGGCTTCCTCTACGAACCGCGTGACATCGACGGCCTCGCGGCGAAAATGCGCGCAGTCCTGGACGCGAGCGAGAAAGATTACCGCGCGTTCCAGAACGAATCACTGCGTATCGTTGCTGACCACGACATTCAGTCGACGCTCAATCGCTTTGAATCGATCTATCGAGGGGAGTAGTTGGGTCTTGAACCCCAGAGCCGCTGCGATCATCGCAGATTGTGTACGAGGCGAAAAGGCGAACCCGAACTAGACCGCGAGGTTGCGGATTACGTACGTCTTCCGCACGGTTTCGTGAACGACCCAGGTTCCGCGCCATCCCGCCGGGGTAACGAGCGCGCTGCCGGCCGACAACTCGGTGACGACGCCGTCAGAATCAGTTACCGTCGCGCGACCGCTGACAATCGTGCACACCTCGTCGTATCCATCGCGGGATGCGGTGAACGTGCCGGGCGAACATTCCCAGACGCCCGATTCGAGCTCACCGTCGGCCGAGACCCACAATTCCAGGGACGATTCGAGTTGCCCGTCCAGACTCGTCGGCTTCGGTTGGGGATCGGGCAGCGTGATTGTTGTCGCATCAAGTGAGTGCATCTGAGACATGGGGTACCTCCAATCCCGATGGTACTCACCGGTTGCTCGGTAGTCTGTAAGAGCTGGGGGCGTTAGCTCAGCCGGTTAGAGCAGCGGACTCATAATCCGTCGGTCGCGGGTTCAAGTCCCGCACGCCCTACTTCACTTCTTAGTGGTGTCCCAGTTCGCGGTCCATCGCGCGCGACGACCACATTTGTACGTGGTGGTGCATTTCAGGCACGAGGGGCTCGTGTTCCGGCTTCATGAGGACGCTGCGCATAATGCGCGCATTCGGTGCGTCCTCGGTGAGGCGAATCCCGCGGTTCTGGAGAAGCTGCGGCGTGACCACATATGTCGCCAGATGAGTCTGTTGCGGGCGATCGGGCTCGGCGGCCATCTCGAAGATCGCGTGGGACACCCGGTCGAGTTCACTCATCGACTCCACGCGCGGCAGGTACGCGAAGATGTCGAGCTCGGGGAATTGATAGGGCTGAAGTATTTCCGACTCTGAAACGAGCGAGTGCCACAGCTTGGCTGCACGTCGACCGGGTGCAATGACCTCACCCAGTCCGCCACGAGTAAGTGGGAACACCTTGAGAGTCGCCCACAACGCCGCTGCCGACGCGCCTGCGCGCGAGCACTCCAGTTGGATCTCGCCGAAGTGTCGGTCTTTGCTCGCAAAGTACGTGTACGGCGAGTCGTGCTTGTAGTACTCGATGATCGACTGGTCGTTGAAGAGCACCGCGCCGCACCCATACGGCTGCAGACCGTGCTTGTGAGGGTCGACGACAATTGAGTCAC
Source organism: Actinomycetota bacterium (assembly GCA_039800905.1). GTDB lineage: Bacteria > Actinomycetota > Actinomycetes > Actinomycetales > Microbacteriaceae > MWH-TA3. The sequence continues at coordinate 10,963 of JBDLPW010000028.1, read as the reverse complement.
TCTGGGGGATCGCCGCATAGTGGCGAGCCGTCTCGGGGTCGAGTTCGTCCGGAATGAGCGTGAAAAATCCGCCGTACGCAGTGTCGACGTGAACGCGTGCGTCATACTGGCGCGCGAGCGGAATGATGTCCGCGAGTGGGTCGACTGCGCCGAGACCGGTTGTTCCGAGGGTCACGACAATCGTGCCGATCCGACCGGTCTTGAGAACGGTTTCGAGCGCCCCGAGGTCCATGCGTCCGCGGTCGTCGGTGGGAATTGAGATGGTGGGGACGCCGAGAACTTCGCCCATCCGCGAGTGCGTATAGTGCGAATCCTTGGAGTGCGCGATCGCCTTGTTCGGACGGATCTCGCGACCGACCCACAGTGCTTCAAGGTTGGCTGTAGTTCCGCTCCACGTGAGGTGTCCGAGGTATTCGTCGTTGTATCCGAACATCTCGACGAGTTGTTCGAGAACCTCGCGCTCCATCAGCGTTGTTGCGCGACCGCCATCGATCGAGTGGTTGTTAGGGTTCAGTAGCATTGTCGCCGTGTAAGCGGCGACGGCGACGGGGTGCGGCGGTTTGAGCATCTGGCCCGCGTACTGCGGGTGGAAGAACGGGAAGTTGTCATCGAGTCTCGTGGCGAGTTCGTCGAACACCGACGCAACTTTGTCGGGGTCAACGTGCAATGCGGGGTGGACGTCCCATTTTCCGTACGTCGCCTTGATGTCGTCGATCTTCTCGACTAGACCGGGGATGAGCTCGGCGGCGGTTACCGCGCGCTTCTCTGCCATTCGAACTCCTTCGTTGAGAGCGAGTTTATTCGGTTACGAACGAAGTTACGCGTTCAGCAACTGAGCGGTGTTGACGACCGTCGCGAACTCGTCATTGAGATTTGCAGCGGTCACCTGATACATCGTTTCCGCGGGAATCATCGAACCGTCCAGCGCTTTGTGGTCGAACGTACGTGTCGCGTCGAGCGCGAACTTCACGTCGTACCCCATGTTCCCGCCCATGCGCGCGGTCGTCTCGCAGCAGAAGTTCGTCATGATTCCGCACACCACGAGTTCGGTGTAGTTGTTCAGTTCAAGCCAGGCTTTGAGGTCGGGGGTTCCGTAGAACGCCGAGTTCACTGTCTTGTGGATGCGAAGGTCTGCGGTTCCGTCGATGCCGGGCTGCAGGTCGTGTCCAGGCTGTCCAGGATGCAGCGGTGAACGCGGAGACGGCGATCCGTGCTGGACGAGTACGACGGGCCAGTCGTTCTCCCGCCAGTGCGAGAGGAGCGCTCGGACGTTGTCTTCACACCCCGGATTGTTGCTCGGACCCCAGTACGGGTCGAGAAATCCGTTTTGAACATCGACGACGATGAGTACGGCTGGCTTGGTCATGAGTGCCCCCTTATCCCCACAGTGTAAGCGCGCGCTCGACCAGCAGGAAGAGGGCGATGAGGATCATGGCTGTTCCCGAGATGCGGGAAACGGTCGTTGCGACACTGGGCCGAGTGGAGAGCACGCGTTTCGAGGTGGTGCCGAGGATGAGGAAGAACAGGCAGAAGAGAACTTGGAAGATGATGCCGAGCGTTCCGAGTTGTTGCCACAACGGCCAGGTGCCGTTCGGGTCGACGAATTGGGGTAGAAGCGCGAGGAAGAATAGGAGTCCCTTGGGGTTAAGGATCGCGACCGCCATTCCTCGACGGAACAGCGTGAAGCCGGAAATGGTGACGGGTGCTGGTTCCCCGTCATCGGTCAGCGCAGTGGGGTGGCGCAACAAGCCGAAGCCGAGATAAATCAGGTACGAACTGCCGACAAGAGTCAGTGTGTCGAGGATCCACGGGTTTGAAGTGGACACGGTGGCCAGCCCGCCCGCGATCACCATCGTGATGAGCAGGTATCCGACACCCAGTCCGAGTACCGGTGCGACCACCCGACCATTCTTCGCACTGGTGCCGAGAATGAACGCCCAGTCCGGTCCCGGGATGACGATGAGGGACAGTGTGACGGCGACAAAGGCGATGATGATCTCGGCGTGCATAACGACTTCACCCTACACAGCGAGGTCGTGCCAAAAGTCCCTAGCGACCCGTGGCGTGCGTTTCGTATTCTGACTTCGAGGGTTCATCCTCGGAATGCCCGCTCGATTTGAGCGCGGTTCTGTCCCGCGACGATGTCGCCTCCACGGTGGGTGTGGGGGCGAACTCGGACCTCGGTCTCGTCGCGGGACACTCTTATGTGCGCTCAGTAGACTTGCGGCACTATGCACATCGCCATTTTCTGCGAACAACACCCCCACACCCTTGGTGGTGCACAGATGTCGGTGATGTTGCAGACTAAATTCCTCGAGCGCGCCGGTCACACCGTGACGTTTGTGTCGCCGGCGTTGCGCAGTGGACCGCTTGATGACCCTCAGTTCATCGACCTTCCATCGATGGCTGTGCCGACGGTCAAGGAGTACACCTGGCTGTGGCCACGTAAGCGGCACATGCGCATGATTGCGGACGGTTTCGTGAATCGACCGCCCGTCGACATCGTGCACATTCAATCCGACTTCTGGGGAGCCGCATTCGGCTATCGATTTGCGCGTGAACACGGCATTCCGCTCGTTCACACGATGCACCACCGTTTGGACGTTGGTGTCGACGGCTCGATCCCGTTCCCCGGAGTGTTCTACGCGATGCTCGGGGAGTGGCAGAAGTGGTCGCTTCGCGACCGTTTCGAGCGTCGCCCTCGTCACGCGTTCGATTACCTCGCGCAGTACGCGAAGGAAGCCGACGCAGTCATCGCGCCGTCCCACCACTTCGCGAAGCTCCTCGCGTCCAAAGGCGTTCACACGAAGTCGGGAAACCCGCTTGTTGTCATTCCGACCGGAGTCGACGACGACATTCTCGACAGGGTCGACCACCGCGGGGAAACTGACGGCCATTTACGCGTATCGTGGGTCGGTCGTTTCAGTCCCGAAAAACGTGTCGTCGAATTCTGCGAGGCTCTGCGCCTGGTCACCGAAACGATGACCGTGACGATGGTCGGTGATGGTGCACTGCGCGCCAAAGCTGAATCAGTAGCTCCCGACTTCGTGACGTTCACCGGTGCGCTGCCGTATGACGACGCCATTCGCACGATCGCCGACGCCGATGTCCTCGTGCAGTCCTCGGCCGGATTCGAAACTCAAGGGATGACCGTCACCGAGGCACTGGCGCTCGGCACACACGTCGTCGTCGTGGACTCGGACATCGCCGGCGAGCTACCGGACGGAACGTATTCACTGACCGATGACCTCTCACCCGAGGCGATGGCGGCCGTTCTAGACGCCCGCGCGCGTGCCCACCGGGACTCAACGCGCACTCACGACACCGCGTTTCGGACACAGTTCGCGCAGTCCTCTCGCACCGCACAAACGCTGGCGTTGTACGAGTCCATCATCTGATTCGGTGTGCCTGCGTTCCATGCGGATTCGCACCGAGAGAATAGTGTCATGACCGAAGCAGCCGACCGTTTCGCCTCTTTTCACACCCGCCGCGAGGCGCAGGTGAAGGAACCGATGGGAAGTCTCGCGCTGGTTCTCACCCAGTGGATTGACGCACCGCAACAAGTCTGGGGTGTTCCGGGCACGTGGGCTCCGCGCGAAGACGGGCAGTCCGGTGTTGTCCTCACGGCAACCGCCGCCGACAACATCACAGTGAACGGTGAGCTCGTCGACGGCACCGTGACCATCGAGGGCCCCGGCGGTTCCGACGCGGCAACTATCGTCTTCTCGGACACACTGCGCGGCTCACTCATTCGCGAAGGCGACATCACCGGACTGCGAGTCTGGGACGCCACCAACGAGTGGATTGCCAATTACGGCGGGATTGACGCCTACGACTACAACCCCGACTGGGTCATCACCGGTCAGTGGAAGCCCTACGACGAGGTTCAGACTGCGATGGTCGACAAGAAGTCGGGAACCGCGAAGGCCGAGGTTATCCCCGGTGAGATCGCATTCACACACGACGGTCACGACGTGTCATTGCTGACCATCGGCACGGGCAAGGCGCTCCAAATCGTGTTTGCGGACTCGACCAATGATTCCGAAACCTATTCGGTAGGGCGATTCCTCTTTGTTGTCCCCAACCCCGACGGCACTGTCACGATGGACTTCAATCTCGCGGTGCTGCCGCCGTGTGCGTTTTCGTACAACTTCAACTGCCCAATCCCTCCGAAACAGAATCGACTGGAATTCCCGATTCGCGCGGGGGAAAAGAACGTCGTCGACACCGCCGGCGAATTGCTTCACCACTAGTCCCGGTTGGACTTTTGCGTCGTTCGCGCGCATACTTTAACTCTCATCTTTCACGCCGTACGAGGGGAAGTCGCACGGTAGGAGGAAGTATGAGCGATGCACACGGCGTGATTCAGATTCACTCGTGCACACCCGCGTTGGCGCAACACGTGGGGTGGACACTGTCGAGCAATCTCGGCGTCCCTGTGCGTCCCCAGTGGCTAGAGCAGTCTGCCGAACCAGGGACAGTTCGTACCGAACTTGAGTGGTCGGGAGAGAGCGGCACGGCGGCTCGTCTCGCGTCGGCGATGTTGGGGTGGGCTGATCTGCGTTTTGAAATCACGGAGGACACCGCAGCCGGACGCGATGGTGTTCGATACACGCACACACCGTCGCTCGGTATCTTCTACACACTCATCGATGCTGCAGGGAATGCTGTCATCAACGAGGATCGAGTTCGTTACGCGATGGGGATCGCGGACGGTGACATCGTCGAACTTGAGCGTGAACTGAAGCTGGCACTAGGTACGGCCTGGGACGAAGAGCTCGAGCCTTATCGCGCAAGCGCGTTCGCAGACATCGTGCCCCTGAGGACACCGTCGAGGGCTGTTTAGACCGACTTGATGACGATGACGGCGTTGTGACCGCCGAAGCCGAACGAGTTTGAAATCGCGACAACTTTCTCGGGGAGAGTTCGCGGTTCTACGACAACGTCCAGAGGGATGGCCGGATCCTGGTCGTCAAGGTTCAATGTCGGGGGAGCAACCTTTTCGTGTGCCGCGAGAACCGTGAACACGGCTTCGAGAGCACCGGTACCACCGAGCAGGTGACCCGTCGAGGACTTGGTCGCCGACACGGGGATGTCTTTGATGCGGTCACCGAACACCTTGTGCAGTGCGGTGTACTCGGCGATGTCACCAACGGGAGTCGACGTCGCGTGAGCGTTGATGTGATTGACATCGTCAGCGGTTGCGCCAGCGTTGGCGAGTGCGTCGAGAACTGCGCGAGCAGCGCCGTTCCCTTCGGGGTCCGGCGCGGTGATGTGGTGAGCGTCAGAAGTGACCGCGCCACCCGCAATTTCGGCGTAAATTTTCGCGCCACGGGCTTCGGCGTGTTCCTTGGTTTCGAGGACGAGCACAGCAGCACCCTCTCCGAGGACGAATCCATCGCGGTTGACGTCGTACGGACGGGAAGCCTTCGCCGGCTCGTCATTGCGCGTTGAGAGTGCGTGCATCGCGGCGAACGCGGCGATGGGAAGCGGGTGAACAACGGATTCGGTTCCGCCGCAAATGACGACGTCAGCAATCCCCTGACGAAGGTGGTCAACCGCGTTCGCGATGGATTCCGTTCCAGAGGCACAGGCCGACACGCAGGTGCGAGCGCCGCCGCGGGTGCTGAGGTCCATCGAGATGGCCGCTGCTGCCGCGTTGGGCATGAGCATGGGGATCGTCATCGGGAGGACGCGGCGAGCGCCCTTTTCCTTCATGACATCCCACGCGTCGAGCAGGGTGTTGAGTCCACCGATACCGGTGGCGAAGTCGACGAGGATTCGTTCCTTGGGGTCCTCGGGAGCCCCGGCGTCCGCCCACGCCTCGCGTGCGGCGATGACAGCCAGCTGAGCCGACGGGTCGAGGCGCTTGATCTCAATGCGCTCAAGCACGTCCGACGCGGGAACCTTGACACGACCAGCAAACGTGACGGGTAGTTCGTGGGTTTGTACCCATTCCTCGGTCAGCGAACGGATGCCGCTTTCCTTGTTGAGGAGAGCCTTCCACGAATCGTGCACGTTTCCGCCGAGGGGAGACGTGGCGCCGATACCGGTTACAACGATGGTGGTCATGTCACACTTCCGTAGTACTGAAAATGAAAAGCGGCGGGGCGTGTGCCCCGCCGCTGGATCGTCTTAGCCCTGGGCTTCGACGATGAAGTTGACGGCGTCGTCGACGGTCACGAGTTCCGAGACCTTCTCGTCCGGAATCTTCACACCGAACTCTTCTTCTGCGTTGACGACAATGGTCATCATCGAGATTGAGTCGATGTCGAGGTCGTCGGCGAAGGACTTGCCGAATACGACACTCTCAACGGGAACTCCGGTCTCGTCGTTGACGAGTGCTGCAAGGCCGGCGAGGACCTCATCCTTGGACTGAGCCATTATTTCTCCTTATAGGTGGTGGTTATACCGTCCCCTATTTTACGGGACGGAAGGACGTTTCGTTAGGGAAGACGCACGATTTGGGCTGCGTAGACCAACCCAGCGCCGAAACCGATGATGAGCGCGTAACCGCCACTCAATTCGGGGTTTTCGGTGAGGACGCGGTGCATTGCCAGCGGAACAGACGCCGCCGACGTGTTACCCGTGGTCTCGATGTCACGTGCAATAACAACCGATTCGGGAACCTCGAGCTGCTTGGCGAACTCGTTGATGATGCGCATGTTCGCCTGGTGGGGGATGAATGCCGCGAGATCCTTGCTCGTGATTCCTGCGGCGTCGAGAGCCTGTTGTGCGACTTTCGCCATCTCCCACACTGCCCAACGGAAGACGGTTTGGCCGTCCTGGCGAAGGGTCGGGTAATCGCCGTCCTTGTCGTCGAAGGCCTCGCGGAGAGGTCGGTCCATTCCAACCGCGTCCCACTTGCCACCATCGGAACCCCAGATGGTGCTCGAGATACCAGGTTCGTCGGCGGGACCGACGATAACAGCTCCAGCGCCGTCACCGAGAAGGAACGAGATGGTGCGGTCGGTCGGTTTCGCCAGTTCCGAGAGCTTCTCTGCACCGATGACGAGAACGAATTTTGCGGTGCCGGCACGGACGAGGGCGTCGGCCTGCGCGATCCCGTAGCAGAAACCTGCACACGCGGCGGAAATGTCGTACGCGGCAGCAGGGGTCGCGCCGACTCGGTCAGCGACAAGCGCAGCCATCGACGGCGTCTGTACTGTGTTGGAAATTGTGGCGACGATGACGGCGCCGATTTCGTCGGGCTTAATCCCCGCTTTGCTGATGGCTTCGGTGGCAGCCTCGGTGGCAAGGTCCGCCGCGCTCACATCAGCAGTCGCGCGCTTACGCGTGATGACACCGGTGCGCTGGCGAATCCACTCGTCACTGGAGTCAATCGGGCCAGCGATATCGTCGTTCGTCACAGCAAGTGAGCCACGCGCCGCGCCGACCGCATAGATGCGGGTGAACGGCGAACCGACCGACTGGCGAAGGGTGGGCTGGGTCATGATGCCTCCAAGAGTTCGATGGCAGTTGCGATGTCGTCCGGAGTCTTGATGGCGACGGTCGGGGTTCCCTTGATTGCGCGCTTGACGAGTCCGACGAGCGCACCGGCGGGGAGAAGTTCTATTACCCCCGTCACGCCGTCGGCGGCGAACGAGTCCATGCACAGGTCCCACCGCACGGGGCTGGACACTTGGCCGACGAGAAGGTCGAGGTAACGCGATCCACCGGTGACTCGAGAGCCGTCGTTGTTTGTGTAGATCGCGATCGTCGGGTTGTTCGCCTCGACCTGTGCGGCCGCGGTGCGAAGTGTCTCGACCGCTCCCGCCATGTACGAGGTGTGGAACGCTCCGGCGACCGACAGGGGGATCACACGGGCGCCTGCGGGCGGGTTTTCAGCAAGTGTCGCAAGTGCGTCTTTCGCGCCTGCGACGACGACTTGGCCACCACCGTTCATGTTGGCGGGGAAGAGTCCGAGCTCGGCGAGTCGAGCGTCGATTTCTGCCGAGTCACCGCCGAGCAATGCGCTCATGCCGGTCTGAACCTTCGCTGCTTCGTCCGCCATCGCGCGGCCACGGACGCCGACGAGGCTGAGTGCGTCAGCGTCACTGAGGATCCCTGCCACGGCTGCTGCCGCGAATTCGCCAACCGAGTGACCCGCAACGGCACCAACACGCTCGCGGCGACCGTCGAGCAGAACTCGAGCGGTGACAATCGACGCGGCGACGATGAGCGGCTGCGCAATCTTGGTGTCTCGAATGGTGTCGTCATCCGAGACGGTCCCGTGCGCAATCAGGTCGACCATGGCGGCCTCGCCCAATTCACCCAGGTGGTCGCGAACGCCGTCCACTTCGAGCCACGGAGCGAGAAACCCCTGCGATTGTGAGCCCTGCCCGGGCGCGGCGAGAACGATCACCATCTACTCCTTAGGAATCGCCACCAGCGTTGCCGGTGGTACCCGCGTTGACGTCGTTGAGGCGGTAGCGGTTGAATGCTTCGACAACGACCGAGCGATCGATTTCGCCCCGCTTCGCGAGCTGCTCGAGAACACGCACAACAATCGATTGGGTGTCGATCGCGAAGTAGCGACGTGCCGCTGCGCGGGTGTCCGAGAAACCGAAGCCATCGCCACCGAGCGTCGCGAAGTCCGTCGGAACGTAAGGACGAATCTGATCCGGAACGGCGTGCATCCAGTCGGATACGGCGACAACCGGGCCCGCTTCTCCGCGTAGACGTTCCGTCACGTAAGGGGTGCGAGGAAGGTCTTCGGGGTTGAGGAAGTTGTGGCGATCGGCATCGCGACCGTCACGGCGCAACTCGTTCCACGACGTCACCGACCACACATCGGCAGCGACACCCCACTCGTTCGCCAAAATCTCCTGTGCATCGAGAGCCCACGGCACGGCGACGCCGGACGCGAGAATCTGGGCACGGATGCCCTCGCCGCTCGCGGCGCGGTACTTGTACATTCCGCGAAGCAGGCCGTCGACGTCGAGATTCTCGGGTTGTTCGGGCTGCACAATCGGTTCGTTGTACACGGTGAGGTAATAGAACACATTGGGGTTCGGGTGCATACCGCCGTACATGCGGTCTATACCCGCCTTGACGATGTGTCCGATCTCAAACGCGAACGCGGGGTCGTATGCAACGACGGCATCATTCGCCGACGCGATGAGGTGCGAGTGCCCATCGGCGTGCTGAAGACCTTCACCCGTCAGTGTCGTCTTACCCGCGGTGGCACCGAGGATGAAACCGCGGACCATCTGGTCACCGGCGAGCCACATCTGGTCACCAGTCCGCTGGAACCCGAACATGGAGTACAGCACGTACACCGGAATCATCGCTTCGCCCTGCGTTGCGTACGATGTACCAGCCGCGACGAATGCCGCCATTGCACCGGCCTCATTGATACCCGTGTGAAGGATCTGACCGGTCACGCTTTCCTTGTAGGCAAGGAGGAGTTCGCGGTCGACCGATGTGTAGTTCTGTCCAGCGGGGTTGTAAATCTTGGACGTCGGGAAGTACGAGTCCATTCCGAAGGTGCGTGCCTCGTCGGGGATGATCGGTACGAAACGGTGACCGAGATTCTCGTCGCGGAGCAGGTCCTTGAACAGTCGAGCGAACGCCATCGTCGTGGCGATCTCTTGCTTACCCGACCCCTTGGCGCCGAGCTCGAGGTGCTTCGCGTCAACGGGAGGAAGCGGAGTGAAATCGGTTCGACGCTGGGGGAGTGAACCACCCAGGTCGCGACGACGTTCGAGAAGGTACTGAATCGCCGGGTGGTCCGCACCGGGGTTGTAATACGGCGGACGATACGGATTCGCCTCGAGTTCTTCGTCGGAAATCGGAATACGCAGATCGTCACGGAACGACTTGAGGACGTCGAGCGACAGCTTCTTCATCTGGTGAACGGCGTTACGACCCTCGAACGTCTTACCGAGCCCGTAACCCTTGACGGTCTTCGCGAGGATGACGGTCGGCTGTCCCTTGTGATTCATCGCCTCGGCGTACGCCGCGTACAGCTTCTTATAGTCGTGGCCACCGCGCTTGAGCGACCAGATCTTGTCGTCCGACCAGTCAGCGACCATGGCGGCGGTACGCGGATCGCGGCCAAAGAAGTTCTCGCGAATGTACGCGCCAGACTCGGCCTTGAATGTCTGGAAGTCACCGTCTGGCGTCGCGTTCATGAGGTCACGAAGAGCGCCCTCGGTGTCGCGATCGAGCAGTTCGTCCCATTCGCGGCCCCAGACAACCTTGATGACGTTCCAGCCGGCACCACGGAAGAACGACTCGAGTTCCTGGATGATTTTCCCGTTACCGCGAACCGGTCCGTCCAGTCGCTGCAAGTTGCAGTTGACGACGAACGTGAGGTTGTCGAGCTTGTCGTTCGCGGCGAGCTGCAGGGCACCGCGCGATTCGACCTCGTCCATTTCACCGTCACCGAGGAACGCCCACACGTGTTGATCCGACGCGTCCTTGATTCCGCGGTTGGTGACGTACTTGTTGAACTGAGCCTGGTAAATCGCGTTGATTGGACCGAGACCCATCGACACCGTCGGGAACTGCCAGAAGTTCGGCATCAAACGCGGGTGCGGGTACGACGACAGTCCACCGGCAAAGTGCGACTTCTCCTGACGGAAACCATCCAGCTGGTCCTCGGTGAGGCGGCCCTCAAGGAAGGCACGAGCGTACATACCGGGCGCAGCGTGACCCTGGTAGAAAATCTGGTCGCCACCGCTCGGGTGATCGGGACCGCGGAAGAAGTGGTTGTGGCCAACCTCGTATAGCGACGCACTCGACGCGTACGAACCGATGTGCCCACCAACACCAATGCCCGGAGCCTGCGCGCGGTGAACCATCACAGCTGCATTCCAGCGAATCCACGAACGGTACTGGCGTTCAAGGTCCTCATCGCCGGGGAAGACCGCTTCGTTCTCCGAGGCAATCGTGTTCAAATAATCCGTCGTCGGAACCATCGGCACGCCAAGGTGCAGGTCCTTCGAGCGCTTGAGAA
>JBDLPW010000027.1:0-4933 GCA_039800905.1 Actinomycetota bacterium | reverse complement strand
ACACCATGTATGCGGGCGGAAGTCCAACCCCGACGTACACGATTGATTCCGGTGAGCTTCCGACGGGGCTCGAATTGTCGTCAGACGGTCACATCACGGGAACCGCTCGTGAAACTGGAATTTTCAGCTTCGTCATCAACGCACACAACGCTTACGGCGACGAACTCGCACCAATTCGCCGCATCCAGGTCGGCTCAATTCCTGAGGTCATCAGTGACAACATCGACGTGACTGGTTATGTCGGTGTTCCCTACAGCGAGCGCCCGACCTTCACGGGCTACCCCACACCGACGTTGTCATTGGTAGGCGACGACCTACCCTCAGGATTGGTGTTCAACGATTCGACCGGACGCATCTCGGGTACGCCGACCGTCGGCGGAACGTTCCACTTCACCGTTCACGCGACCAACTTCGCAGGATCGGTCAGCACACGCTCGTACACGCTGAGGATCTACGCCGAGCCGACGTACCGTTCATCCTCGATGCCGACCTCGGTGAACCACAACGCTAGCTACACCGGTTCGGACACCTTTTGGGGTCCGGTCGACCAGTACGTGATTGCGTCCTGCGGTTGCACCGAGTCCACCTGGGTGCATGACGGGCTTCCCACCGGGCTTTCCCTCAACGCTGAGACAGGTGTGATCTCGGGGTACGCGACCGAGCCAGGAACGTTCAAGTTCGTTGTACGTGGAAAGTCCACCGACCCGACGATTTACAGCGATTCGCCGATGCACACGATTGTTGTGCGCCAGAACCCGATCTGGACTGACCAGACTCTGCCGGCGAAGACGCCGGTCGATGTTGCGTTTAGTGATTCACCGTCGACCGTTGTTTCGCCTGGCGTGGCCGCAAGCGCGTACCCGTTGCCGACGTATGCACGCAGCGGCGACTGGCCGGCCGGTCTGACCCTCGACACCGAAACGGGCCTAATCAGCGGTACGCCTACGACACCCGGAACCTACACATTCACGATTTCCGCGACGAGCAACGACACCACAGTTTCGACGACGAACACACTCGTCGTGTACCAGAATCCGGTTCCCACCGACGGGACAATCGCTCCGAGCGCGCTCCGCAACGCACTGTTCTCGGACGGCGTTGCGGTGACCGCGTACCCTGCACCGACGTACACGATCACCAGCGGCGCTCTTCCCGCCGGCCTCACCCTCAACTCGTCGACGGGTGCGATCACCGGAACCCCGACCACGCTCGGAAGTTTCTCGTTCTCCATCGGCGTGAACGCGACGGGGTACTACACGTTCACAACCCCCACTTTCGTCATGGCGATCGAACAAGCTCCGGTCGCGCTGGACTCCACTGTCCTGGCAATCGCGCCGGTGGGTCGCAATTACGCCGATGGTGTGACGACCGAAGCGCTACCCGTCGCAACGTATTCGGTGACGGCGGGTTCGCTTCCGCCGGGGATCTTCCTCGACAGCGCCACGGGAGTGATCGCGGGTACCGCGTCAGCATCGGGTGATTACACATTCACCGTGACCGCGACCAACTCCCGCGGCGTCAAGACGTTCCCGCTTGCGATTTCCGCGCACGAGGCACCGGGTAAGCCGGTGCTTACGCTGCCGCCCAACGGAACCCTCGGCGTTCCCGTCAGCGGTTTCACTGCCGCAACGGGATATCCCGCACCCACATTCTTCCTCGCGGGTGGAAGCCTCCCGGACGGCGTTGACATCAACCGCACCACAGGACGCATCACGGGAACACCGACAGAGGCTGGCTTGTTCACATTCACCGTCGCGTCCCTAAACGACCAGGGATCCGCACAGGCGACTCCGTTCACGCTCGACATCGGCTCACCAGGTGCGAATATCGATTTCCAGGCCCCTGTCGGTGACACGGCGCTTGGCGCTCCAGTCGAAGTTCACTCGTCCGGCCTTGCCCCGAATGTTGACTACGAGATTGTTGCCCGTTCGACACCTCAGACCATTGGTTCAGGAACGACTACCCGTACCGGCGCACTCGCAACGAGCGTTCAGATTCCCGACAACCTCGAACCTGGTTGGCACTCGATCACTCTGACCACTCGCGCAGCCGACGGTTCACCGCTTGAAAAAGTGACATGGTTTGAAATCACGGCAACTGGAATCCTGGAGACGGTCAGCGACACCGAGCCGAGCGCGTCCGAAAAGGCGAATGCACTGACGGACGACGAAGCGTTCTACGAAAAGATGGGCATCGATCCCGGTACCCAAGTCGAACCGGCAGAGGTTGCGAGTACTGTCCAGAACGTGTCCAGCGTCGTCGCATCGGTCGCCCTTGTGTCTGCGGCGGCCGCGGCCACGGCAGCGGTGGCCAGCGCAGCATCGGCGGCGACTGCCGCAGCGGCGGCGGGCGCATCGGCGTCAGCCGCTGGTTCCGCCGCTTCAGCCGGAGGCGCAACAAGCAGCAGTTCGGCCGGCGCTACCCGCACATCGACCCCTGGCGGTTCGAGCAGTTCCAGCTCTTCAGGAGGTGGTTCGTCCTCCGGTGGTGCTCGCGGTGGTTCATCTTCTAGCGGTGGAGGTTCCTCATCCGGTGGCGGTTCGTCGTCGAGCAGTAACTCGTCTTCAGGCGGGCCCGACGGAGACGGCGGAAGTGACGACTCGGCCGATTACGGAAACCTCGAAGTAGAACATGACGACTTCACTGTCGACACCCGCGCCTGGGGTGATGCTCGAACGTGGTGGTCCAAGCCGATCATGACGCTTCTCGACCGCGTGACCGTAGCCGCGACCGAGTACACCTCGCGCATCTCCCCCGTTCTGTCGCGCATCATCAACGACGGCTCCTACCTCCGTGCGATGGTCGGTGGAGGAATGGTGCTGCCGTACGCGGCCGCAATCATCCTTGGAGCGATCTCCGTCGACGCGAGTGCCGACAGCATCGCAGCAGCAGGCAACGTGGCGGCCCTGTCGATCGTGCTCGTCCTCGGCACGCTTGACGCCCTCGCCGGTCTTCTCGGAATCGCATCGTTCACAATCGTGTCGGTGGCAGTCTTCGGCATCACGTCACTCGGTGACCTGCGCTACCTGCTTGCGATGTTCATCGCGGGATTCGCCCCAATCATCCTGTCGACAACATTCCGCAAGATTCGACGTCCAGCAGTTGAATCCATCAGCGACCTGTGGGAACGCATCATCGACGTATTCATGATTGCATTCGTTGCATCGCTGACGACACTCTCAGTGGTAGGTGGAATCTCCGCATTCGCGGGGGCGAGCGTTCCACTTGCTGACAACGCGAAGAACCTCGTCTTCGTCATAACCGGAGTTGCTCTAGCACGCATTCTGTTCGAAGAACTCGCGGCAAGGTTCTTCCCCGGCCGCCTCGACGCCATCAACCCGACCGAGGTTTCCGGTCCGGGCATGGCACAACAGTGGATCTCATTGGTATTCAAGTACGTCGTGCTGACGGTCATGATCGGCGACATGGTCGGCTGGGGCTGGTGGCTGTGGACCGGTGCCCTCGTCATGTTCATCCCGGGAATCATGGGAATGACACTGCCTGAACTTCCGAAGTCCAAGATCCTCACCCAGCTCATCCCGGGTGGCCTCGCCGCACTCCTCCTCGCAACGCTCCTGTCAGGCTGGTCGGGTGACATCGTCGGCGCCATCTTCGCAAACTCTGACATGTACGGTCCGCTCTCCTTCCTTCTCGTACCGCTCCCCGTCATCATCGTCGCTATCGTCGGCATGTTCGCAGACGGAGGCGAGAAGTGGTACATCGAACGAGGACTCAAGTGGGTCTACGTCGTCGGAGGAATCGGCGTCTTTGTATCCACTGTGTGGGCGACGGACTTCTTCGGACAGCTCTTCGGATAACTGCGGGGACAAAGTCCCTACTCCGTTCCTCGCAACGAGGCGTATCGTGTGAACTGGATGGACCATCCAGTTCACAAAGGAGCTTGACATGAAGGTCAACGGAAAAGTCATCGTCGTCACCGGAGCCGGAAGCGGCATGGGGCGCGAAATCACTCTCGAACTCGTGCGACGAGGTGCGACCGTTGCGGCTGTTGACTTCCGCGCGGAAAGCCTTGCCGAGACGGCCGGTCTCGCGGAGAAACTCGGCGGCAAGGTATCGACTCACACCCTCGACGTCTCTGACCTCGCTAAGGTCGCGGCGCTGCCCGCCGCAATCGAAAAGACTGTCGGACCGGTGGACGCGCTCATCAACAACGCGGGAATCATCCAGCCATTCGTGCACGTCGAACAGCTCGAATGGAAAGACGTCGAGCACGTGATGGCGGTCAACTTCTTCGGCCCTGTCGCGCTAGTCAAGGCGTTCTTGCCCGGACTCAAGAAGCGTCCCGAAGCGCACGTCCTCAATGTGTCGTCGATGGGCGCGTACGCACCCGTCCCCGGACAAACTATTTACGGCGCGTCCAAAGCCGCAATCAAGCTGTTCACCGAGGGTCTTCGTTCCGAACTGATGGACACCAACGTCGGTGTCACGGTGGTGTTCCCTGGAGCAATTGCCACGAACATTGCGGCAAACTCGGGCATGACCGCGATGACCGCCGACTCGGCAGATGCCTCCAAGTTCAAGCAGACCCCCGCAACCGTTGCGGCGAAGGCGATGGTCGATGCGATTGAGTCCAACAACCCACGCATCACCATCGGATCGGATGCCACGATGATGGATCGCCTGTCGCGATTGAACCCTGTCATGGCAGCGAACATCATCTACAAGCAGATGAAATCGCTCCTCTCGTAGACCGTGGTCGCCCGCTAGCATTGCTAGCAACCTGAACAATCCACCAGTTCAGGACTGAGGAATCGAGGGCGAATCGTGCGGGCTATCGCAACGTATTTCGCAGAACGATTCCCCCTTACGACAGTCGTTCCTGTTGCCGCCGCTACCGCCCTGGTTCTTGTCGGTTTCGTTTCGCCTGCACCGATCAACTGGACTCAAACGACGTTTGTTGCAATTGCGTTCA